>JBDSML010000060.1:0-6060 GCA_039915865.1 Gemmatimonadaceae bacterium | reverse complement strand
CGTCCACGCGCTAGCCAGGTGATGAGCTGCGTGTCCTCGTCGTCCGGATGTGCGCCGATCACGAGAACGCGCGCCGTCACGTCGAGACCCGCGACCGCCTCGCCCAACTCGGTCGCGCCGCGTTCCTGGGCAGAGAGGAGGCGCGGCGCGACGACGAGTGAGGCAACGACACCGGCAACAGCGAATCCACGAACCGATCGCGTCATGATTGGCATCACACTTTCGAAGTCTTCCGTCTGGTGGACGACGCGGAGAGCGTCAGCACATCCGACACGATGCGCTTCTGCTCTTCCTCGTGAGCTCTGGAGTAACCCTCGGCGGGGCTGGCGCGTTCGGGACGGCCGATGTAGCGGATCGTGAGCATGTTTCCCGTCGCCACGCGCAGTTGTGGTGCGGCATAGGTCCACGCGCCCATGTTCTTCGGCTCTTCCTGCGCCCACACCACGTCTTCGAGATTCGGGTAGCGGTCCACGACCGCGGCGACGTCCGCACCCGGCCACGGATACAACTCGTCCACGCGCACGATCGCGATGTCCGTCCGGTCCGCCTTCGTCTCGTGCAGGTCATAGTACATCTTGGCCGTGCACAGCACGAGACGACGCACGTCCTCGACCTTCATGCCGATCACCGCGTCGTCGATCACCGGCTGGAACGAGCCACTGGCGAGCTGCTCGAGGCTCGACGCCGCAGCAGGCATGCGCAACAGGCTCTTTGGCTGCATCAGGATCAACGGCATGCGCTCGGCGCGCAGCGCCTGGCGACGGATGATGTGGAAGTACTGCGCCGGCGTGCTCGGATACGCGACGCACATGTTGCGCTCCGCACAGAGCTGGAGGAACCGCTCGAGGCGCGCACTCGAGTGCTCGGGTCCACCGCCCTCATAGCCGTGCGGCAACAGCAGCACGAGACCGCTCGTCTGCCCCCACTTCGCCTTGTCCGCCGAAATGAACTGGTCGATGATCGGCTGCGCGACGTTGACGAAGTCGCCGTACTGCGCCTCCCACAGCACCAGGTCCTTTTCCGTCGCGATGCTGAAGCCGTACTCGAATCCCATCACTGCCGTTTCCGACAGCGGGCTGTTGTAGATCTCGAACTGACCCTTCGCGCCCGGAATGTTCGCAAGCGGCGTGTACGAACCGCCCGTCTCGACGTCGTGCAGCACTGCGTTGCGATGCGCGAACGTACCGCGTTCGGCGTCCTGACCGGAGATGCGCACGCCCGTGCCACCGAGGAGGAGCGAGCCGAAGGCGAGCGCCTCGGCATGTCCCCAGTCGATCAGCCCACCGTGCAGCGACTCGCGTCGCCGCTCGATGATCTTGAGCAGCTTGGGATGTCCGTGGAACGTCGATGGCCAACTGAGGAGCTGACCGTTGAGCGTCTCGAGCTCCGATGCAGGCACGGCCGTCGGCGGATCGGCGAGCTCGGTGATCACCGGCATCGACTTCGTGCCGCGCGCCGGCGTCTCCTGCGACTTCGCCGCTGCGCGCATGTCCTTGTGGATCGCCGCGAGCTTGTCGGCGAATGCGCTGTCGATCGCCTTCACCTCGGCGTCCGTGAGGATGCGTTCGCGCACGAGTCGTGCGCCCCACACTTCGCGCGGCGTGGGATGCGCCCTGATCATCTCGTAGAGCTTCGGCTGCGTGAACATCGGCTCGTCGGTCTCGTTGTGTCCCCAGCGCCGGTAGCCCACGAGGTCGATCAGCACGTCCTCGAAGAACTTCTCGCGGTAGGCCGTGGCGAGACGCACCGCGATGAGACAGGCCTCGGCGTCGTCGGCGTTGACGTGCATGACAGGCACGTCGAATCCCTTCGCGGGATCGCTGGCATAGCGCGTCGAGCGCGCGTCGATGGGATCGGTGGTGAAGCCGACCTGGTTGTTGACGATGAGGTGCAGCGTACCACCGACGTCGTAACCCTTGAGGCGCGAGAGGTTGAACGTCTCCGGCACGACACCCTCACCCGGAAACGCTGCGTCGCCGTGAATGCACAGCGGCACCACACCACGCTGATCGCGCGTTCCGGGCGCCTCGGCCACGCGCTGCCTGGCGCGCGCGAGACCCATCATGATCGGATTGACGACTTCCAGATGGCTCGGATTCGGCACCAGCTCGAGCGTGATCGTCTTGTCGCCGATTTGCCGCTCGTGGTCGAAGCCGAGGTGGTACTTCACGTCGCCGGTGCTGCTGTAGGCGCTCGCGTCTCCCTGACGCCCCTCGAATTCGCCGAACATCTCGGCATACGACATCCCCATGACGTGCACCAGCACGTTGATGCGGCCACGATGGGCCATCGCGAGCACGACCTCGCGTGCGCCGGTGTCTGCGCCGCGCGCGATCAGCTCGTCGAGCATCGGCACCATGACGTCGGTGCCTTCGATCGAGAAGCGCTTGAAGCCCTGATATGCGCGACCGAGGAACCGCTCGAGCCCATCGACCTCGGTGAGTCGCTCGAGTACGGCGATCTTCTCTTCGGGAGTGAGCGGCTTCGTGATCACCCCGTCTTCCATCGCCGACTTGAACCAGGCGCGCTCGGCCTCGTTATCGAGCTCCATGAACTCGAGGCCGATGGATCCGCAGTAGACGTCACGCATGCGCTGCACGACGTCCGCAGCCGTGCCCTCGAAGTTGCCGAGGGCCGAGGCGGGCACGTGGGCCAGCTCGTCCTCGGTGATGCCGTGGAATTCGGGGGTCAGTTCCGGAGCGCCCGGCGGTGCGGTGCCGAGCGGGTCGAGCTGCACGGCGAGATGGCCGTATTCGCGGATGGCCTCGACAAGTGCTGCAGCGGCGGCGGCCTTTCGCAGCATGCGCTCGTCGCGCGGTGCGCCGGAGACGGTGCCGGAAAGGGACTCAGCCGTGCGGAAGTACTGACGCCACGACTCGTCCACCGATGAAGGATCGCGCCGGTACGCCTCGTACATCTCGGCGATATAGCCGTCGTTGAAGACGGTCGTCGTCGGAGGGAAGGTGCTCATGGGACTCAATTTAACGGCGCATCCCAGCCTACGGACAGCGGTACATCCCCTACGCTTGATGCAGCAGATGCTTTACTCGTCGTGAAGAATGGCTCGAAGCTGTGCTTCATCACGTCGGGGTCCATGCCGGCGCCCGTGTCCGTCACGCGCACGAGTGCGTACTCGCCGGGTCGCGCCGGCTGGGTGGCGGTCATGGGGTCGAGCGCGAGCCGAATGACGTCGTGCTCGTTTAGCGCAACGACGTCCGTCTCGATGCCCAACACACCGCCCTTCGACATCGCGTCGCGAGCGTTGACGGCGAGGTTGATGATGACCTGCTCCAATTGCCCGGGATCGGCGCGCACGGCGAGTCGCTTTCCCTGGAGCATCACGGCGAGGAAGAGCGCGTCCGCCATCTCGGTGATCACATCGCACACCGAGCGCAGCGGAAGCGATGAAGTCCAGTCGGCCGGCTCAGCGACGTGAACCGCCGGAGCCTCCGAATCTTCGAACGGAATCATCTACTTAGTAGCGGCGCCTGGCGGGAAAAACTCAAGGTTGCCACCGGCTCAACGGCAACGACTCGACCTGCGTCAAGCACCTTAAGCGCGCCCTTCCCACATCAGCGGCAGCACCACGCTGAACGTCGATCCCGCTCCCTGCGTGCTGTTCACTTGAATATGTCCGCCCAGCAGGGTGACGAGACGCCGCGAGATGTAAAGCCCGAGCCCGGTCCCGCCGTGGCGCCTCGTGAGCCCGGTATCCACTTGCGCGAATGGCCGGAACAGGCGCGACAGTTCCTCCTCGGCAATCCCGATACCGGTGTCGATGACGTCGATGCGAACGACGTCGGACGTCTTGCTGACGCGGACTTTCACGCCACCGACGTCCGTGAACTTCAGCGCATTGCCAAGCAGGTTGACGAGAATCTGCCGCGACTTGTCGATGTCGCTGGTGATGCGCACCGGCGTCTTTGGCAGGACAACGTCCAGCGTGAGCTTCTTCTGGTCCGCCATCGGCTGCACGACGGCAATCGACGCCCGCACGAGATCCGCGACGAGGAACTCACTCGGCCGCACAAATTCTCGACCTTCCTCGAGATTGGTGAAGGAAAGAATCTCCTCGATCAACGCCGAGAGGTGCATCGTCACCGAGCGCATGCGCTCCAGAATATCGAGCTGCGGATCGCTTACCGGGCCGATGACCTGATCGCAGAGCAGCTCATTGTAGCCGGCGAGCGCGGTCAGCGGCGTGCGCAGCTCGTGGCTCATCGTCGCAAGGAATCGTCCCTTGGCGCGATCGGCGCTCTGCGCCTGCATGAGCAACATCGACTTGTGCACCGCGAGCGCGGCGTGGTCTGCCAGCATGCGCAGCCGGTCGATCTCGCGCGCGCGAAACGCCTTCGCCCCCACGCCGCGCGCGACGGCAAGGACGCCGAGCGTCTCACCGTGCGCGTGGAGCGGCGCAAGGATGACCGGACCGAGCGAGAGTTCAGGCATGACGCGCATGAGCGGCCGACCCGAATCGCGGAAATGACTCTCGCTCACGATTACCTGTTCGTTCACCGCCTGCTCGAGCATCGATCCCGCCAGGTCGAAAGACTGTCCCTGCGCGGGGAGGAGATCACCAGCCGATGCGACGACCTCACCTTGATGGTCGGCGACACGCAGCACCGCGGCCGCACTGGCGCCGCACTGGTGAATCGCGATGTCGCACAGCGTCCGCAGCACCTCGGCCATGTCCGTCACTTCGGCGAGGCGACGTGCAGTATCGTGCATCGCGGCGCTTTCGTCATCGGCATCCGCGTGCGCTTCGAGCACGAGCCCGTCGCCGGCTACGCGCACGCAGCACCCGACGCGGCGTGGCGACGCATCGCGCCCACCGGCAAGGTTCAGGTGGAGGGTGCGCGGCTCACCGTCCGCGAGGGCAGCACGTAATTCGTCCTGCACAAATGCCGCGTTCTCACGCAATAGTGCCGCGAATGGCATTCCCGCACCCACCGCCGCATCGAGCCACAACGTCCAGCGCGCGTTGGCGTACTCGACGCGCAGGTCGCGGGAGAGAATGAGCACACCCGCTTCGAGCGCGTCCAGCAGATGCGCGGCATCACGCTCGATGGGCTGTGCCGGGACGGTGTTGAGGCCGCGAGTCGGTGACTCGCGGCTCACCGCATTCATGCTTCCGCTAGGACGTGCGGCCACGTGCGGTCGTCCAGTGGATCAATGCTGCGTGACCGGCTGCCGCGAAGCAGCGGGCAGTGCATCTCGCGGCACGTCCACTCCGCGGGGACGTCGCGCGCCTTCGAGCAACGCGAGCACGGTCGATCGATCGAGTGTCGGCAGGTAGATCACGCCGGCGAGTCCGCACAGGTCGGCGGGGATGCTCTCCTCCGGACGTCGCGTGAGGCTCACCGCGAGCACGGGTACACCGGCCAGCACGCGCTCGCACGACCATGCGTCGAGGACGGCTGGGTTGAGGAGATCGCTTTCCGCGATGACGAGGTGTGGCTCGAACGTCCCGGCCACGGCCACTGCGTTGGCAATGCCCACGACAGGCTCGCAATCGGAGCCGAGGTCACCGAAGAACCGGCACAGGTGCTCACTCAGGAATTCATGTCGGCCGATACAGAGTAATCGCATGGTTCAATATACCCTGCCGAGGCAGCGTCGTTCGCCTGTGACCATGGTCACCAACTCAATCGTGCTGTTCCGGCGCATGATGATGTCCCTCTGCCGTCGCTGGCCTTGCGTCGGCGATGGCGCGCATGACGAGGCTGCTGATTGCCTCAGGTATATCGCCATGCAGCGGGTGTGGCGCAACCGGTGGGGTTGGCAACGAGAAGGCTTTAACGACGGGCGTTGACGACGGCTCTGAGGGCGTGCTCTGACGACAAGGCTTTAACGACGGGCGCTGACGACGGCTCTGAGGGCGTGCTCCGACGACGGGGCTTAACGGCGGGCTCTGAGTGCGTGCTCTGACGACGCAAGAGCACGTTTTTCAGGGCACGCCCTCAAATTCGCTCTCAGCGTCGCCGTCGGAGCACGCCCTCAGGGCACGCTCTCAGGTTTCCCTTCATTCATCGCCTCCAGTTCCAGCGCCCGCGTGTTGCG
>JBDSML010000057.1:0-39915 GCA_039915865.1 Gemmatimonadaceae bacterium | reverse complement strand
GCGTGGATCTACGTGCTGACGGCGCTGTGCATGCTCATCACCGCATACCTCGCGTACTCGTTCGCGCAGTCGGTTCCGGCGCTGGCGGCGAGCTCACTCAAGCTCACGCTGATCGCGGTGCCATTCGTCCTGCTCGTCGGCTTTCTCATCGCGGGCGTGTGCGGCTACATGGCGGGACTGATCGGCGCGTCGAACAGCCCGATCTCGGGTGTCGGCATCCTGTCGATCGTGATCTGCGCGTCGGTGATCGTGCTCGCGGTGGCGCCGACACCGGAGACGCGTCCCGCACTGGTCGCATTCGCCCTCTTCGTGACGGCGATCGTCTTTGCGTGCGCAACGATCTCGAATGACAACCTTCAGGACCTGAAGACGGGACAGCTCGTCGGTGCGTCGCCGAGGCGTCAGCAGATCGCGCTGATCGTGGGCGTCGCATCGGGCGCTGCCGTCATTCCGCCGGTGCTGAACCTGCTCGCGAAAGCGTATGGCTTCGCGGGCGCACCGAACATCGGCGTGGTCGCGCCGAATCCGCTGCCGGCGCCGCAGGCGACGCTCATCTCGGCACTCGCGCAAGGAGTGATCGGCGGCAACCTCGAATGGAAGATGATCGGCATCGGCGCGCTCGTCGGCGTGGGTCTCATCCTGTTCGACCTCCTGCTCGGCTCGATGAAGAAGCTGCGCATTCCGCCGCTCGCGGTGGGCATCGGGATCTACCTTCCGATGTCGGCGACGTTTGCGGTCATCATCGGCTCAGTGATCTCTCATTGGTATGACAAGCGCGCGCGCGCGATGCCGAATCCCGGCCGCGCCGAGCGGCTCGGTACGCTCGTGGCGTCGGGGCTGATCGTCGGTGAGAGCCTGTGGGGTGTGCTGAACGCGGGGCTGATCGTCGCTCTCGCGAAGGACGCGCCGATCGGTCTCGTGCCTGAAGACTTCGCGCTGGCGAGGCCGCTCGGCGTGATCGGTTTCGTTGGCGTGGTCGTGTGGTTGTACGGGTGGATGCTGCGTCGGTCCGCGGTGGCGAGGTAGTCGCCGACTCTTTCGTGATATGAAGAGCAACCGCGGATTTACCGCAGAGGACGCAGAGGGGCGGAGGAGCGCAGAGGACTGCTCTTCTCCGCGTACCTCTGCTTCTCTGCGTCCTCTGCGGTGAGCCTGTAGTTCAGTCCTTCTCCGATGATTGGTCTCGGCTGCATGCGGCTATCGACCCTGCCCGAGCGCGATGACGAGCGCGGCGTGGCCGTCATTCATGCGGCGCTCGATGCCGGCGCGACGTTGCTCGACAGCGCGAACGCGTATGCCCACGACGATCGCGACACAGGCCACAACGAGCGACTGATCGCCCGCGCGCTTGCTGCGTGGACTGGCGACCGCGCGCGCATCACCGTCGCGACGAAGGGCGGCATGCGTCGCCCGAACGGCGCGTGGGTCAGCGATGGCCGAGCGAAGCATCTTCGCGATGCGTGTGAGGCGAGTCGGCGCGCGTTGGAGGTCGAGACGATCGATCTCTATCAACTCCACGCCGTCGATCCCAAGACACCGATCGAGACGAGTGTTCGCGCACTCGCCAAGCTCCAGCAGGAAGGCAAGATCCGCGACGTGGGACTGTGCAACGTCACGGTGAGTGACATTCGGGCCGCGCAGTCGATCGTCGCGATCGCGTCCGTGCAGGTCAGTCTTTCACCGTTCGACGACGAGAGTCTCCGGAACGGCGTCGCCGAATATTGCCGAGACAATGGCATTCGCGCGATCGCGCACCGACCACTCGGCGGAGATCGCGCGAAGCGACTGGGTCGCGATGCCGTCCTGTCGACGATCGCGGCGAAGCATGGCGTATCGAGCGAGGAGATGGCACTCGCGTGGCTGATGAGCTTCGGCGATGGCGTCGTGCCGATTCCCGGCGCCACGCGCATTGACACCGCGTCGTCACTCGCGCGCGTACTCCGCGTCGAGCTCGATGACGATGACCGTAGTGCGCTCGATGCACAGTTCTCGGGACGGTTGCTCCGTGTACCGCGCACACAGCGCCGACCGAGCGACAACGCGAGTGGCGACGTCGTCATCGTGATGGGGATGCCTGGAGCGGGAAAATCGACACTGGCTCACGAGCTGGAGGCGGACGGCTATCACCGGCTCAATCGTGATGCGATCGGTGGGTCACTCGCCAAGCTCGCGTTGCGCATGGACGACGTGCTCGCGACCGACAATCGACGCGTCGTACTCGACAATACGTACCCGACGCGCAAGTCGCGGAGCGAGGTGATCGAGACGGCGTGGCAACGCGGCGTGCCGGTGCGATGCGTCTGGCTCACGACCGATGTGGCGTATGCGCAGGTCAACAGCATTCGTCGCATGCTGCGGGTGCACGGCAGCCTTCCGATGCCAGAGGATATCCGTCAGCACGGCACGCAGGACACACGCTATCTCTCGCCCGACGCGCAGTTTCGCTACGAACGCGCGCTCGAGCCGCCTACGCTCGACGAAGGATTCGTGTCGGTGGAGGTGCGCGCGTTCGTTCGCGAGCCTGAGCACGGCGATGCGCGGGCCGTGATTCTCGATCTCGATGATCTCATCGGAGGCGATGCGCCCGCATTGCGTCCGGACGACGTCGCGATCGAGCCGTCGCGTCGCGAGATGCTCTCGCAAAGGCACGGAGCAGGCTGGCGGCTCTTCGTGCATGCGTGGCGACCGCAGGTCGCGCGCAATGAGACGACACTAGAAGACGTCGACGCATGTTTCGCGAAGTTGCGCGCGCTGATTGGCGTCGACGTGGACGCGGTCTGCTGTCCTCACGACGCCGGCCCGCCCGTGTGCTGGTGTCGCAAGCCGATCCCCGGTTCCGTGCTCGAGTTTGCCTCACGACACAACGTGGCGCTCACGCAGTCGATCGTGGTGGCGGCGTCGGCGGCTGACCGAACGATGGCCGAGCGGGTCGGAGCGCGCGTCGAGTCGTCCGCTTACTTTTTTTGATGGCGCCGTCGGATCTCACTCTCATTCGAAGGAACACATGTCACTGACTCGCGATCAACTCGACCACTTGCAGCGCCGGCTTCATGACGAGCGGGCGCGGGCGCTCGAGTTGCTGAACCGTATCGTCGGTGAGCGGTCCGGCGAATCAGGACAGGATGCGGCCGGCGACCTGTCGCTGATGCCGTCGCATGCGGCGGACCTTGGGACGGACACGATGGACGCCGAGCTCGACGCGTCGAATGCGACACGTGTGTCGCGGGAGCTGGCGGAGATCGATGCGGCGTTGACGCGCATGATGGAAGATCCCGAACATTTTGGCATCTGCGAGAACAGCAGCAAGGACATTCCGTTCGAACGGCTCGACGCGATTCCGTGGGCGCGGGTCTGCTAGTGGTCGCCATCTCCCTGAGCTATCAAAGAGCAGAAACGCGTCCGTCGAAGATGTGCACCGTGCGATCCGCGTGCCGCTCGTAGCGAGCATCGTGTGTGACCATGCAGATCGTCGCGCCGTCGTCATTCAACGTCTTCAGCAGTTGCATCACCGCTTCACCATTGGTCGAGTCGAGATTCCCGGTCGGCTCATCGGCGAGGAGAATAAGCGGCTCGCCGGCGACGGCCCTGGCGACGGCGACACGTTGCTGCTGTCCGCCGGAGAGTTGCGCGGGATAGTGCTTCGCACGATGTGACATGCCGACACGATCGAGCGCGGCGCGCACTCGACGCGCGCGCTCGTTGTCGCTCATGCCGCGATACGAGAGCGGGAGCTCGACGTTCTCGTACACCGAGAGATCGCCGAGCAGGTTGAACGACTGAAAGATGAATCCGATCTGCCGGTTGCGAATGCGCGCGCGTTCGGACGGCGTGAGCGATTCAACCTGCTCTCCCGCAAGGGTGTACGCGCCGTGGGTCGGACTATCGAGCAAGCCAAGAATCGAGAGCAAGGTGCTCTTGCCGCATCCGCTCGGTCCGGACACCGCGATGTATTCGCCGGCGTGGATGGTGAGACTCACGTCGGTGAGGGCGTGTGTCTCCAATTCGTCAGTCTGGAACACGCGACTCAACCCTGAGAGACGAATGAGCGGTTGACGTTCGCTCGCTGTCACGGCGCCTCTTTCAGCCGAACTCTCGTTTCCTGCAGCATCTGGCTCACGTCGGAGATGATGATGCTATCTCCGCGCGCGAGTCCCGATTTCACCTCGACCTGCGTGACAGAGCCCTTGCCCAGCATCGCGTCCACGCGAACGGCGTAGCCAGTGTTGGGAACGACGCGATAGACACGAATCGCGCGTTCGGCGACAGCGTACGCCGGCCGACCGACGTGCATCACGGTGCGCAGACGTTCGATCTCGATGGCGCCGTCGACGCCGAGGTCCGCGCGCGCACCCTTTGGCAGCGCATCGTCCAGTGCGACTTCCACCGTCACGGTTCCGCCGCGCGCTGCCGGTTCAACGGATGCGACGTGGCCTTTCACCACGCCGTCCCTCGTATCGATCATCGCGGGAAGTCCTGGCGCGAGATCCTTCGCCTGCGTCTCTGGCACGCGCAGCACCGCCTTCAGGCGTCCTGCGTGCACGACACGCGCGAGCTCGATGCCCGAGTTGACCCACTGTCCGAGCTCGAGCTTCGGGTTGCCGAGCGACTGGAGCTCGCCCTCCTCTCCCGCGATGACGGTCATCGAAGCGACCCTGCCACGATGGCTGGCAAGTATCTTCCCGAGCCCGTCGATCTGTTCGACGCTGAACCGCACCTGCTCGGCGTCGGCCGAGCGCATGTCGGCGCCACGCTTGACCTCGAGCTCGTAGCGGGTGGCCAGCTCGAGCGCTCGATCGTGCGCGGCCGCAACCTCGTTGCGGCTCGCCATGCGACCTCGGTCGAGCGAGTCGAGCACACTCGCTGTGCGGTCGGCGTCGCGCTTCTGGGTACGCAACTGCGCGATTGTGCCTTCCTGCGTAGCGCGCTGCTGACCCTGGAAGCTCTTCATCTGCGCGAACGCGGCGTGCGCCTGCGTGAGCTGCTGCTGCACCTGCAGCGCCGCGAGATCGACATCGGCGTTGCTGAGCTGCACGATGGCCGTCGACGGATGGACCGCCTGTCCGGGCGTCACGGGCAGTGTTTCGACTCTGCCACCAGTCGTCGCGACGATGATGCGGACGTGCTCCGGCGCGAGTGTACCAGGTCCCCTGACGTCTCGGACCATGTCACCCACTGTGACGGTGTCGAAGGTGAGCATGCCGCGATCGAGGGTCGGTGCTGCGGACTTCAACTTCGTCACCGCAATCGTCGTGAGCACGATCGCCAGGATCACGGTAGCGCTCACGATGTACGGCTTCCTTCGGTGCGGCTTGTCGCGTTGAATGTCCATCATTCGGCGCGCAGGACGTCCATTGGATCGAGCTGCGTCGCCTTCATCGCCGGGACCAGCGCAGCGCCGACCATCATCGCGAACAGCGCGACACAGATCAGCGCGAACAGGGGCGCATTCGTCATGTCGTTTTCGCCGAGGAACATGCCCAGCCACGCGATCGTCTCCTTCGCCATGTACAGGCCGATCGCTACACCGGCGAGGACGAGCGCATTGCCTTCGCGAAGCAGCGCCCGAATGATCTGCTTTGGGTTAGCGCCTAATGCGATGCGGACCGCAACCTCGCGCTTTCTGTCGACGACGGACTGGGCAACGATGGCGTAGACGCCGAGCGCCGAGAGGACGAGCGCGAGCACGCCGAATGTCGTGAACAGTCCGGCGACAAATGTCGTGACGGTGCGCTCTCTGTTGATGCCCAGATAATCCGCCTGCAACTGGACGCTCGGCTGCATGAGCGTGCCTTCCTCGAGGGCGCGGCGAAGCGCGATCGCAACACGATGGGGTTCGTGGTTCGCCTTGACCGTGAGCATGAGGAAGGTGGATCCATCGCGCGGCTTCGGTTCGGTGTCTCCCACCGTCATGACGCGATACACCGCGCCGAGCCGTGTGAGCCGAGCGGCACGGCGGCGATCGCGGGCCTCAGGGGTGAGACGATCACCGACTACTCCCTGAATGCGCAGATAGGGCTCGTTCGATCGTGCGTCGCCGAACTTGATGAGGCGGCCTACCACCGGCTGGCCCGGCCACAGGTAGTCAGCCGTTTGTCGATCAACGATCACACCAGGCTCAGTGTGGCCGCCATCGCTGAAGTCTTTGCCCTCCTCCATCGGATAGCCCATCGTCCGGAAATACGCCGGCGAGACGACCATGTACGTCCACATCGGCGTCGGCAGCATCTTGAAGCCGCCATCGGGGCCGTCCATCGTCAATGATGACGCAAGCCCGATGCGTGAGGTGGCCGCGTCGTTCACACCCTGCACTGCCCGCGCGCGCTCGACGAATGTCGTCGTGAGATCGGCGATGGGAACCGGTCGTGCGCTGTCCACCGCTAGTCGCAGGACGACACTCATCAACGGCGTCGGATCATAACCGAACGACTCGCGAACGAGATAGTCAATGGACGACGCCCGTGCCGCTGCGCGCGTCGTGAGCGTAGCAGCGCTGACGAGCGGCAGCGTGAATGCGATCTGCGCGATGACCAGCATGCCGTACACTCGGCGATTCGACTTGTGCGCACCGGTGCCAGCCCGACGCTTCAGCATCTCGTTCAACTCGACGCGCGAAACGCGGAGCGCTGGAATCAGCCCGACAGCGATGACGCAGGCGACGGCAGCAATCGCGGCGAACGCGATCATGCGCCAGCTGAAATGCGGCTCGACGACATAGTTGCCGATGCTCTCCGGTACGGTCGCGCGTACGAGCGCGTTGCCGACGATCGTCAGCGAAAGCGCGAGCAGGAGTGCCCCCGCGGCAAGCAGCGCGCTCTCGATCACCAGCTGCGCGATGATCTGGCGTCGTGATGCACCGAGCGAGGCACGTAGTGCGAGCTCACTGCTGCGTCCGAGTCCGCGAGCGAGTTGAAGGTTCGCGAGGTTGGTACACGCAACAAGGAGGATGGCGATGCCGGCGCCCACGAGTGCGTAGTGGAATCGATCGGCGTGGAACTGCTGCACCATCGGCTCCAGGTAGAAGCGCGTGTCTCGCGTGGGATCGCCCGCGGCCTGGGCGAGCTGCGCGGCCAGCGTCTTCAGTCGCTCCTTCGCCTGATCGAGCGTAACGTCGTCGTTTAGGCGCAGAAGCCGGACACCGTAGAGCTGCTCGTTCTCTGCCGCAAAAGCCCAGACGTCCTGATCGAGCCCGTTCATGCCTGAATAGCGTGTCGTCACGCCGATGACAGTGTGCGGAATGTCGTCGAGCAGTATCTGCGTGCCGAGTGGCGACTCACCGCGCGCGTAGAAGCTGGCGGCCAACCGGTCGCTGATGACGAGCGAAGCATGGATGCTCTGATCATCGCCGCCGGGTGACAATCGGCCCGCAATCGGCTGGACTCCGAGCAGCGTGAAGAAGTTCGGCCGCGCAACGATGACCTTGGCCTCCTGATAGAACGACCCGCGCTGTATCGTCTGACCTTTCGATGCGTACTGCGTGATGGCACCGAACATCCGGCCGGCCGCCGCGAGCGCAGCGGCGCTCTCGCGGAAGTCCACTTTCCGTCGGACGTCGCCGAAATACTTGACGGTGTACAGTTGCTCCGGCCTGCGCGCGCCGGCTCGCGGATGGATCATCGCGTCGAGGATGCTGAACATCGTCGTGTTCACGGCAATGGCGAGCGACAGCGCCAGCGTGGCCGTGATGGCGAATGTCGGATAGCGCCGCACTGTCTTGACCGCGATGCGCACGTCACGCCGCAGGTCGATGAGCCAGGCGACGCCGCTATCGTCGATGGACTGCTCCTTCTGTCGGTCGACACCGCCGAACGCGATGGCGGCCTGCCGTCTCGCCTCGCTGGGCGAGAGACCGTTGTCGATCAACTCCTTCGTCTCGAGCTCGATGTGATGCCGCATCTCGGCATCCATGTCCGCGTCGAGTGCGTCACGATCGAGCAATGTGCGCAACGCTCGCTTCATGTCGCCGCGAGCACCTTGGCAACCGCGCCCGAGAATGCGCGCCACTGTGCGCGTTCGGCGTCGTACTGCTCGCGTCCCGCGGCGGTGAGCGAATAGACCTTCACGCGTCGTCCCTCCGGCGAGACATCCCACTCTCCGGTGATCAGGCCGCGATCTTCGAGGCGGTAGAGCGCGGGATAGAGCGACCCCTGGTTGATGGCGAGGACGTCTGCAGACAGCGAGCTGATTCGCTTGGAGACTCCCCAACCGTGCAGTGGGCCGAGAAGGAGGCTCTTCAGGATGAGCAGATCGAGGCTGCCCTGAAGGAGATCGGTGCGGGACGGCATGACGGCTCCTGATACCTAGACATTCGACAACATATGATGCGGATACTATTGTCGGATGTCAAGGTATCATCATCGTGCCCTGTCGTTGCGACTCACAGCCGCGCTGCACGAGGAGTAGCTCGATTCCTTTGGCGCGAACAGGTCCGATCGCAGCCGTCCATCACCAACACTTTGCGGACCGCCGAGGGTATCACTTATTGCGAGCCACACAGGGCGCGCGATTCCCGATTCCGGAGGCTCCTACCGCTTAACGGATTCCACTCGGCGCGTTTTTCTCGCCGGTGAAAAACGTACGACTACATCAGAAGGAGGTTTACATGCGGGCACTCATCTTCGTTTCGACCGTCGCATCGTTGGCGACGATCAGTACGCCCGCATCGGTTCGAGCCCAGGCGCCCGACACGCGCGACAGCACACTGGCGACCGTGCAGGTGCAAAACGATCGCACGGTACCGGTGACGGTCTTCGTCGATCGCGGGGAGTTCGACGTTCGCCTCGGCACCGTCGCGCCGCTGCAGAGCGCAACGCTCAGGATTCCAAAGTGGATGTCCACCGAAAACTCCGACGTGCGCATCTACTTCCATCCCGAGGGCGCCGCCGACCTCGAGACCGAGACATTCGCCGTGCATCCAGGAACACGGATCGGGCTGGTGGTACCGCTTGGCAACCTCACGCTGGCGAGCAACATCACCCCGGAGCCGATGGTCGCCGCGCTGCCCGACAGCGACGTAGATGCGACGACGATCACCGTCGAGAACCCGCGGAACGTCGCGGTCACCATCTACCTCGAACGCGGTGACTTCGATACACGAGTCGGCACCGTTCCCGCCGGTCGCACGGCGACGCTCAGGCTTCCGCCGACAGGCGGACAGTGGGTCGAGATCTTCGTGCACCCTGAAGGTGGCCTCGATCTGTGCAGCGCCTCGTTCCCCGTGAAGCACGGAGACCACCTTGGCCTCGAGGTCCCGCTCCACTGAAAAGAGAATGCCCCGCCCGCACGTGAGTGCGAACGGGGCGTTCTCCGATGATGCCGCAGGTCACACCAGCTTCGGCACGGTGAACGGCGCGCGGTACTGGCGCGTGAGCATCGCATTCGCCTTCGCCGCATCCGGGCCCGTGAACTTCTCGCCCTTGGCATCGATCATCAACGGCATGCCAACCGTCAGCGGCGTCTTGTTCAGGTCCACGTTGTTGGCGTGCAGGTGCTCGATCATCCGGCCATTCGCCTCACTCAGCATGGCGCTCGACTTCACCTTGTCCTGCACCTTGGCCTCGCCCATGCTCGAACCCAGCTGGTGCGAGATGTTGCCGAGGTGGCAGAGTGCGCTCGACACCGCGCCCTCATCGATCGGACCATAGAGGTCGGCGGATTTCCGGCTGCGCACGACGTCGATGAAGTTCTGCATGTGGCGATCCTGCCCCTTGAACTCCTTGATCACCTTGCCGCTCTTGTCGACAGCGCGGGCCGTGGTGTAGCTCGGTACGATCATGCTGCCACCTTCGCAGTCGATGACGTTGCCGATATCGACGCCACGATAGTTGTCCATGCCGCTGCCCTGACCGCCCTGGTTCGCCGCGGGATCGCCGCCGGCGTTCGCGATGCCGGCCTTCATCGGGAGACCGCGCACCTCGAAGATCAGCGGAGCGGTCTTGTAGTCGTGAATGACGATCTGCGTGTTCGCCGTCTGGCCATCATCGACGTACCCGAGTCGGCCGCCGATGCTCAGCGAACGCGTCGGCAGGCCCGGCTCGCCGAGGAACCAGCGCGCGACGTCCATCTGGTGGATGCCCTGGTTGCCGACGTCGCCGTTGCCGTAGAGATAGATCCAGTGCCAGTCGTAATGCACGGGCCCGTTCTTCGTGTTGCGATGCGGCGCAACGAGCGGCGCGGGGCCGGTCCAGATGTCGTAGTTGATATTGGCGGGCACGGCCTGCGGACCGCCGCATTGCCCGATGCTGTCTCGGCGCTTGTAGCAGAAGCCGCGCGACGCGACGATCTTGCCGAGCTGACCGCTCTGCACGTAGGCGACGGCCTCCCGGAGTCCTTCGCCGGAGCGAATCTGCGTGCCGGCCTGGATGACGCGACCGTACTTGCTCGCGGCGGCGAGGAGCTGGCGTCCCTCCCAGATGTTGTGCGAGACCGGCTTCTCGAGGTAGACGTCCTTGCCCGCCTGCATCGCCCAGATACCAGCCAGCGAATGCCAGTGGTTGGGTGTAGCAACGGTGACGGCATCGACGTCGCCCGATGCGAACATGTCGCGCATGTCGACGTACGTCTTCACGCCGGGAATCGTCGGCTTGATCTTGTCGAGGAGCGCGCTGTCCGGATCACAGATGGCGGCGATGCGCACACCGGAGATCTTCGCGAGGCTGCTGAGGTGATTCCGTCCGCGGCCATTCAACCCGATGACGCCCACGCGCAGGTCTGCATTGGACCCCATGACCTGTCCCCACGACCGCGCCGGAAGGGCGGCACCAGCGGCGATCAGTGCGGATGACTTGAGGAAGGTGCGACGATCGAGTGAGCTCATGGTCGGAGGCGACGGAGTGAACGGACTGGCGGCGGAACTGCATTTGAACGAAGTTCGAACGAATTCGGCGTGACAGAGAATGCGCTCAATTCGCGGGAACTGCAAGCACTGGTTTCACGCTTAGCGAGCGGGGGTGGTGCACGACAAACGTTGCATCGCGTGCCGGCGGACGAGTGGGCCGGACGATCGAAGAGTTACGCGCTCTTGGCCGGCAATGCTGCGGATCAGAGTTCATACTTTCGGGAGACCACAGCTTTGACCGACAGGAACTCGATGGATCGCCGTTCATTCGTTGGATCGGCCGCGTTGCTCGCCGTGGCGGGGTGCGCTCGCTCGGGTGCGCCCGCGTTCCTGAACGCTGGCTCGACTACAGCAGGACGACTGCCGATGGCGTTCTCGACACTCGGCTGTCCGACGTGGGACTGGCTCGCCGCGCTCGACTTCGCCGCGGCGCACGGTTACTCCGGCATCGAGCTGCGCGGGATCAAGAACACGATGGACCTGCCGAAAGCCGCCGAGTTCCAACCGGAGCGCATTGCACAGACGCAGCGTGAACTGAAGGACCGCGGGCTCGTCATCACCGATCTCGGCGCGTCGACGAACATGCACGAGGCGGGCGAGAAGGGCGCGGCGGGTATCGCGGAAGCGCGAGGCTTCATCGATCTCGCGTCGCGCATCGGGGTCCCGTACGTCCGCGTGTTCGGCAACAAGTTCGTCGACGGTGTTTCGCGCGAGCAGACGCTCGAGCAGATCGCACGCGGCCTGCACGCGCTCGGCACCTATGCGCGGGAGCAAGACGTCGTCGTGCTGCTGGAGACGCATGGCGACTTCACCGATTCGCCGACGGTGGTCGAGCTGATGAAGCGTGCGGACTCGCCAGGCGTCGCCGTGTTGTGGGACGCGCATCACACCTTCGTGCTGGGGAAGGAGTCACCGGAGACGAGTGTTCGTGAGCTCGGCAAGTATATCCGCCATACGCATCTCAAGGACTCCGTTCCTGCGGCGACCGATCGGCGATACGTGCTCACGGGCGCCGGCGAGGTGCCCGTGCGACATCAGGTCGAAGCGCTGGCGCGCGCGAACTACAAGGGGTTTTACAGCTTCGAGTGGGAGAAACGGTGGCATCCGGAGATCGAGGAGCCGGCGGTGGCGTTCGCGCAGTTCGCGACGGTGGTGTCGGGTTACCTTCGCGACGCGGGAGTGCGGTCCCGCCTGAATGATTGAAATGTCACAGTTGATGAACGGCGTCGTGATGCGCGGACTTCGCGCGACGCTGCTGCTTGTTCTCGTTGGCAGCTGTCGGCGAAATCCTGCGCCTGTTGTGCCGGGCGTGGATATGGGAGGGAATGCTGTCTCTGTCGAGGGTGTTCCCCCGGAAATTACTCCGCCCATTCGCGCGACCGCGGATCCGTCGAAGGTGATCGTGGCCACCGAGAACGCCGCGCTGCCGAAGGGTTCGGATGTCGCGCCGGTGTACACGCCGGCTGAAGAGCTGTCGCGCTTCCGGCTCGCCGACGGCTATCGGCTCGAGCTGGTGGCCGCCGAGCCACTCGTCCAGGATCCGGTGGCGATCGACTTCGATGCCGACGGTCGGCTGTACGTCGTCGAGATGCGGGCCTACATGCCGAACCTTCAGGGCACGGGCGAGAGTCGTCCGATCGGGCGCATCGTCGTCGTCGAGGACACGGATCACGACGGCAGGATGGATCGCACGACGGTGTTCATGGACAGCCTCGTGTTGCCGCGCGCAATCAAGGTGACCGCGCATGGCGTGTTCGTCGGCGCGCCGCCGAATCTCTGGCTCGTGCGCGACACCACCGGCGACCTGGTGGCGGACACGAAGGAGTTGATCCGCACCGACTACGGCGATCCGAAGGGCAATCCGGAGCACAACGCGAACGGACTGCTGTATGGCATCGACAACTGGATCCACAGCGCGAACTATGCGGGTGAGTTTCGCCTGGGTGCCGATGGGCATGTCGCCTATCGGAAGTCGCCCGACGTGGGGCAATGGGGACTGTCGACGGACGACCATGGGCGCATCTATCGGAACAGCAACGAGGATCCGCTTCGCGCCGACCTCATTCCGTCGCACTACGCGCTGCGCAATCCGAACGTCGCGAATCCGAGAGGCGTGTACGAACGACTGACGCCGAATGTCGCAGTATGGCCGGCGCACAGGACGCCAGCGATCAATCGCGGCTATCGCGCCGAGACGATGCGGTCGGACAGCTCGTTGGCGCACTACACGTCGGCGGGGAGCCCCACGATCTACACCGGTGACCGGTTGCCCGCGGAGCTCAAGAGCAGCGTGTTCATCACGGAGTCCGCAGGCAACATGGTGGGGCGTCTCATCGTGCGCGACTCGAGCGACGGCTTTCCGTACGCGCGTTCAGCGTACGAACGCGCGGAGTTCCTCACGGCGACGGACGAGCGCTTTCGTCCGGTGAACCTGGCCAATGCGCCGGACGGTACGCTGTACATCGTCGACATGTATCGCGGCATCATCCAGCATCGCACGTTCATCACGGGCTATCTCGAGCAGAAGATCATCGAGCGCGGCCTGGAGCGGCCGATCGGGCTGGGACGGATCTGGCGCGTGGTGCACACGTCGACCGTGAAGGACTCCCAGCCGCAGCTGTCGACGAAGACGCCAGAGCAGTTGGTGGCGTATCTCGCGCATCCGAGCCTCTGGTGGCGGATGACGGCGCAGCGACTGCTCGTCGAGCGTGGTGACGACCATGCCGCGGCCTTCTTGAAGCCGATGTTGCTCACGCATCGAGATGACCGTGCGCGGCTGCACGCGCTCTGGACGCTCGACGGTCTGCATTTGGCCGATTTTCGAATCCTCGACGTCGGACTGAAGGACAAGTCGCCGGCGGTCCGTGCTGCGGCCATTCGCATCGCTGAGCCATTGCTCGCGCGTGGCGACTCGGCAGTGAAAGCCGCGGTGATGCGACTGATCCTTGATGCCACTCCCGCCGTTCGTCGACAGCTTGCCGCGTCGGTCGGTGCGCTCCCCATCGCAGAGCGCGACGATGCATTGGCGATCGTGCTGGCTCGCTATGGCTATGATCCCGTCGTCGCCGACCTTGTCACCGGCGCAATGGCGGGCCGCGAGCTCGCGTTTCTCGAGCGGCTCCTCAGGTCGACATCGACGGACGCACCACATGCGGAACCAGTCATCCGGTCGCTCGCGCGCGCCGTGGTATCCTCACGCGACGGCGCGAACGTCGCGCGGGTGCTCGCACTCGCCGGCCAGCCCGAACGCGCACGGTGGCAGCGTCTCGCGCTCCTCGACGGCGCGCGACGTCCGGGTGGACAGCAGGGCGGCACGCTGGCCGACCTGCCGTCGGAACCGAAGGGGCTGTTGGCAGCGATGTCGAGCAAGGACAGCACGCTTCGCGCGCAGTCGACGCAGGTCGCGGCGTCGTTCAACTGGCCTGGCAAGAAGTCGGTCACCGCTTCCGTGAAGCCGTTCACGCCAGCTGAGCGCGTTCGCTTTGCAGCGGGACAGACCCAGTATGCCGCGACCTGCGCCGGCTGTCACCAGTTGCGCGGCACTGGCCTCGCCGGTGTCGCGAAGCCGCTCGTCGGATCGCCATGGGTGCTCGGCTCACCGGAACGACTCGTCCGCATCGTGCTGCACGGCAAGGAGGGCACGATGCTCATGCCTCCCATCGGCGCGTCGCTGACGAACGATCAGATTGCGAACGTGCTGACGTACGTGCGTCGTTCGTGGGGCAACAGTGCGTCGGCGATCGAGCCAAACAC
Organism: Gemmatimonadaceae bacterium; assembly: GCA_039915865.1. Taxonomy (GTDB): domain Bacteria; phylum Gemmatimonadota; class Gemmatimonadetes; order Gemmatimonadales; family Gemmatimonadaceae; genus AG11. Next base: position 25,328 of record JBDSML010000057.1, on the reverse strand, counting down.
GGTGCAGGAGATTCGCGGCGCGACACTCGGCCGCAACAAACCGTGGACAGAAGAGGAGCTGCAAAGGATTCGTCGCTGACGCTCGTGCGGGATGAAAAGCGCTAGTTGCGCGTGACGCGCCACTTCACTTTTCCTGGCAGCGGATCGGAGACAAGGCCCCGTCCGTCCACCTGAAGGGACTGCACCGCCCCGCCGGGCAGTGCGAAGCTCCCCTCCGACCGTCCACCATCGGTGCTGAAGACACGCAGCTGAACGTCATTCCAGTTCATCGCCGCCGTGTTCTGCGCGACAGCGATGTGCGGCAGCACGCTGTGATTCTTCACGAGCACGACGATCGGAACAGCACCCGCCGTCATCGTCTGCCAGCGCGCACCCTCGTAGGCCTTGCCCGTCTGGTAGTCGATCCACATTCCCGGCGGCAGATAGACGTTGCGCGTGGTCGTCGAATCGAACAGCGGCGCGACGAGGAGGTTCGAGCCGAACATGTATTCGTCCTCGATGAGCCAGGACGTCGGATCAGCAGGGTGTTCGAAGAACAGCGAGCGCAGCATCGGCCATCCGTTCGCCGACGACGTCTTCGCCTGCGCATAGATGTACGGCATGAGCGCATACTTCATCTCGACGGCGCGACGGAAGTCCGTCACCATTGCAGTATCGTATTCCCACGGTTCGCGCGGCGGTGCACCGTGCGTGCGCGTGTGCGACGTCAGCACACCGAACGCCAGCCAGCGGCGATAGAGGTCGCGCGGCGCCTTGCCGACGAAGCCGCCCGCGTCGTGGCTCCAGTAGGTGAAGCCCGACATGCCGAACGACAGGCCAGCGCGCAGTTCCGCCGCCATCGCCGAATTCGTATTCTCGGCGTCGCCACCCCAGTGCAGCGGATAGCGTTGGCTGCCCGCCCATGCACTACGCGCCCAGATGATGCCCTCGCCCGTCTTCTCCTTCGTGACGTCGAAGACAGTCTTGTTGTAGCGCAGCGGATAGAGGTTGTGCTCGTACCAGCCCGTACGACCGGAGTGATACAGTCCCTCGACGGGGGCGTTCTCGCCGAAGTCGGCCTTGATGGCGCCGACGCCCATGTCGAGCAGCGGTCCGAGCTTCGACCTGTACCACGCGATTGCGGCAGGATTGCTGAAGTCGAGCACCGCGTCATCGGGACTCGGACGGCCGCCCTGATCGCGCACGGTGAGTCCCTGATCGACGAGCTCGCGTGAGAGCGCGTTCTTCGGCGTGAAGTACGTGTATTGCCAGAGACTCACGTGAAAGCCGTCCGTCAGCAGATCCTTGATCATCTTCGCGGGATCCGTGAAGCGCGACCTGGAGAATTGATAGTCGCTGCGCCAGTCCGTCTCGAACCAGCCCGTGTCGAGGTGCAGGACGTCCGCAGGAATGCGATACTCGCGCAACTTCTTCGCGACGTCGCGCACCTCTGCCTCCGACTTGTACGTGATGCGGCTCATCCACAGGCCGAACGACCACAGCGGCGGAACCGGACTGCGCCCGGTGACCGCCGTGTACTCGGAGAGCAGGTCCTTCGGCTCGCCGATGAAGATGAAGAGATCGAGCAGCTCGTCGCCGGAGTAGATGGTGTTGTGCGCATCGTACTCGGCGCCGACATCGAAGGTGACCGGGGCGCTGGTGTGCACGAACATCGCGTAGCCGCGACTGCTCATGAAGAACGGGATCGACTTGTACTGTACCTGGCTCTGTGCGCCCATGGCGTCGCGGATGAACGCGACGACGCGCTGCCCTCGCTTGTTGAGCCGGGTGAATGATTCGCCGAAGCCGTAGATCTTCTCGTCCTGCTGCAGCTCGAAGGTGGCTGCGGTGCTGCGGCCGATGTCGCGCGCGCGACGGACGAACGAAAACGGCACGAACGGGGTGAACGTCGCCGGTTCGCCAAGCCGCTGGGTGCGCGTGAGCAACGCGCCCCTTGCGTCGAAGAGCTCGACGCGCCACGGATTGCGGTTGATGCGAACCTTGCCGAACGCACTCGTGTAGGTCACCGCACTGTCGCCCGACTGCACGCGCCACGTCGTGTCACGCGCGACTGGTCCAGCGAGCATCAGCGATGGTTCGCCCTGCATCACCGCGGGCGAAAGGTCGCGTGTGCTGAAGCGCAGCCGCAGTGTACGCGGCGTGACGAACGAGATGTCGAAGGGCAGCGCGGGATCGCGATCGTATTCGGTGCCGGGAAATTCCGTCGCGGCACCACGCGTGTAGCCGACGTCGAGCTTGTTGAAGTTGAGACCCGGTTGCTGCACGTAGCGATCCCACTGCAGCGTGCCGCGGCCCGTCGACGCATCGAATGCCGTGAGACGACTCGCGGCGAAGAGCACCTGATTCGCCCTGCGGAAATCGAGTCCGACGTCGATGACGTCGCCGAGGTTCTGCGCGCGCGCTGCAGACGCGTTGGAGAGTATCGCTACGCCAGTGAGCAGCGACAGCAAGACACTCCTGGGGCGACCGATCATCGCGCCATCGGTCATTCGACGACGGGGAGGGACACAGTTTGCGGAGGCAGAGAGAAGGTGAAGCGTTGTGCCGAGCCGCTTCCATTCGGCGAATGCGGTGCTGTGCATGTCGTCGATACGGTAATGCGTGACGCGCGCATCGCCAGTCGTGAACGGACGTGCAGATAGCGTGAGCGCGATATCGTCGTTGGTTGCGCGGTCGTGGCGCAATCGTGCATTTGGGGTCTTGTCGCAAGAATACAGATAATTGTCCCCGCGCTTGACCCGCACGGCGGCGCGTCCGAAGTTCGCTCGGTCAACACTGTCAGACTTCGAGTCGACGTTCACCACGGATCACCATGCGCAGTCTCCGGCTTCAGCTCGTCGCGGTCAGTCTCGCTCTTCTCCCAGCGGCCGCCGGTGGACAGACCTTCCGCACCGCCGACACCGTGATCAAGCGGATGTGGCAGCTCGGCATGGAGCAATCACAGGTCGAAGCATTGGGGCAGGTCCTCATCGATTCCATTGGACCCCGGCTCTCGGGATCGCCCGGCTTCTTGTCCGCCGTCGAATGGCTCGAGCGCACCTATCAGGGCTGGGGAATCCCCGCTCGGCGCGAGCGCTACGGCACATGGCGCGGTTGGCGCGCGGGTCCAACGCACCTGGACTTGATCGGGCCGCGGCTGCAGACGCTCGACGTCGAGCTGCTGGCCTGGAGTCCCGGGACAGGCGGACGCGCCGTTGAAGGCGATGTCGTCGCCATTCCAGACCTTGCCGATGATGCCGCCGCGGCCCTGTGGCTGCGCTCGGTGCGCGGAAAGTTCGTGCTGGTGTCCGCGCCAGAGCTCATGTGCCGCGCGCCGCAGGAGTTGGAGCGTTACGCGCGAGCGCAGACCATCACGCGACTCAACGCGCGACGCACCGAAGTGCAGCAGCTCGCGAACAAGCGCTTCAGGTCGCTCGCGCCGTCGACGGCAACACCGCAGCAGGTGGGCGGCATTGTCTACTCGCGGCTCGACTCGGCCGGCGTGGCCGGCGTGTTCAGCTCCCTGTGGTCGGGCGGGTGGGGCGTCAACAAGATCTTCGGCGCGAACACGCTGCGTGCGCCGAGCGTCGATGTATCGTGCGAGGATTACGGGCTGCTCCATCGGCTCGCCAGCAACAACCAGGGTCCACGCGTGCGGCTGCTCGCGGAGTCGCAGGCCACGCCGGCGGAAGTCCCGATGTTCAACGTCGTCGCCGAACTCAAAGGCACCGAACTGCCCAATGAGTACGTGTTGCTGTCGGCGCATCTCGACAGTTGGCACGGCGCGACAGGCGCGACGGACAACGGGACGGGAACGCTGACGATGCTCGAAGCGATGCGGATCCTGCACACGGCATATCCTCGCCCGAGGCGAACGATTCTCGTCGGCCACTGGGGCGGCGAAGAGCAAGGGACGATCGGCTCGCTCTCGTTCGCCGAAGATCATGCCGACGTGATCAACGGTCTCCAGGTCGCGTTCAATCAGGACAACGGAACGTGGCGCGCGGAGTTGCTCGAGGCGCAGGGTTTCGCGAAGGCGGGCGGCAACATCGCGCGCTGGGTCGCACAACTTCCGAACGAGATCTCCGATAGCCTGCGGCTGTCGGCTCCGGGGAACCAGGCAAACGCGGGCAGCGATCATACGTCGTTCCTCTGCCGGTCAGCGCCGGCGTTTCGCCTGCAGTCGAGTTATCCGGAATATCGGCAATACACCTGGCACACCAACCGCGACACGTATGACAAGATCGTGTTCGACGACCTGAAGCAGAACGCGACGCTGGCGGCGATGCTGGCCTATGCAGCGTCGGAGGACAGGGAGCGCGTTCCGCGTGATCAGTCGATCCTGCCGCCGTTTCCGAATGGGCCGCGTGCGTGGCCGAACTGTCAGCAGGCGCGGCGGAGTTTTGCGCCTACGTCAGTGCGGCCGTAGTGCGGGTGGAACTGCGGAACTGCGGCACCGCAGATTTACGGCAGAGGACGCAGAGGAGCAGAGGAGCAGAGGAACGCAGAGGTAGGGACTCGAGCTTCTCTTACAAGCGGTTCACCAATCTCTTGATCCCGTTTTTCAGGTGAACCTCCCGGAAGTTGATCAGCAGGCCGACACGATGCTGGCTCAACTTGAGATATGAGAGGAGTTGGGCCTTGTGAATGGCCAGCAGCTTCGACACGGTCTTCAACTCGACAATGACGGCATTGTCAACGAGAAGGTCGAGTCGATAGGCCAGTTCGATTTCGATGTCGTCGTAGATCACGGGCAGAATGGGTTGCGTCACTACATGCAGGCCGCGCTTGCGAAGCTCATATGCCAAGCACGCCTCGTACGCACGCTCGAGAAGTCCAGGCCCCAGGGTGGAGTGCACCTTCATCGCGGCGTCGACGACTCGGGCGGTCCGCACATTGATTTCATTGACGTTCATCTGTCTGGTCTCCTCTGCGTTCCTCTGCTCCTCTGCGTCCTCTGCGGTGAAGACGCCGTTGTTGCGAGGTGAACCATAGAGAAGACCGCCATTCCCGCGTCATTTGTCCCGCTGCTTGACCTGCATACCGACGCGTCCGAAGTTCGCTCGGTCAACCTCTGAGTGGATAACGCATCATGCGCAGACGTTCCTCTGTCTTGATTTCGACGACGCTCGTCGCCGTCGCGGCAACCGCAAACGCACAGGCGTTCCACCTCGAACGACTCCGCACTGAGTACGCGGTCGACCCGATCGGCATCGACGAGCCAGCACCGCGCCTGAGTTGGATGCTGCACTCGGATCGTCGAGGAACGATGCAGAGCGCGTATGAGATTCGCGTCGCCAGGAGTGTGTCCGACCTGAACCGATCTCCCATCTGGACAACCGGCAAAGTCGCATCCGACGAATCGGTCAACCGGCCCTACGCCGGCCCCGCGCTCGCTCCTGGCCGGCGCTATCACTGGCAAGTGCGCGCGTGGAGCAGCGACGGCCGAGCGACCGATTGGAGCGCGACGGCATTCTTCGAGACGGGACTCATGGGCGCCGCACAGTGGAAGGCGAAGTGGATTACCCCCGACCTCGCCGAAGACACGACCAGGTCGAATCCGAGTCCCCTGCTCCGAACCGAGTTCACGCTCGACGGCACCATCGCATCGGCTCGCGCATACGTGACCGCACTCGGCCTCTATGAGATGCAGATCAACGGTCATCGCGTGGGCGATCACATCTTCGCGCCCGGGTGGACGAGCTACGACAAGCGTCTTCAATACCAGAGCTACGACGTCACCGACCTCGTTCGCAGAGGAGCGAATGCCGTCGGCGTCACGCTGGGCGACGGATGGTATCGCGGCAGTCTCGCCTTCGACAAGAAGCGCAACACGTACGGCACGCGCGTCGCGCTGCTGACGCAGATCGTGGTGCGCTACACGGATGGTCGCGAGCAGGTGATCATGTCGGACGACAAATGGAAGGCGTCCACCGGGCCGGTGCTCGCATCCGACATCTACAATGGCGAGACGTACGATGCACGCCTCGAGAGGAACGGCTGGACGCAGGTGGGCTACGACGACAAGAGCTGGAAGGGCGTGCTGCCGATCGATCACTCGAAGGACATTCTCATCGCGCCGGCGGGTCCGCCCATTCGTCGCATCGAAAAGCTCACGCCGGTCAAGATCATTCGCACACCGAAAGGCGAGACCGTGTTCGACATGGGGCAGAACATGGTCGGGTGGGTGAAGTTGCGCGTCACCGGACCGGCGGGAGCCACGGTGCGACTGCAGCATGCCGAAGTGCTCGACAAGGCGGGCAACTTCTACACGGACAATCTGCGCAACGCAAAGCAGACCGATGCCTACACGTTGAAGGGCGGCGCCGACGAAGTGTACGAGCCACACTTCACCTTCCACGGCTTTCGCTACGTGAAGGTCGACGGCTATCCCGGCACGCCGACGACGGCGTCGCTCACTGGTGTCGTCGTGCATTCCGACATGCCGCGCACGGGATCGTTCGCAGCGTCCGACCCGATGCTCAACCAGCTCTACCACAACATCGTGTGGGGACAGAAGGGCAACTTCGTCGGCGTGCCGACCGACTGCCCCCAGCGCGACGAACGGCTCGGCTGGACGGGCGACGCGCAAGTGTTCTCGCGCACTGCCGCGTTCAACTACGACGTCGCTGGCTTCTTCACGAACTGGCTGGGTGATGCCAACGTCGACCAACGCGCGATTGGCTCGGTGCCCGACGTCATTCCCGACGTGCTCACCCGCGGACAGCCGAACGCAACGAGCTCCGCCGGCTGGGGCGACGCGGGCGTCATCATCCCGTGGACGATGTACCTCACCTATGGGGACACCAGACTCCTCGGGAAGCAATATCCGGGCATGCGGAAGTACGTCGAGTATCAACGCAAGGTTGCCGGCGACAAGCTGCTGTGGAACAGCGGATGGCATTACGGCGACTGGCTTGCCTTCTCCACCGTGCGCGCCGACTATCCTGGCGCGACGACGGACAAGGATCTGATCGCGACGGCGTTCTACGCGCACTCGACCGACCTGCTCGCCCGCGCGGCACGCGTACTCGGCAAGACAGACGACGCGCGCGAGTACAGCGATCTCTTCGACCGCATCAAGGCGGCGTGGGTTCGCGAGTACGTGACGTCGTCAGGCCGCCTGAGCTCGAACACGCAGACCGCGTACGCGCTCGCGCTCGAGTTCCACCTGCTGCCCGACGACCGCCGTGCCGACGCTGGGGACCGACTTGCCGCCAACGTTCGTCAGATGGGCCACCTCACCACCGGCTTCCTCGGCACACCGTATCTCACCAACTCACTGAGCACCACCGGCCATCTCGGCGAATCGTATCAGCTGCTGATGAACAAGAAGTATCCGTCATGGCTGTATCCGATCACGCAGGGCGCGACGACGATCTGGGAGCGCTGGGACGGACAGAAGCCGGATAGCTCGTTCCAGGAGATCAGCATGAACTCGTTCAACCACTATGCGTACGGCGCCATCGGCGACTGGATGGTGCGCGTGGTGGCTGGGCTCGACCTCGACGACGCGATGCCTGGCTACAAGCATCTCGTCATTCATCCGCAACCCGGTGGCGGCCTGACGTCGGCGCGCGCGGAGCTGATGACGCAATACGGAAGCGCGGTGTCGGGATGGAAGCTCGCGAATGGTCAGCTCACGCTCGACGTGCGCGTGCCGCCGAACACGCATGCGACCGTGCGGCTGCCCGACGCGATGGTGGGACAAGTCACGGAGGGCGGCAAGGCGGCAGCGTCAGCGACGCAGAGCGGCGACGCGGTGGTCGTCGAAATTGGATCGGGAGACTACGCGTTCAGCTATCCGATGCGAGTGGCGTCGTCGAGGTCTGGTGGTCGGTGAACCCTGGTGACGCTCACCGCGCGGCGAGCCATCCGTGCCGTCGCATCCATGACTCGCACAGCGTCGTCCACGTCGACAGAATCGGATCGCTCGGGGCGAGGCCGAACCCGTGGCCGCCGGACTCGAAGATGTGCATCTCGACAGGCACCGCATTGTTGCGAAGCGCCTGGTAGAACAGCAGCGCGTTCTCGACCGGCACCGTCTTGTCGTCCGTACTGTGAACGATGAACGTCGGCGGTGTGTTGCGCGTCACCTGTAGCTCGTTCGACATCAGGCGCACCAGCGCATCATCGGGATTGTCGCCCAGGAGGTTCTTGCGCGACCCCATGTGTGTGGCCGAGTCACCGCGCATGGTGATCACGGGATAGAGCAGCAGCATGAAGTCGGGCCGAGAGCTCGCGCGCTCGACGCCATCGGCGCTCGTGGAAGAGCCCGCGTCGAAGTGCGTACCGGCTGTCGATGCGAGGTGACCGCCCGCCGAAAAGCCGATGATCCCCACGCGGCCCGGATTGACCCGCCACTCGATCGCGCGCGACCGCACGATACGAATTGCCCGCTGGGCGTCCCCGAGCTCCGCCGGATGATGGTACCTGGGGCCGAGGCGATAGCGGACGACGAACGCGGTGACGCCGGTCGTCGTCAACCAGTTCGCGACGTCGCTGCCTTCCTTCTCCATCGAGAGGTGCTGATATCCGCCACCGGGAAAGACGATGACGGCGGTGCCGTTGGCGCGACCTTCAGGTGGCAGATACGGCGTGATGATGGGTTGGTCCTCCGGCGCGTCGCCCAACGCGCCCGGCGCGCCGGCGGCCCACAACGGAATCGCGGGCTGCGCGCGAGCCACAAAGGGGCGCTGTCTCGGCTGGCCAACCGGACCGGCTTGCGCACTCGCGACATCAGCCGAGACGCACAGCCCGAAGAGAATGGCAGCGCGGATTGAGTTCGATCGCATCATGATGTTCATCGCTTCATCCACCAATTGCGGTAGGCGCTCGAGAGTGGCTGAGGCGACATTCCTCGACGTCGCGCAACACGAACGTCGGTACGCACTCCATCGGCGCCGCGCGGGTGACTGCACGCCGACACGAGCGCCAACGCGGACAGGAGAAGGAGGTGAGCGGTCCTGCGCACGAAAAATCTCCTCGACTTGAGTCGCGAACGACCTTGAGACAACACGGGCGTAACGGTAACCTTAGCGTCCGATTCTGGACATACCAGCGCCACCGCGTTTGCATGGTGTGCGCGCCTCCTCCTGATCTCAATGGCTCAACATCGGGCGCTGCGTTTCGGAATGGTGGGAGGCGGTCCCGGCGCCTTCATCGGCGCCGTGCACAATCGGGCAGCGACGTTGGACGGCCTGGCCGTGCTCGTCGCCGGCGCGTTCTCGTCGGACGCCGCCAAGTCGCGCATGCAGGGCGACGCATACGGTCTCTCCTCGAATCGCGTGTACGGGAGTTTCGAGGAGATGGCCGAGCGAGAAGCGGCGCTTCCCGCCGACGAGCGCATCGAGTTCGTCTCCATCGTCACACCCAACCACATGCACTTCCCGGTGGCGAAGGCGTTCGTCGAGCGCGGCATTCACGTCGTGTGCGACAAGCCGCTGACGACGACGCTCGCGGACGCCGAAGAGCTCTGCCGCCTGGTGAAGAAGCACAACGTCGTCTTCGCGCTGACGCACGCATACGTCGCGTACCCGATGGTGAAGCAGGCGCGCGCCCTCATCCAGAACGGCGCGCTCGGCACTGTGCGAAAGATCGTCGTCGAGTACTCGCAGGGTTGGCTCTCCGAGCCGCTCGAACAGTCCGGCTCGAAGCAGGCCGATTGGCGGACCGACCCTGCACGCGCCGGCGCGGGAGCGATTGGCGACATCGGCACACACGCCGAGCATCTCGCGCGCTATGTCACCGGGTTGGAGATGGAGCGGCTCTTTGCCGACGTCGCCAGCGTGGTGCCCGGCCGCCGCATCGACGACGACGCGAACATGCTCGTGCACTATCAAGGCGGCGCGCGCGGGATCCTCTTCTGCTCACAGATCTCGGTGGGCGAGGAGAATCGTCTCGCCATTCGCGTGTACGGCACCAAGGCGTCGTTGGAGTGGCATCAGGAGGATCCGAACTTTCTCTACGTTCGCCATCCCGACGGGCCGACGGAGACGTACAAGCCGGGACACGCGTACCTCGTCCCTGCGGCCCAGCGCGGGACGCGCATGCCAGCCGGACACCCGGAAGGGCTGCACGAGGCGTTCGCAAACCTGTACGGCAATGCCATTCGCGTCATGCGTGCGCGGCAAGCTCGCATCGCGCCAGATCCGCTCGACCTCGACTATCCCGACGTGCGCGATGGGGCGATCGGGGTGCACTTCATCCAAACCGCTCTTCGGAGTGGAAAAGAGGGCGATTGGGTCGACGCCACCTACGAAGCGCCCGGCCGCTAAGAGCGTGACAGCGTGAAAACCAGGGACAAGGCTAGGATTCAAGAATTGAAGAATTCAAGAATCTGATCTCTGCAAGTCCACCATCGTAGCACCCGACTGAGCAAATCGAGACATCGGCGCGACTCCATTGTCGCGCCTGTAGGTTCGATCCTTCAATTCTTCGATTCCAGCCATCAGTTCTGATCTGTCTTGATCTTTGATTCGAGCCATCAGTTCGGCATGTCAGTCACCTTGAACCCTCGCTGCGCTCCGCACACACAATGACGAGACCAGTCACGCTGTTCACCGGCCAATGGGCCGACCTCCCTCTCGAGACGGTCGCGCTCAAGGCGAAGGAATTCGGCTTCGACGGCCTCGAGCTCGCGTGCTGGGGCGACCACTTCGACGTCGCCCGCGCCCTCGCTGAGCCCGACTACTGCCAGGGCCGCCGAGACATTCTCGACAAGCACGGCCTGAAGCTGTTCGCCATCAGCAACCATCTCGTCGGTCAAGCCGTGTGCGACAACATCGACGAGCGGCACAAGTCGATCATCCCGCCCCACGTCTGGGGCGACGGCGATCCCGAGGGTGTTCGCACCCGGGCCGCCAGGGAGATGCAGGACACCGCGCGCGCCGCAGCCAGGCTCGGAGTGAAGACGGTCGCCGGATTCACCGGATCGTCCATCTGGCACCTGCTCTACAGCTTCCCGCCCGTCCCCGACAGCATGATCGACGCCGGGTACGACGACTTCGCCAAGCGGTGGAACCCCATCCTCGACGTGTTCGACGAAGTCGGCGTCCGCTTTGCCCTCGAGGTCCACCCCACCGAGATCGCCTTCGACCTCTCTTCCGCGCAACGTGCGCTCGACGCCATCGGCGGTCGCAGGGCGTTCGGCTTCAACTACGACCCCAGCCACTTCGGCTACCAGGGCGTAGACTATCTAGCATTCATCGAACGCTTTGCCGACCGCATCTACCACGTCCACATGAAGGACGTGTGGTGGTCGGAAACTCCGAAGCCTTCCGGCGTGTTCGGTGGACACCTGGCATTCGGCCACCCCGAACGCTCCTGGGAATTCCGTTCACTCGGCCGAGGCCGTATTTCCTTCGAAGACGTCATTCGTCGCCTGAATTCCGCTCGATACGATGGGCCGCTGTCCGTCGAGTGGGAGGACATCGGAATGGATCGCGAGCATGGTGCACGTGAAGCGTGCGCTTTCGTTCGGTCGGTCGACTTCGAGCCCGCGCGTGCCGCCTTCGATTCCGCTTTTTCCCGTGACTGACGATGAAGGACGTTTTCGTCCGGTGCCGCTCGATCGGACTGCTGCTCGCACTCACTGCTCCCGCGCTCGGCGCCCAACTTCCACGTCGCAGCGCTGATTCCGTCGCGAAGGCCGACAGCGCGCGAACGCACCGGCTCGACCCCGTGGTCGTGACCGCATCGCGCGTTGACGCGCCGCTTACGACCTCCGCGGCGGCAGTGACGCATCTCTCCGGCAGCGCGCTTCGCCGGCTGCCCGTGCAGACCGTCGCCGACGCGCTGCAGCAGGTGCCGGGGATGCTCGTCCTCCAGGGCGACGGACTCGGCGCCGCGCCGCGTCTCGTGGTTCGCGGCTTCTATGGCGGCGGCGAGACAGACTATGCCACGGTACTCATCGACGGCGTGCCCGCCACCGAGCTCGCGACCGGCCAGGTGAACTGGGACCTCGTGCCGCTCCAGGCGGTCGAGTCGATCGAGATCGTGCGCGGCGGAGCATCGCCACTGTATGGCGATGCGGCGGTCGGCGGCGTGGTGAACATCATCACGCGGCGCGACATGCCCGTCGCGCGCTGGAAGCTTGGCGGCGGAGCGTTTGGCCAGGCGCAGGGCAGCGGCGTGCTCGGCGGAAAGCTCGACACGCACCAGGCGAGCCTCTTCGGTGACGCACGTCGCTCGACGGGATTCCGCGCGCACGAAAAGCGTGAAGTCGGCAGTCTCGGCGGATCATTCGCAATCGCCGACGGTGCGACGCATTCGCTCACGCTCTCCACGCTCAATCACTGGCGCGCGTTCGACGAACCGGGCGCACTCGCTGACACGATCGTATCGCGTTCGTCGCGCTCCGCCTCTCCCTTCTATCGATTCGACAACACGGACGAGCGCGTCCACCGTCTCTCGCTCGACGGCGCGTCGTCGTTCAACGCTCACGCCCGTCTCACCGGCTACCTCACGGGCGAAGCGGCCCGCATCGACGCCGTGCGCACGCTCCCGCTGTCACCCGCGTTCGCCGACACGAAGGACCGCAAGCTGAACACCGATCGCGTCGTCGGCTCGTTGCAGACGGAATTCACCGGAGAGCTCGGCGGTGCGCACCACAGGCTGGTCATCGGCACCGATGCCGGCCTCGGTCGACTCACGTCCGAGTACTACAACATCGTCACCGGCGGGCCATCCGCGTACGCGTCGTCGCCGGGCACGAACGTCAAGCTCGACTCGAAGGGCAACGGTCGTCGCAGCATGGCGGCTGCATTCACGCACTGGGAAGGCACCTTCGCCGACATCCTTCGCGTGTCACTCGGCGGACGGATGGACTGGATCACCGATCGCTACGAGCCGCAGTCGCCGAGCACCGGTGCGACGACGAGTGTATTCCGATCGGCGTTCAGTCCGCGCGCCGGCATCAACCTTCGGTACCTGCAGTCGGAGCGGCAGAGCGGCAGCGTGTACGTCACGGCCGGACAGTCGTTCAAGGCGCCGACGATGGATCAGTTGTTCGACCAGCGACGCACGCCGGTCCCGTTTCCGCCTTACGCCATCTCGACGTCCAACTCCGCGCTCGAGGCGCAGTACGGCAAGAGCGCCGAAGTGGGCGCGTATCACCAGGTGAGTTTCATACCCGAAAAGCTGGACGCTCGGCTCAGCGTGTCGGCGTATCAGACCGATATGCGCAATGAGCTCGACTTCGACCTTCAGAAGTTCCGCTACGTGAATCTCGGCAAGAGCCGTCATCGCGGAATCGAGACCGGTCTCACGCTCGATGGTCCGTCGTCGCTCACGGCGTTCGGCAACGTCACGCTGCAGCGCGTCACGTCGCGCGCGCCGGCAGATAGCGGGCACCTGCTCAAGGCCATCCCGCAGCGCGTGCTCTCCGGCGGCATCGGCCGGTCGCTCGCGCGCGGGTTGGCGATGTCGGCGCAGATGACCAACGTCGGCGACTCGTTCCTCGACGACGCGAATACGTTGACGCTCGCCGGCCACACGCAGGTCGACGCGCGCGCGTCGTATCCGGTCGGTCACGCGCGCCTGTCGGTGGACGTACGCAACGTCTTCGGTGCGCAGTTCAACTCGACGGGATTCCCCGATCCCGCCGGGAGCCCGCTCATCTACTACTATCCCGCTGCCGGACGCGTGGTGAGCATCGGGTTCGAGTCGGGGTGGTAGTGTCGCCGTCGGAAACTGACGCGCGCACCGTTCGGCTGGGCGGGCGCGCGGCGTTGGCATCCGGCGTCGTCTTTCTCATCACGATCGCCTACACGTTCGGCTTCCTCTTCGCGCGCGGCCTGAGCACCGACATGCTCAATGCGCCGTCGCAGCTGCTGCCGTGGGTGCATGCGAACACCATCTCGTTCGTCGGGCTGTGGTGGATCTTCGTCGTCCATCTGTTGTTGCTGTTGCCCGTGCCCGCGGGACTGGCCGTCATCGCCGGTGCGGAGCGAGCGAGCGTCCGGGCGGCTACGGTCGCGGGAATTGCGGGCGCCGTCGTCGGCATGATCGCCGCGATGGTGAACGCGGCCACTGCTCCCGCACTCGGCAACGCCGCAGTGAACACTCCCGCAGCGCTGCTCCCGAACGTGTGGCTGGTCAGTGAGCTCGCAGGATCGCTCGGGCTGCACCTGCGGCTGTTGTCGTATCTGCTGTGCGCCGTGTGGCTCGCGACGACCGGACTGGAGCTATTCACGAGGGCGGGCTGGCGCGCCTTATCGGTTGCGCAGCTCGCCGTGTCGGCGCTGACGGTGGTCGTCGTAATCGCGAAGCCGTTCGACTGGCTCGACCTCGAACCGTCGCTCGGCTTCGCGTTCGCACTCATCTATCTGTGGATCGGCGTCGCGCTCCTGCGTGTTCCGACGCGAAGCGTCAGTCCTTGACCTGAGCCAGCTCGGCGACGGTCCACGGCACTTTGCGCGACGCCATTGCCGCGCGAATGCTCGTCACCTTCGCCGTGGTAATCGGAGCGGCCTTGTTCCCCCATGAGCTGCGGATGTACGTGGCCACTGCGGCGATGTCCTTGTCGTCGAGGACAGGACCCCAGCCGGGCATCGCGCTGTTGAATGTCTCGCCCGCGACTTCCACCGGCCCTGTGAGTCCGCCGAGAATGATGCGAATGAGCTTGTTCTCGTCGCCCTGCACCCATTCGCTGCCAGCGAGCGGCGGGTAGAGCTGTTCCTTTCCCGCCCCGTCGAGCTGGTGACAGACGACGCACGTCGTCGCGAAGACCTTGCTGCCATCGGCAGCAGCCGCCGATTTCGTAGCCGCTCCCTTCTTCGGCGCGGCCTGCGCACTCGCCGCCGACGCGGCGCTCACCACGCCGATGCTGACGGCGAGTGCCAATCCGAATGTCTGCATCGGTCTCATCGGCACGGATCCATGCATCCCTTCAGGTTGAGTATCTCGACTTTCCGGAAGTCGATCTCCGCCGATTCGGCCTGGAGGGAGATCGAGCCCTCGGTGATCGGTTTGCCGTTCACGAGCATGCCCGGTTCCGTGTTGCTCGCCGACCCGCCACCCATCTCTGGCTTTGCATACACCAGAACCGTGTCTCCGTTCGCGATGTGCTTGACGTCGAGTCACCGAGCACCAGCGCTTCGACGCGTAGCCACTGGTCGCCATCGTAGGTCTTCGACGTCGAGTTCGTGCAGTGGCGCGTGATGAGCGAATCACCGAAGTGGACGTTGGTACCGGGCGTGCAGAGGTTGGCGGTCGGACGTGGACCCTTGCCGAGCCCGCCGAGCAGCTGGACTTCGAGCGAGATGGGGAAGTCCTGGTTGAGTCCCATGCTCTCCGCGCTCTGGCCCATGACCATGATGCCGAAGATATGGCCGAACTCGCCGTTCCATCCCGCCCACTTGTCGTACCGCACCTTCATCAAACCGTCTTCGACGCGGAACGTGTCGTTGAAATTGTCGCCCAGCTCGTGCTTCGCGAACTTGATGTCCCAGTTCGACAGGTCGCGGCCGTTGAACATCTGCACCCAATCCGAGTGCGGCGCGTTGCTGACGCTTACGCTCGCAGGCGCCGACTGGTTCGCTCCCATGCCGCCACGCGCGCTCGCGCCCGCGGCGGCCATCGCGAACGATGCGACCGCGACCACGCGCATGCTGGCGTTGGCGACTGCGCTCATGCGAGCATCGTGTGAAGGTTGGTGTAGCTGGCCTGGATGCTGGCGAGCGAACCGCCGGGATAGTTGGCCGCCGTATCGTGCTCGACGAAGAAGTGCTTGAGGCCCGCCTCGCGCGCATGCGCGAAGTAGTTCTTGAAGTCGAGGGTGCCGAGTCCCACAGGCGTCATGCCCTTCGTTCCGCCGGTGACTTGAAGGTCCTTCACGTGCCACATCGCGAACCGTCCCGGATACCTGGCGAACAGCGCGATGGGATCCTGGTCGGCGAATGCCGTCCAATAGAGATCCATCTCGAAGTCGACGAGCGCGGGATCGGTCTCACGCATCAGGACGTCATACCCGGTGGGTCCGCCCTCGAGCTTCGCGAACTCCGGCGCGTGGTTGTGGTAGGCGAGACGAATTCCTGCGTCCTTGCACATCGCGCCCCACTGGTTGAACTCCGCGGCGCCCTTCTTCCACGCGTCGATGCCACCGTCACGCGCGAACGGATAGGACGGCAGCGTGATGTACTCCTGTCCGATCGTTTTCGCCGCGCGAATCTGCAGCGCGGCGTCCTGGCGCATCAGGTTTGCGCCGATGTGTGAGCTCCGCGAGACCATGCCGAGCCGGTCCAGCGTGGCGCGCACTTGCTCGGGCGTGCGGTTGTAGTAGCCGGCGAACTCCATGTTGTTGTAGCCGATCTGCGCAACCTTCGCGAGCGTCCCATCGAAGTCCTTCTCGAGCCGGTCGCGGACGGTGTACAGCTGGAGACCGATGTCGTTCACGCCTGGCGTGGGACTGCCGCCGCCGCGCAAGAATCCACTCGCGCAGGCGGACATGAAGCTCGTGCCTACTCCGATCGCCGCCATCTCGTACAGGAACGACCGCCGAGTGACACCCTTTCGTTCGTCGTGCTGAGCCACTGATCCTCCTGAAATGTGTCGACGTAGAATGTGTCGGTCGCGACTACTTGCCGCTCTTGTGTTTCGATCATGGCGTACCCAGACCGCGAATCACCATCGGAACACGCGCGGCAAGACGTTGCTCCGTCACGGTCGTTCCCCGTCGCACGCGCACCGTCGTTCCACGCGCCGCGGTGAGTGACGCCTGCTGCAGCGCACCATCCTTCCGCGCGACATCCACTTCGATGCCGCCACGCGCACGCAAGGGCGCAGATGTCATCGAGGCGGCGCGTCGTCGCAGCAGCCTTGCCAGCGGTGGTGGTAAACGATAATCTTGGCGCGCGATACTGCACAGAGTCATCATAAATTCACAGATGTGCAGCAACCCCTCGGCCGGCACGTGGATCGCCATGCATCGAATCCTTCGCGCGGGCTCGCGGAGCGTGCTCCTCGCCTTGGCGCTCGCTGGCCCGGCCGAGGCGCAGCGCGCTCCATCACCGTTGGCATGGCCCGACGTCACACGCGACACCAAGCCATGGACGCGATGGTGGTGGCTCGGTAGCGCGGTCGACAAGCCGGGAATCACCACGCAGCTCGCCGAGCTCGATGCCGCGGGCTTCGGCGGTGTCGAAGTAACCGTCATCTACGGCGCCAAGGGCGCGGACTCCGCGTACATCCCGTACCTGTCGCCGGCGTGGGTCGACATGATCGCGTACACGGCCGCCGAAGCACATCGACGCGGCATGGGGCTCGACTTGCCGCAGGGTTCCGGCTGGCGAATGGGCGGACCGACAGTCGTGCCGGCCGACGCGAATGCATCGTTGACCATCCGCGTCGATAGCGCGTCTGGTGCCTACTCGGCCACCACGCGATTCTCCGGCGACAATGTGAAGCGGCCCGCACCAGGTGGCGAAGGACCGTCCATCGATCCGTTTTCCGCCACAGCCACGGCGCACTATCTCGCCATGTTCCGCGAGAAGACCTCGAGCCTCCCGCGCGGTGCCATCCGCTCCTACTTCCACGACTCGTTCGAGTACACGGGCGACGCATCGGCCGGACTGTTCGAGGAGTTCAGGAAGCACCGCGGCTACGATCTCGCCACCGAGCTTCCCGCGTTTTCGGGCCGCGGTGACCCGGATCGCGTCGCACGCGTGAAGGCCGACTACCGGCAGACACTCGATGAGATGCTGTTGACGAACTTCGTCGAGCATCTCACGACCTGGTCGCATGCGCGTGGCGCGCTCATGCGAGAGCAGGCGCACGGCTCGCCGGGCAACCTGCTCGATCTCTACGCTGCGTCGGACATTCCCGAGACGGAAATCTTCGGCGTCCTCCGCGGCCCCGATGCCGATCCGCTGATCAACAAGTTCGCGTCGGCGGCGGCACACGTGGCCGGCCGGCGCCTCGCCTCCGCGGAATCGTTCACGTGGCTCGGCGAGCATTTCAGCGGCACGCTCGATCAGATCAAGCAGGCCGCCGACCGCATGTTCCTCGCGGGAATCAATCATCTCGTCTACCACGGGACGGCATACTCGCCGGCGAGCGTGGCGTGGCCGGGCTGGGAGTTCTACGCGTCGATGGAATTCAATCCGCGCAACGCCACGTGGCGCGACCTCCCTGCCTTCAATCAGTATGTCGCTCGCGTGCAGTCCTTCCTGCAGGCCGGCGATCCCGATGGCGACGTGTTGCTCTACTGGCCCATTGCCGACAACTGGCACGACACCGCCGGCCGTCGGATGGATTTTCGCGTGCACGACCCCAGGTGGTTCCACGACAAGCCGTTCGGGAAGCTCGCGCGACAACTCCACGAATCGGGGCTCGGCGTCGACTACGTCTCCGATCGCCAGCTGCTCAGCGACATCACCTCGCGGAGCGGGCGGCTGCGCGCGCGGTCCGGCGACTATGCGGCGCTCGTGATACCATCCACGGTGCACATGCCGCCGGAGACCATGGTTCGCGTGCTGGATCTGGCGCGTCAGGGCGCGACGGTGCTCTTCGTCGGCGAGTTGCCATCTGATGTGCCAGGCTTGTCTCGACTCGACGAACGTCGAGCGGCTCTCTTCGCTTCGACGCGAACCATCGGGTGGATCGCGGCCACCGGCGGCGTGCGCACCGCCACGATTGGCAAGGGGCGAGTCTTCTCCGGCAACGACGTCGAGTCGCTGCTCGTCGCAGCCGCCGTGCGGCGTGACCCCTTGGCGGAGCAGAAGGAGCTGCAGATCATCCGTCGCAAACGCGCGGTGGGGGGAGGCCGCAACTATTTCATCGTTGCGTCGCACGCGATCGATCGATGGGTTGAGCTGGACGGAAATCCAGCGACAGTCGCGTTGATGGATCCGATGTCCGGCCGCGCCGGCATCGCACGCGTGCGTCGCGCGGGCCTGCACATCGAGACGCGCCTGCAACTCGACTCCGGGCAATCGATGATCGTCCGTACATTCGACAAACCGGTGCGTGGCGCTGTGTGGGCCTATGCTGATTCCGCCGGTGCTCCGCTGACGCTTCGCGGCACGTGGTCGGTGTCGTTCATCGACGGTGGTCCGACGCTTCCCAAGCCGTTCACCGCCGCTTCGCCGGTTGCCTGGACAGGTCGCGGCGACGCTGATGCCGATCGCTTCGCCGGCACCGCGCGCTACTCCATCACGTTCGACGCGCCCGATGGCGCGAGCCGGCACAAGCTGGCGCTCGGCGGAGTGTCCGAGAGCGCGCGCGTCAAGTTGAATGGCCGACAGGTCGGCGTGCTGTTCGCGTATCCATTCACCATCGAGACCGGTCCGCTCCGCCGCACCGGCAACACGCTCGAGCTGGAGGTGACGAACGTGTCGGCGAATCGGATTCGCGACCTCGACCGCCGCGGCGTGGAATGGAAGGTCTTTCGCGACATCAATTTTGTCGGTATCGATTACAAACCATTCGACGCCTCGACGTGGCCGGTGCGTACGTCGGGGCTGGCCGGCCCCGTCACGCTCCAGCCGATCACCGACCGCGAGCCCATCTCCGGTCGCCCCATTCCCTGACCCCCTGTCCATGCATCGTCGCGACTTGATCAAGGCCGGTCTTCTCACCGGCGCCGCGGTCACCACCGGGTTTCGCGCAGCGGAGCCGGTTGCCGCTGACACCCGTCGTCACTACGAGCTGCGCAACTACGAGCTGCGTAGCGACGTGAGCTCCACGGGGCTGCGCAACTTCTACAAGGATGCGATGCTGCCCGCGTACGAGCGGGCCGGTGCGGGCACGATCGGATTGTTCACCCCTGAAACAGGGTTCCAGTCGCAGTCGCTGCTCGCGCTGATCGAATATCCGTCGATGGCCGCGGTGCAGAGCGTGAACGAGAAGGTTGAATCAGACGCCGTCTTCATGTCCGCGCAGCGGACCTTCGAGAACGGCGCGGATCTCCCGTACATCCGGTACGACGCGCGCCTGATGCGCGCCTTCGCCGGCCACTCCGCGGTGGAAGTCCCGCCCGGGCCGGCGACGCGTCCCGCACGTGTGTTCGAGCTGCGCACGTACGAGGCGCGCAGCGCCACGGCGCTCGAGCGGAAGATCGCGATGTTCAACGAGGCGGAGATCGGCCTGTTCCGGTCGATCGACATGACGCCGGTGTTCTTCGGCGAGAACCTGTTCGGCACACGCCTGCCGAGCCTGACGTACATGCTGACCTTCGAGGACATGACGGCGCGATACAAGGCGTGGAGCGTGTTCAGCGCCCATCCGGAGTGGAAGCGGATCAACTCCGATCCGAAGTACGCCGCGGTTGGGTCGGTCACGGTCACCAACGTGGCGTATCTTCGGCCGCTCCCTTTCTCGGCTGTGCGGTGAGTGCGGATCAAACACCTGCAAACTGCAACTGCAAACTACCACTGCCTGACACGGATGGGCACGGACGACTGCCGGATTACACGGATACTGCATCGGGCCGACTTCGCGCGCTCTGCTACTATCAAGGCGCAGCATCAAGAAACGAGTTCTCGTTCGCTGTATTGCAGCATGCCCTGGTGAATCGCGTGTAGCAGTATCAGTGAAAAGCTGCTGTTATCCGTGTCCATCCGTGTCAAAGTTTTGACAGTCCGTTGTTGATCTTCCTCGGTTGATCTCCCGCCCTACTTCACGAAGCTCGTGTAGTGCCTCTCGATGTCCGCCGGCGTCGCCGTACCATCCATCACCAGCACCTCAAACCGGAAGGTCGTCGACGCGCCGGAAGCGAGCTTGAAGTTCAGCTCTTCCTTGCCGTTGCTCATCGCCTTCTGGCCCAGCGGGTTCGCGGCGAACAGTCCGTAGCCGCGGGCGTGCCAGTACGTCGGAAAACCCACGTTCTTCGGATTGTCGAGAATGGCCAGCGTCACCGGCGCGCCACCGATGTCTCCGGTGAGCATCGTCCACTTGCCGCGCGTGCCCCACACGTCGTCGCCCTGCTTGCCCTCCGACGACACGTAGTGACCATGCACTCCCGCCGTGTCGAGCCGAGGCACGTTGGTCGTACGGCCGGACGCGTCCGTGAACACCTCCGGCTTGAGCGACGGATGCTCGAGCTGCTTCGCGACGCGCAGGCCGATCACGCCCTCCTTGTTGTCCGTGAAGCTCACCGGCCCGTCGAGCGCCGTCAGCGTCGTGATACGGTCGATGGACCGAACGCCGTCCTTCGCGTGAAAGACGAAGCGCGTGTCCTCGCGCAGAAGCTGCTTGCCTGTATGATCGACCCATGCTTCCGTGACGTCGAGCGTGCCCTCCCCTGCACCGCTCTTCGAGCCGCGGATCGACTTGTGGACGATCGTCCCCATCTTCGGCGCCTGCTCGGGCTTGATGGCGTCGGAGTTGTTCCAGAAGTCGAGACCGTTCACGTCCCCGTAGTTGAACCAGAGGCCGGCGTGATGCGGATGGTCGACGCGCTCGTTCGCTCGCGGATCGAGCGGATACCCGCGCGTCACGACGACACCCTTCGACGTGACGATCGGATAGAGCACCGGCTTCTTGAGCGTCGTCGGCCAGACGTACGACGTGAACGGCTTGCCGCCCACGGTGATGTCGACGCGACGATCTGCCTCGTGAGGCACGACCTCCACGTAGTTGGCGTCGGCAGACTTCTTCGTCATCTGTGCCGACGCGCCCGGAACGGGTGCGAGGGTGATGATGGCGAGCGACAGGAGCCAGCGGTGATTGTTCATGGAAGACGCATCCTGCGATGCAATGTGAAGGTGCTGATGAAAAGAGCGAAGTGTTGGAGTGATAGCTAGCTGATGCCGGCGAGAACGCCCCGCATGTAGGCGAATGACACCTGCATACCCGGAAGCGGGTCTTTCGGATTGATCTCGTATTCGAGGTTCACGTAGCCAGGATACCTGATCGTTTGCAGCGCGCGGAAAATAGCCGGGAAGGGAAGCTTTCCTTCGCCGACGGCAACCTGGCTGTCCTTGTTCGTCATGTCGGCGAGATCCTTGACGTGCATATCGTGCAGGCGTGGGCCGGCATCGAGGATCGCCTTCACGACATCGGTGCCCGTGCGCACGGTGTGGCCCACGTCGATACACAGGCCCATGCGCCGATCCATCGTCTTCACGTACTTGAGCACGTCGTACGGCGACGGATAGTTCTTGTCCTCGGTGCCGTGATTGTGGATGGCCACCTTGATGTCGTACTGCTTCGCGAATTTCTCCACGCGCGGCAGGATGGCGGGCACACACGTGGAGACCATCGTCGGCATGCCCGCGGCCTTCGCGTAGATGAAGTACTTCTCCACGTCGGCATCCGTGTCCTTCTCGAACGTGATCGTACCCCCGCCGACGATCGTGAATCCTTGCGCTTCGATCGACTTCCGCAGCGCGTCGAGCTCCGCCGGCGTCTTTTCGTATGGCACGTGCATTGACTTGAAGTTCACATACGGCGTGCGGAGCGTCTTGATCATCTCCAGCGCCCTGTCGAGTGGAAACTCGCGCAGCGAATAGCTCGCCACGCCGAGTTTGATCGGCGTCGCCGGCACTGTCGGTGTGTCGAGCGCGCCAGACGTCGCCGTGGCCGCGCTGAGCAAACTCGGCCGTGCAGCGGCGGCGAGCGCCGCGCCGGCGGCGGTTGCGGCCACGGTGCCGAGGAAGGTGCGGCGGTGGATCGAGTGGTCATTCATCTATGGTTGCCTCGAGTGGGAAGCCAATTGGTTCACGCACAGCTGTGCAGGGACTTTGGGACACTTGCGTTTTCCGTTCGGGTCCGGCATCGTCCGGGAGAGTTCGAGGCCGAGGCGCCATGCCCCCACACTGACCTGAGGCAATGTCAGATGCCTACGCGTGGCAGTCACCATTCGTTCAGCGGGCACCATGTGCTCGTGTGCTGTTTCCTTGCCGTTGCCTGTCATTCCAGTCCGGGCGGACCGGTGTTGCCCACACCGAAGGAAGGAGCCGTCGACGTTGGCTACGGGTCGCAGGAGCCGCGCGACGTTGCGGGAGCCACCACCAAGGCGGACAGCGCCAAGCTGCTGGCGAACTCTCCGCGCACCGTGTCCGACATGCTGGTCGGACGGTTCGCCGGGGTGGAAGTCCATCAGCTTCCTGGCGGCGGGACGTCGATCCGCATTCGCGGTTCGCGATCGCTCAAAGGGAACCAGGAGCCGCTCTTCGTGCTCGACGGCATGCCGCAGCACAACGGCAGCCAAACGCTGATGGATCTCGATCCGCACGACATCAAGTCCATCGAGGTGCTCAAGGACAGCCAGGCGGCGGTGTTCGGATCGCGCGGTGCGAATGGCGTGATTCTCATCGCCACACGGCGAAGTTCCACCCCGTAGGATGTGCCACCGCGAGGCGCCCGAATGGGCGCCTCGCTCGTCGTTGGGCACCTTACTGCCCCGCAACGGCTCCCTCCAGCATCAGTACGGACGCGATCGAGCTCGGCGCAACCGCCGGCAGTTTCACGACGAAGCCGTCGCCCACCTGCTCCACCACCAACGGCTTGCGGTCGGAGAGCAGGTAGACCGCCGCGGCGAGCTGCGGCTTCATGTACGTCTCGACGTGGCGGCTGAAGTTCGGGTTGCTCCAGGTGCGCGAATTGTACTCTGGCGTGTTCGGCGCCTGCGCGTCCGGATGGTGCCAGTCCATGATCGAGTAGTAGACGCCGAAGCGCAGCCCCTGGGCACGTGCGGCGTCGGCGAGCGACTTCAGCGCGTCGCGATGGAATGGCGGTGGCGTCGACCATGTCATACCGCGAGACCTTCGAGTCGAAGATCGCGAAGCCGTCGTGATGCTTGGACGTGATGATGATGTACTTCATGGTCGGGACCGCCCACGAATAAGATTGCACTGCATGTTCGCTCGACAACTCCGTCACTGCCCCACATGAATCGTCGGCTCTTCATTCTATGCGCTCTCGTTCTCGCCTCGGCCTGCGGGTCGGACTCGGGAACCGGCCCGCCCCCCACCGTTGGCTCGGTTGCCGGCACGTGGAAGTTGACCTCCGTTGACGGCAAGCCGCTTCCATACGTGTATCAGGCCAGCGACCCCAAGCTCGAGCTGATCGCCAAGCAGTACGTCATCACCAGCGCGAGCACTTACACGTCCTCCTTCACGCTACGTGGCACTGAGCTCGATGGCACGGTGAACACCACTACCTCCAACGACGCCGGTGCGACGACACTGTCGGGCAACACGGTGCAGTTCACCTCCAGCACCGACGCCTTCGTCTTCTTCGCCGAGGCGACGACTACCACCTTCACCATCGCCGGGCCCGTCACCCAGGTCTTCACGAAACAGTGAAGCGACGCTCAGCCATCGAAGCCTTGGAACGGCTCGGGCGCCGCGGGAATTCCCGCGACGCCCGGCTTGATTGATCAAGGCATCAGTAGCAGGGATTCTGCTTGATGCCTCCGGTGGAGAGCAGAATCTCGGCCGTCGGAATCGGGCGTATTTCGTGACAGGTCTTGACGTTCGGAGCTCCGCCCGGATTGTACTTCGTTACTCGCTCCACGAGCTTGTGCGTGCGCGTCAGGTCGAAGAAGCGCGTGGTCTCGCCGGTGAGTTCACGAGCGCGCTCGTCCAGGATGAAGTCGATGCTCAGGTCCGCGGTGGTGATCTGCATCTCGGCGGCGCGACCCGGCTTTGCGGCGCGCGTGCGAATGATGTTGATGTTCGTCGCCGCCTGGGCCAGCTTGCCCTGGTTGAACTGGGCTTCCGCGAGCATCAGGTACGTATTCGCGAGGCGCATCAGCGGGTGATCGCGCTGCCCGTCTTCCTGGTTCGTCGAAGTACGCGACGGGTCGAGGTACTTGTTCAACACCGGGAAGATCGCGTCGTTGTACTCTGACGGTGCGTACATCTTGTACTTCACGGCCTTGCGTTCCGCCAACGTGACTTCGCGCGACGGGAAGAGGATGGTGGTGTCGCCAAGATTGTACTTCGGCGTGATGACGGTGCCGTCGCCCAACTTGTAGCCCGTGTTGTTGGGATTGTTCGCGACCCACGACACCCGGAAGAGATCCTGATAGCGCTGATCCGCCGTGGTGTTGTTGTTGGTGCCGGCCGTGTTCCAGAGGCCAAGGAGCCACGTGGTGGGACGGAAGCGCTTGAAGGGACGGTCACCGGGAATGTCGCGCAGCATGCCGGGTTCCTGGTCGTACGGAAAGCCAAAGTACAGGTGCAGCTTGTTGCCGTAGCCCACATTACTCTGGCTGGAGACACTGGCCGCACCATTCGTGATGGGATCAGCGGTGTACTGGATGGCCCAGACGACCTCGGAGTTGACCTCGTTGCCGAAATCCCAGTTCAGTTTCTCTGTGGCGAGCAGCTTGAAGCGCGGGTTGCTCACCACAGCCTGGGACTCCGCTTCCGACTTCGCCATGTCACCCGGCGCATTGCGCG
>JBDSML010000016.1:0-8222 GCA_039915865.1 Gemmatimonadaceae bacterium | reverse complement strand
CACCGGCGTGCGTGGAAGGCGAAGCGCGGCGCCGAGCAGCTCCAGCGCGAGCGCGATGATGCCGACGTGCAGTCCGGAGACGCTGAGCATGTGCACCAGACCAGCATCGGCGTACCGGTCGCGCTGTGCCGGCTCGATCGCGCTCATGTCGGCGATGACGAGCGCGCGCACCATTCCGGCGTCGACGCCGAAGATGCGGTCTATACGAGCGCCCGCGGCGGCGCGTGCACGCAGCAGCACGGATGCGCGAACGGCGGAGTCGAGGTGGACGTCCTCGATGAACAGGCCGCGAGGGTCGGCGGTGGCGCGGCCTCGGACGCGCACGCGATCGCCCGCGTGCGCACGGCCGTGCGAGACGAGCAGCGTGGCGCGCGACCCGCATCCATTCGCGGACACGCGCACGTGCGCGACATCGCCGACGGCGGCGTCACTTTCCACCTCGGCGTGCCATTCGTGCCCTGCCGCGAGATTCGTGGTGCACCGCGATTCGCTGACGGCGATGGCTGACGCGATGAGCACCGCGCCGGCCGCGATGGCACTGACGGTCGCGGCCACTCGGCGGCCGACATATGTGGCGGCGGCTGCGGCGAGCAACGCGAGCGCACCGACAGCAAGGCGTTGCGCCGCATTGCCGCTCAGCGCGACGATCAGTGCCGCAGCATAGACGAGAACCGACCAGGCGACGAGAGGCATCACTCAGTGTCGCTAGTCGATGCACCGATTATCTCATCGACTCATTGCATCTCGGATCAAAAACCAGCTCGAGCCCGAAGGTGAGCCATCAGCTGGGAGCGTGAGCGTGAACGCGAGTCTCGCTCATGCCGAGAACGCACTCAACTATCCTGCTTCCGCTCTAGCCGGCCATCGGCAGCGGCTGACGCTCGCGGACGATACTCCCCGTAAACGTCGACCCGGTCGTCCCCGTGAGCTCCACCGTCAGATACCGGCCGAGCATACTCCCGTCACCGGGAACGAGCACCGTCTTGAAGTCGCGCGTGCGGGCCATGAGCATCGCCTCGCCACGCTTGGCCTCGCGCTCCACCAACACCTCGTGCCGCGAGCCGAGCAACAACAGGTTGCGCTGGCGTGACGCCGAGCGGACCGTCTCCACCAGGCGTTGCAACCGTTCACTCGCCACGTCGGCGGGCACCGCCCATTCCGGCGGCAACCGCGTCGCCGGGGTGCCGTCGCGTGGTGAGAAGATGAATGTGTACGCATCGGCGAAGCCGACGTCGCGCACCGCGCTCAGCGTCTCCTCGAACTCCTCGTCCGTCTCACCCGGAAAGCCGACGATGATGTCCGTCGTCAGCGACACACCCGGAATCGCCCGACGAATGCGATCCACGCACTGCATGTAGCCCTCGCGCGTGTAGCGCCGCAGCATGCGCTTGAGCATGCGCGACGAGCCACTCTGCATCGGCAGGTGGACGTGCTCACATACCGTCGGTACTTCAGCCATCGCGGTGATGACACGCTCACTGAAGTCGTTCGGGTGCGGGCTCGTGTACCGCACGCGACGCACGCCAGGCACCGCGCCGACAGCGCGTAGCAAATCGGCGAAGTCGTGCGTGCCGTCGTTGTACGAGTTCACTGTCTGTCCCAAGAGGACGACTTCAGTCATCCCATCGGCAACGACGCCCGCCGTCTCGCGCACCACGTCTTCGAGCTTACGGCTGCGCTCGGAACCTCGCGTCGTGGGCACGATGCAATACGTGCAGCGATAGTCGCAGCCGCGTTGCACCGGAATCCATGCTTTTACCTTGTCGAAGCGACGCGGCGTGAAGTCCTCGTAGTGCTCCTCGAGATCGAACGTCGTGTTGATGGCCTTCTCGCCACGGCGCGCGCCGTCGACCAACTGCGGCAGCGCGCGATAGCCGTCCGGCCCAACGACCAGCGACACGTGCTTGGCCTTCTCCAACAACTGCGGGCCGAGGCGCTGCGCCATGCAGCCCGTCACGCCCATGACGCTGCCCTTCTTCATGTGGCGCTTGAGCTCACCCAGCCGGCCGATCACGCGCTGTTCGGCGTGATCGCGGATGGCGCAGGTATTCACGAGAATGACGTCCGCGCCGTCAGGCAGGTCGACAGGCTCATAGCCAGCTGCCGTGAGCTTCCCGAGCATCAGCTCGGAGTCGCTCACGTTCATCTGGCAGCCGTAGGTCTCGATATAGACGGTAGGACGATCCATCGTACGAAGATAGCGAGAACTCAGCCCGCGATGGGCGCCGACGCCGCCGGCGGCTTCACGGGGAGCCAGAAGTGGAACGCGCTGCCCACCATGTCGCCGCCGCTCTTCACCCAGATGCGGCCGCCATGGGCCTCGACCACCAGCTTGCAGAACGCCAACCCGAGGCCGGAGCTCCGGACGCGCGGGATGTGCGGCGTCTTCACCTGCTCGAACTTCCGGAAGATGATGTCGTGATACTCCGGCGGAATGCCCACGCCGTCGTCGGCCACGGTGAACAGGATCCCCTCACCTTCGCGGCGGGCACTCAACGACAACGTCACGGCACGAGCCGAGTGCGTCAGCGCATTCTGGAGCAGGTTGCCGAACACGCGCTTCACGAGCGCCTGGTCCACCTCGATCACGGGCGCGTCGTCGGCAACGTCGACCGTCACCGTCGCACCCTCCTGCTGCACGCGAATCTCCCACTCATGACGCACCTCGGCCAGCAGTGCGCCAGGCGCCGTGGGAGCGAGATGTAGCGCGAGACGCGTTTCCTCGAGCCGCGCGACTTCCAGGAGATCCTCGATCAACGCGAGCAGATCCCCGGCGCGCGTCTCCGCGTCGCCGAGTGCGCCGCGCTGCTCGGTCGTGAGAACGCCGAAGTCACCATCGATGAGCATCTCCATCGCGCCGATGATCGACGTCAACGGTGACTTGAGATCGTGCACGATCATCTTCATGAGATCGTCGCGCACCTTCTCGAGCTCCTTCTGCTTGCGGAGACTTTCCTCGAGCGCGTCCGTCGCCGCCTTGAGCTTGAGCAACGAGCGCACACGTGCGCCGAGCACGAGGCGGTTGTGCGGCTTGGTGAGGAAGTCGTCGCCGCCCGCTTCGATCGCCTTCACGCGATCGGTCGTGTCGTTCAATGCGGTCACGAAGATGACCGGAATCCGCGCCGTGCGTGGATCGCGCTTGATGCGGCGGCACACCTCGAACCCCGTCGACCGATCGTCGACGCCGAGATCGCCCGCCGGCATCGAGACGTCGAGGATGCAGAGGTCGGGCATCTGCTCGAAGCAGGTCTTCAACGCTGACGGACCGTCCAACGCCGCGATGGCGCGAAAGCCGAGGACGTGCAGCTGATCGAACAACAGCTCCACGTTCGCCGGGACATCGTCCGCGACGAGGATGATCGGCGCATCGGCCGGCGGCGGGACGAGACCAGTCATTCGATCAGGGACGTACCGTGATGCCGACGCTCAACGTCCACGCCGACTCCGAGATGTTCGAGGCAGTCGCCGCGGTGCGCGTGGCGCGAATGCCGGCGATGTCGAATGCCGCACGACCGCGCGCCAGCAGCGTGCCGGCACCAATCGAGTAGCTCTTCTCGTCGACACTCGACGCCGGCAACCCGAAGGGCAGCGTGCGCCACCGTGCACCGGCACGAAGCTGGATCAACCGCTCGCCAAGGCGCGGTCCAAGGACGTCCGCGCCGACACTCGTGTCCCAATTGTCGGTGATCTTCAGGGACGACGAACCGAGCTGCTGCATGTTCGACCAGCTGTCCTTGGACGTACGCGCGGCGATCGTCGTGCCCCTGATGCCGATGAATGCGGCGCTGAACCCCACGCGGTCCGGCACGTGCGCATTCGCCAACGTGGTGTCGCCACGCTTGAGCGAGAGCGGGCCTCCCTTTCGGTATGACGCGGCCAGGCTGACGTACTTGCCCGCCAGCACCTCGACGCCCGCGGAGTAGGCGTTGCCGGTGTAGCCGACGGTCGCCGTATCGATCAGGCTCGCGAACCGCGTGCTGTCATCGAAGACCTGGACGTTGCGGACTCGGTTGTCGCCAGAGATCGCGTGTGCCGCCGCGCCGAGATGCATCCATGGCAGCGGTGCCCACGCCAACGCGAGACGCAGATCGCCGATGGCACCGTCGCTCTTGAACGAGTTCGACGTCGCGAGCAGTGAGTCGCCGATCTGCTGCGTGCCGCGCGACCTCGTCTCGAAGCTGCGATCGAGCAGGTTCGACACACTGAGGCCGAGCATGATGCTCTGCGTGATAGGGATCGACGCAGCGATGAGCGGATACCGCGCGATGGACGTCCGCTCCGACTGATTGCCGGACTTGAGCGTGCGATATTCCGGCTCCGCCTGGAAGTACAGCGCCGACCCACCGAACGAGAGAATGGATGCGGGGTTGCTCACAGATAGCGGGTCGATTTCGCCGAGCGCGCCGCCGGCGCCGAGCGAGCGCGTACTCATCTGGCCCCCCGGATAGCCGAAGCCGAGGACGCTGAGCGTGCCCTGGGCGCTCGCCACGGCTGGCGCGAGCAACAGCGCAGCAAGAAGCAGGCGTGTGGATGGAGTGCGCATGATCACGGGATCCCGAAGCCGCGTCGCGGCACGTAGGTGAGACGAAGACGCGGACGCTGTGCGACCGGACCCTCAGTGGAGAAGAAGTTCACTTCGGCCGGCGTTGCACCCTCCTGCAACGCGCGCAAGACCACTGATCGCGACGTGTTCGCCGGACCAATCGACTTCCAGAAGCGCAACAGGTTCACGAGCTCGATGCTCTTCAAACCGCTGTCCCGCGCGGCGAAGCGCACCGAGTCGATGCCGTAGGCGCGCGCACCGCCGATGAACTGCGACGCGGTGAAGATGTCCGTGACGCCCGGCGACGCGAGCACCGGCTGGGTGAACACCGTCAGGGTATCGACGATGGCCGCCGTCCCCCGCGCCTTGACCTGCGTGAGGAGCAACGAGGCGCGAATGACCTGCACCGAGTCGAGTACCGTCGTCGGGATGTCGAAGCGCAGATAGGTGCGCGCCCCGGACAGTCCGCCGATGGTGAACCGTCCAGAGGGCGGAGGCGGCAGGGCACCGGCGACGACGATCTTGTAGAACGCGTACGCATTCTGGAGCGTGGCGTCGTTGGCCGGCGTCCGCGAGCGCAGGAAGATCGTGTCGGGTGCAATGGTGGTGTCGGCCGACACACGGATGCGAATGCGCGGGGAGAACGAGTTTCCCGTCACGCGAATGTGCGACGAGCCCTGCCCTCGCACACGAAGTCCGACGCGCAGTCGCAGCGTGTCCTTGATCTTGGCGAACAGCGCGGCGTTGTCGAGCGAGAGGCGTAGGGTGTCCGCCTTGAAGTCGGCTGCGGTGAAGGTCTGCGAGCCGATCAACCGGTCCCCGCGGAACAGCGGCAGCAGCGCACCGGTCAGCGAGTCGGCCGCCGTGGTGTCGACGTCGTACGCGTCGATCGTCAACGGCAGCGTGGCCTTCTGGAGAATCGTGTCGACGGTGAAGATGAGCGTCGCGCTGTCGACCCGGCGGATCATGCTGTCCGATGACGCGCCGACGATCTGGTAGTTGCGCGGCAGCGAGTCGTAGCGCGCCACGAGCCGCACGTCCGCCGTATCGGGATTGGTCCACAGCGAGATGTCGCGATCCTCACCGAGGCGCGGAAAGCCGCTGAAGGTCGTGTCGATCACGACCGCGCCCAGCAGGATGGTGTCGCGCACCGCCGCGCTCTCGTCCGTGCACAGCTCAGGGCACCCGAGTGAGCCGGTGACCTGTTCCTTGCAGCTGACGAGCGTTCCAACGAGCAGAAGCGCGCTCAACGCGCTTCGGAGAATCCGATCAGACACTACGTACACTCCGTCCGTCTACCGTCCGGGCGCATCAGCGGCGCCCCAACGACGTGGGGGTAAAGGCCTGGGGAAGAAGGTCCGACATGGACCACTGCGCTTCCGCGCCGCTGCGCGTCACGCTGAGCACCGCGAGATCGGGTGCGAATTCCATCAATACCTGCCGACAGATACCGCACGGCGGAGTCGGCGACTCCGCCTCGGTGGCGATGACGATCGCCGAAAAACGTTGAACGCCCTGCATCACCATCGCTGCCACCGCCGCCCGCTCGGCGCACAATCCCGCCGGGTACGCCGCGTTCTCCACATTGCAGCCCACCGCGATACTGCCGTCTTCGCCGAGCAGCGCCGCGCCGACGCGAAAGCCGGAGTACGGCGCGTAGGCGTTGTGCATCGCGGCGAAGGCGTGCTCGCGAAGGGCCGCGGCGTCGCTCACGAAGGCGTACCCCGCTCGAGCGTCGGCAAGAACGAAGTGCCCATGCCGCGAAACCCGATGTTCAGCCACTCCGCCACCGTCGCGCCGAGATCCGAGAACGTCGGGCGAGTGCCGAGGGGCACGGGGCGCACCTGGGGACCGGTGACGAGCAACGGCACGCGCTCGCGCGCGTGATCGCTCGAGCCCGTCGTCGGGTCGTTGCCGTGGTCAGCGGTGATGAACAGGAGATCGTCCTCTCGAAGAGCGGCTCGCATGGCCGGCAGTGCGTCGTCGAACTGGCGCAGAGCGCGCTCGAACCCGGCCACGTCGCCGCGATGGCCGTACAGAGTGTCGAAATCTACAAGGTTGGCGAACAGCAACCCACCCTGCGCCCCCGCGAGCCACTCCATGATGGCCCGGATGCCTTCGGCATTGTCGACGACGTGACGGGAGGTGAGTGAGCGACCGCTGAAGAGGTCGTCCACCTTTCCCACGCCCGCGCGAGAGACCCCGGCTCCAGCCAAGGCGTCAAGCAGCGTCTCGCCCGGCGGGGCGAGGGAGTAGTCACGGCGGTTCTTCGTACGACGATACGAGCCCGCGCGCCCGAGGAAGGGCCGCGCGATGACGCGCGAGACGTCGTTCGGCACGACGAGGAGCTGGCGCGCCGCCTCACAGGCCGCGTACAGCTCCTTCAGGGGAATGACGTCCTCGTGCGCCGCGACCTGGAACACCGAGTCGGCCGACGTATAGACGATGAACCTGCCCGTCTTCTCCTGCTCGGCGCCAAAGCGGTGGATGATCTCCGTGCCGCTCGCCGGGATATTGCCGATGACGCCGCGGCCAGTGGCGCGAATGAACGCCTCGATGACATCGTGAGGAAAGCCCTTCGGGTACGTGGGAAAGGCGCGGTCCAGATGCAGGCCGGCGATCTCCCAGTGTCCGGTGGTGCTGTCCTTTCCGGGCGATGCGGGATTCATCATCCCCCAGGCGCCCTGCGGCGCGTCGGTCGGCACGACGCCGACGATCGGCTCGAGGTTGCCGAGCCCCAACTGCTGCAGGTTCGGCAGGTTGAGCCCACCGAGCGCACGCGCCGTGTTGCCAAGCGTGTCGCTACCCGAGTCACCGTAGGCCGCGGTGTCGGGTGCTTCGCCCACGCCCACGCCGTCCAGCACCAGAATGATTGCCCGACGTCTCACGCGGCAGCCTCGGATGCGGCCTGTGCACGATACCGGCGCGGGAGCCGGAGGCGGAGCCCGGTGAGAATTTCGTAGGGCGACACGTCGCTCAAGGTCCCGAGTTCGGCAACGGTGATGACGTCGCCACCGTCGGCACCGAGTAGCGTGACGAGATCCCCAAGGGCGGCATCAGTGTCCGTTACGTCGAGCATGGTCATGTCCATCGTCACTCGTCCGGCGACAGGAATGCGCTGGCCACGGAGGAGGGCGACCCCCCGATTGCTGAGACCGCGGCGATATCCGTCTGCATACCCCACAGGCACCGTCGCGATGCGTCGCGGTCCCTTGGCGGTCCACGTCGCCGCGTAGCTCACGGTTTCTCCATCGGCGATGGTGCGGATTTCGACGATGCGCGCGCGCATCGCAGCCACCGGTTCCGGCTGAACGACGCCGCCTTCGAAGCCCGCGACGCCATACAGGAAGATGCCGGGCCGGATGAGCGTGAAGGGCGACGGAGCCCGCCGTTCCACGGCTGGCCCGTTCTCCGCGTGCACGATGGCGGGACGCACGGGCAACGCCTCGAGCGCCTCGGCGAACCGTTTCTCCTGTTGGTCGCGGCTCGGATTGTCGAGCTCCGCGGAGTGGAAATGCGTGAACACACCTTCGGGCGCACCACGCTGGAGGAGCGCGCGATTGTGGTCCACCAGTTGCCATGGCATTCCGGCGCGCGACATCCCAGTGTCGATCTGGAGGTGCCATGCGCGCCCGGTACGCACCCACGATTCGATCACCGCCGGATCGCCGAGCGTCGG
>JBDSML010000293.1:0-8908 GCA_039915865.1 Gemmatimonadaceae bacterium | reverse complement strand
CAGCACGCGGTACCGAAAGGCATCGGCCACAGGGAGTTGGCGCGACCCCAGTTCACGAGGAAGTCGAGGCGCGTGGTGACCCAGCTCTCCTGCGACTGCGGATCGACCGTGACGGTGTTTCCCTCCGGACGCGGGCTCAGTCCCATTGCAGCGCTCCCTTCTTCCACACGTAGGCGAATCCGACGAGGAGAATCGCGATGAATACGAGCATCTCCCAGAGGCCGAACAGCGAGAGCTGGCCGGACGGGCATGCGCCCGCCACGAGGTCCACGCCGCACGAGAGCTGCCGGAAATGGGCAGCCCACGGGATCATGAACACCGTCTCGATGTCGAAGATGATGAACAACACCGCAACCATATAGAACTTCACCGAGAAGCGCTCGCGCGCATCACCGAGTACCGGAATTCCGGACTCGTACGGTGTCTGCTTCACCTCGGTGGGCCGAGGACGAAGGGTCAGGTGAGATATGAGGAGGATGAGCGCCGCATTCATGGCGACAAATCCCATGAGCAATAGGACCGGCAGGTACGTGCGTTCCATCGAGTCTCCGCACCTCGTGAAATCTTTCACTAAGTCGGCAGCGCATGAAGTTACCCGATGCTGCGAATCAGTGTCAACGGCGCGCGCGAATAGAAAATCATTCCGTGCGCGCGCGTGTCGACGCCTGACGCAATCATCGCGCTTGATCGCTGGATATTGGCGATGATGCAACGAGCCGAATACCTTTCGCGCCGAACGCCGTCGTGAATCCCGACTAGAATCTTCCCCTTTAAAAGTTCGAGCGCGCATGAGCATCATGTCCGACCGCTGGATCACGAAGATGGCCACCGAACATGGCATGATCGAGCCGTTCGAAGATCGCCAGGTCCGCGAGGGCGTCATCTCGTACGGCGTGAGCTCCTACGGGTATGACATGCGCGTGGCGCGCGAATTCAAGATCTTCACCAACGTCATGACGTCGATCGTCGATCCGAAGAACTTCGATCCGAACTGCTTTGTCGAAGTGGAGACGGACGTCTGCATCGTCCCACCGAACAGCTTTGCGCTCGCGCGCTCGGTCGAATACTTCCGCATTCCGCGCAACATTCTCACGGTCACGGTCGGCAAGTCGACGTATGCGCGGTGCGGCATCATCACGAACGTCACGCCGTTCGAGCCGGAGTGGGAAGGCTACGTGACGCTGGAGATCTCGAACACGACTCCCCTCCCGGCGAAGATCTACGCGAACGAAGGCATCGCGCAGGTGTTGTTCTTCAAGGGCGAGGAAGAGCCCGAAGTCTCGTATCGCGACAAGCGTGGGAAGTACCAGGGTCAGCACGGCGTGACGCTGCCGCGGTTGTAGTCGCTGTCCCGGCGTTGGCGTAAAGGCAAACGGCCCCGCGAGAGACTCTCGCGGGGCCGTTTGTATTCTCAGCGTATGATTTACGGGAGCTTGTCCGTGCAGGCCTTCCACTCCGGGTTATTGGTTTCCGCCTGTGACGGAACGAGCGCGACGTCGGTGCCGTACGTCCCGCCCTTGAAGTAGGCGCCCGTGGGATAGACCGTCTCGATGCCACGACCATACTGCCGCACCAGGCGACGGAGGTCGCCAAGGCGGTGTGCCGTGAGATACATCCAGAACCCACGCTCGCGGAACAGCAGGTCGACGCGACCTGCCTGGGTGCCGGGATCCGTGAGCGGTGTCGCAGCGAGCGTGGCGTTCGTGGCGCGCGCGTCGTTCAGCGTGGTGATGAACGCAGCGGCGTTGCCGGCCGCGAGCTGCGACTCGGCCTTGATCAGGAGCCCTTCGATTCCCGATGCGATCGTGACGTTGGCGTCCGGCTTCGTGTACTGAAGGAGCGTGGGCACGGGCGTACCATCCTGGCCGGCCTGTACCTTGGTGCCATCGATCAGCACGCGCGGATCCTTGGCCGTCACGTAATCGAGACCGTTGATGCCTTCCCTGTTCACGGCGCCGAAGTTTCGCGTGGCATTCGCCCAATCATAGATGCCGTTGTTGATGCCGCTGCTGCTGGTGGCGAACGTCGTGAGGAAGACGTAGCTCGTCGGCACCGGAGCAACCACCGCTGCCGCTGCGGCGAGCGCTGCCGCCAACGTCGCTGGCTTGGCCTGGTTGACGAGCACACGCGCCTTGCCGACGAGCGCAAGGTTGGTTGTCGCCGCCGTGCCGTTCAGTGCGATCGCGCTGTCGAACTGGGCGATGGCCAGCGCGTTGAGCTGATCGGTGGTGTAGGTTGCCGTCACCGGCTGGTCTTCGCTCTTGCCGTCCCACAGTGGAATGCCGTTGCAGTAGTTCTCCGCGGTCACGGCATAGGTGTAGCCAAGCATGGCATGCAGCGTGGCCAGCTGCGCCGAGCCTCCCGTTGCCGGCGGAAACGCCTTGAGCAGCGTTGCCGCGCGGATCAGGCGCGTTTGCGTGTTGCCGACCTGCACCCACGTGTCCGTGGGGAAGGTATTCGGGTTGATCGCCCGGTTGTCCAGATGCTCCGTTCCGGTGCGAGCGGAGATCAGCTCGTCGGCGAGGAGACCGCCTGTGAGGTTGAGGCCAAGCGGCGAGCTGCCTGCGCGGTCGCCACCGATGAAGCGTGAGAAATCACCGACCCCGGCGGTATAGAACGACTGCGCACCGGCGGCGCTCTGCGCCTTCTCGGTGGTCACGATGTCCGGCGTTGCCACTTCGAGTAGTGCGTCCTTCGCGGCATCGCAGGCGCCGAGCGCGAGGACGGCCGCCACGGGAAGGACGCCAAGCGCGCCCTTCAGGATCCTGCGTGTCGTCATGGAATATGTCTCTCTATGCGTCATGTATTGAACCGGTTAGAACGCGAGGTTGAGACGCACGTTGTACGTGCGGAGTGCTGGCGGCGTGCCGAGATCGTCGTTGCCGTTGGCAAGGCGATTGGCTTCGGGATCGATACCGGGATACTTCGTCCACAGCGTGGCGAGGTTGCGGCCCGAGAGCACGACCTGCGCGGACCGGCCGCGCAGGTACCGGCCGACGAAGCGATCCGGCACGTTGCCCGCCACGGAAATCTCGCGGAGCTTGATGAAGTCGTTCTTCTGGAACAGGCCCCACCGCGTGTTGTTCAACGCGGCGGTGCCTGCGGCAACCGCCGCAGCCTGATCCTCGAGTGAGGAGCCCGGCTTGTTGACGGTCTCGCAGTTCTTCGACGAGACGCAGCGGTTCTGTCCGATGGTGTAGGAGTTCCAGAACTTCCCACGATAATCCAGCAGCGTGTTGATGCTGACCATGCGGTTGAACAGCTGGAACGAGTTGGAGAAGCCGGCCTCATACTCGGGCAGTGTCGAGCCCTTGTAGGCATCAGCCGCAGCGAGCGTGATCTCGCTCGGCGTGATGACGCCGTCAGCGTTGGCGTCGGCGAACGTGTACGGGCGATCCCACAGGCCGAACAGCGGATAGCCGACGACATTGCGCGTGCCCTGCGGCGCGGCGAGCACGACGTCGCCGACGTCCACCAGCTTGTTCGCGAGGTGCGAGCCGTTCAGGCGAAGGCTCCAGGCGAGCATGCGGGTCTGCAGCAGTTGCGCGTCGAACGTCAGCTCGACGCCCTTGTTGGTCACACGGGCGATGTTGACGGTCTGCGTGCCACCAACGCCGTACGACGGCGGCAGCGGACGCGCGAAGATCTGGTCGCGGCTGCTCTTGTTGAAGTACGTGAACTCGACGTTCAGGCGGCCCTTCAGCATCGCGAGGTCGAATCCGGACTCCACTTCCGTCGTGACTTCGGGACGCAGCGACGGTGTGCCGACCGATGCGATGGTGAGGCCGGCCGTTTCGGATCCGCCCGTGATCGGATACGTGAGCGGCGAGAGGAACGCGAGTGCGGCCGTCGTTCCCGGCTGCAGTCCTGCCTGCCCCATCGTCGCGCGCAGCCGCAGCTGGTCGACGAGACGGAGCCTGGGGAACCAATCCTCCTCGCTGATCACATACGAGGCGTTCGCGCTCGGATACACGGTGTTGCCCACGTTGCGACCGAAGGAGCTGTTGAGATCCGTGCGGGCACTTCCCGTGACGAACAGCTTGTCCCCGAAGCTCAGTTGCTCCTGGATGTAGTAGCCGTATGTCGCGTTCTGCGTTGTGGTGGTGGATGCGAGGCGCTGGGCGGCCGCGGTCGGCGTCGTTGCACCGACGCCGAGACCGTAGCCTTCACCGAACAGCTGGTCACTGGCCGTGCGGAACCACTGCGCACCGACCGTCGTCTGCGTGCCGATGGACGTCGTGAGCTGACGCGTGCCGGCGGCGCGGACCGTTCCCGTATACTGTAGCGTGTTCGTCTTGTAGATGTCGATGCCCGAATAGTTCTGCGCCGCATTCGGCCCCCACGCGGCTGCCTGGTTGGTGCCCTCGCCGGGGTACTGGTACGTCTGGTTGTTGGCGTTGGCGTTGTCCAGGCCACCCTCGGCCGTGAGATGCAGCCACGCGACCGGAATCCAGTTGATGGAGCCGTTGCCGGTGAAGCGCTCGTTGGTCAGTCGGTTCGTTACGCTGAAGATGTCGCCGACGAACTCGCGCGCCGTCCCGTTCGTGGCGTTCTTGAAGCCGGGCGCCGTGAAGAGCTGGTTCGACAATCCGGCGAAGAACGTTCCGTCGAACGGAGCGAACAGGTCGCGGTCCTGATAGCTCGTCGAGATGTCGAGCGTTGCGTTCGATGCGAGCGGGAAGGTGAACGACCCGCGCACCGATGTCTGCCGCAGATGATTCGGTGTGATCTGCTCTTCACGAGGTGCCACACCGCGAATCTTCGTGATGCGGTCGACCTCGAAGTCGGGCATCTTGTACGGACCGGAGTCGCCCTGGCGGTCGACGCTGACGAAGTATTTCACCGCCTCGGTGCCGCCGGACACCTGGAGGCCGACATTCCCGGACACGCCATTCGCGAACGGGTTCGTCTCGGTAGCCGTCCACGGGTTGTAGACGCTCAGGCTGTCGATCACGCATGTCTTGAGGCTCGCGTTCGTGATCGTGCACTGCACCGGCGCTGCGGTGGGGACGCCACCGACGAGGTTGCGGCCGAAGCTGCGAAAGTTCGCCGGGTAGGTCGCGGGAATCTGCGAGATGCCACCTTCCGCAAAGGTCGTCCAGCGCGGCGCGCCGGTGCTGCCACGCTTCGTCTTCACGACGATGACCCCGTTCGCTGCTGCCGTTCCGTACAACGCAGCCGCCGAGGGGCCCTTGATGATGTCCAGGCTCTCGATCGACTCGGGGTCGAGGGTGCTCAACCGATTGATCGTGATGCCCGACGTGTTTCCCTGCTCGCCGCCGCCGTCGTAGCGGATGCCGTCGACGACGATGAGCGGCTCGTTCGTCAGCGACAGCGAGCTGTTGCCGCGGATGCGAATCTTCGGCGATCCGCCGATGACACCCTGGCCCTGGATGACCTGCACGCCAGCCGTGCGCGCCTGCAGGATATCCTGGACGCTGGAGATCGGTGCCGTCTTGGCGAGCGAATCCGCATTCACCGTTGCCACGACATTGCCGAGCGATCGGCGCGACTGGTCGCCCGTCGCGGTGGTGACGACGTCCTCGAGGCGTGCCGCCGCGCGACTGAGCGTCGCGTTGCCCACGGCCTCGCCGTCATTCGGCACCGTCACCGGCACGCGCGCCGGCTCGTAGCCGATGCGCGAGATGCGAAGCACCACCGCGCCGGACGGCACGCCACGCAGGACGTAGTCACCGTTGGAGTTGGTGATGGCGCCGATGTTGAGTGCGCCGACGACGATCACCTGGGCGGAGGGCACGGGCTGGCCGCTCTCCCGATCGGTGACACGGCCACGCACCACACCGACCAGGCGCGGTACCATGGATGAGACGCGAACGCCGGCAACCGTCGACGCGGCTGCGGAACCGGGCGCGACGTTCGCCAGGATGAGCAAGGGTAACAACCATATTCTTCGAACTCCGACGCCAACGTTGCGCATTGTTCAATCCTCGGAACGGGTCACGAACACAACCGATTTACACGAGCCAGGTGTGCGGCGTCGCACACCTCAGTCGACTCGTACGTCGGGTGTCAATCCATACTGTCTTGCATACGTTCACTTCACGTGCGGCGCAGAATCGATGGGCGCCGCTACTGGCCGTGTTATTTGCGCTTGATGACGATGACGCCGGTCGCACCCGCGGCACTGCCATAGGCTTGCGCGGCGGCGGACGCGTTCAGGTAGCGGATCTCGACCATCTCGCTCGCGCGAATCGTCGTGAGCGTGGAGAGTGGCTGAAGCGGCCCGCCGCCGATGGTGACCTGGATTCCCTTGGTGGGAGAGTTCGCGCTGGAAGCTCCGCCGCGCGTTGCGAGAAATGCGGGCCGCAGTCGCTTGATGATCGACAGGGCGTCGAGGTCGCCGATCGACGGATCGTCGATCTCCGCGTGCGAGATGACGTCCGGGTTGCGTTGCGCAGCGGCGGCGTTCGATGATGGCGTCGCGGCTGGCGTCGGCGCGCCCTGCGGTGCACACGCGGGAGCTGCGAGGACCACTGCGACAAGTGCGATCGTGCGTGTGTTCGGCACAGGGTTCTCCGTGTGGCAAGAGAAGCAGACAACATGCATCTCACGCGGCGTCCTCACAACGCGCCAGCAAAAGTCTCTTGTTCCCACAATACTCCGGCGGAAGGAGCATCGGCCTCCGACTGGAAGGTGGTGTCGCCATGTCGCATATTGGCGCACCGCGATCGTCGTCGATTGCGACCAGCGAGCACGCCTCTCCGGAGATCGTCATGATTCGTCTGTCCACGTCCCACGCGTCGTTCACTCCCGCGCTCGCCGCCGCACTGCTCCTGTTGCCGGTCCTCCTTCCGGCGCAGGCCAAGCGTCCGATGACCGACGATGACCTCATGCGCCTCAAGGCCGTCGGTGGCGTCGCGCTATCCCCCGCCGGCGACCGCGTGCTCTACACGGTGTCCGCATGGGAGCACGCCAGCGCGAAGAGCGACACCGCCCTCGGCGACAAGCACGATCGCCGCTCGCACGTCTGGATCGTTCCCGCCAGTGGCGGCGCTGCACGACAACTGACCACCGGTGAGCGCGGCGAGTCACAGCCGCAATGGTCGCCCGACGGCTCGATGATCTCGTTCGTCGGCGCGCGTGGCTCCGGCACGGGCGACGACGCGCCCAAACCCCAGATCTGGCTGCTCAACGCCGATGGCGGCGAAGGCTCGGCCCTCACGTCGGCACGCGACGGCATCGTCGCCTACAGCTGGTCGCCCGACGGCAAGCGCATCGCCTACACCACGCCCGACACGCTCTCGCGCGAGGCCGAAGCCAAGCTCCGCCGCAAGGACGATCCGAAGGTCTATGAGGGTGATCTGCGCCTCAACCACCTCTGGGTGATCGACGTTGCCGCCAAGCGCGCCTCCAAACTCACGAGCGGCGACTACACCGTGCGCGGCATGTCCTGGTCGCGCGACGGTAACGCGATCGCGTTCGACGCCTCGCCCACCACGATGATCCGCGACGAACGGCGCGATGCGTACGTCGTCGACGTGAACACGAAGCAGCTCGACCGGCTCACGACCACGCACGACGTGGAGAGCACGCCGCAATACTCGCCGGACGGCAAGACCCTCGCCTTCACCATCAATCCGCACGAGTGGAAGGGAAACAAGGACGGGATCATGGCGCGCACGATCCGCAATGCGCACCTCATCACGTGGGACGTCGCCTCGCGCAAGGCGACCGACCATGCGTCGCCGAAGTTCGACGTGAGCCCGGGTGCGCCCCGCTGGTCGCCGGACGGCAAGCACCTGTGGTTCAGCGCCAGCGACCGCACGTACCAGAGCCTCTTCGACTACGACGTCACCGCGAAGAGCTACAAGCAGGTGACACACGACGCGCTCGCGGGCGCGCCGTCACCCAGCAAGGACGGCTCGCGCCTCGCGTTCACGATGGACACACCGAACTGGCCGGCCGAGGTGTACGTGCAGGACGGATCGGCGGCGCCGAAGCGGATCACCACCACCAACCCGTGGCTCGCCGACATCGCGCTCGGCGAGTCGTCCGTCATCACGTGGAAGAGCAAGGACGGTTCGACCGTCGAAGGCGTGCTGCTCACACCGGTCGGCTACAAGCCGGGGATGAAGGTTCCGCTCCTCGTCTCGGCGCATGGCGGTCCGACGGGCGCCCATACGAACGGCTTCAAGGGTGGCACGAGCCCCGGACAGTCGTGGGCATCCAGGGGATGGGCCGTGCTGTATCCGAATCCGCGTGGATCCACGGGATACGGTGAGAAGTGGATGCGCGGCAACATTCCCGATTGGGGCGGCGGCGACTATCAGGACATCATGACGGGCGCCGACGAGTTGATCCGTCGCGGTGTCGCCGATTCGTCACGCATGGCGTTCGAAGGCTGGAGCTACGGCGGGTACATGACGTCGTGGGTCGTCTCCCAGACGGGGCGCTTCAAGGCCGCCATGATGGGCGCCGGACTCCCTTCGCTATTGTCGATGGCGGGCACCACGGACATCCCGGGCTACATCAACACGTTCTTCAACGGCCTGCCGCAGTACGACGGCTCCATCATCAACCCGTCGGTCAAGTATTACCTCGAGCGCTCGGCCATCAGCTACAGCGACAAGGTCACCACGCCGCTGCTCATCCTGCACGGTGGAAGTGACGAGCGCGTGCCGATCGGCCAGCCGATGGAGTTCTATCGCGCGTTGAAGGATCGTGGGAAGACGACGGAGCTCGTCTTCTATCCGCGCGAAGGGCACGGGCTCTCGGAGTACTACCATCAGGTCGACCGCATGAAGCGCGAGTACGAATGGATCTCGCGCTATACGCTCGGCTCGAATCTGCTGCCGTAGCATGGCGGGATAGCAGATAAAAGAGCAGGTCCCTCGCTGCGCTCGGGACGACAACTAAGGACCAGAGCAGGTCCCTCGCTGCGCTCGGG
>JBDSML010000252.1:0-13502 GCA_039915865.1 Gemmatimonadaceae bacterium | reverse complement strand
CTCCTCGGCGCACAGATGGCACGTGAGGATCTCGAGGCCGGCATCACCGCCGTGCGCGACGTCGGCAACTCCGGCTGGAATGGCGACGTCGCACTCAAGGATGCCATCAGCCGTGGCTACGTCATCGGACCGCGGATGCAAGTGTCGACGCGCGCGCTCTCCGCCGCCGGAGGACAATTCGGCACACTGCAGCCCGCCGCACAGGCGCTCATCGAGCAGGAATACGTCATCATCAGCACTCCCGAAGAAGCACGACGCGCCGTTCGCCAGGCGTTCTACGATGGCGCCGACCTGATCAAGGTCATCGTGAACACCGGCCCGCGCGTCGTGTCGCTCGCCGAGATGAAGGCCATCGTCGAGGAGGCGCACCGAGTCGGCAAGCGTGTCGCCGCGCATGCCATCGGCGACACGGCCACGCGCATCGCTGCCGAAGCCGGCGTCAACTCCATCGAGCATGCGTACACGGTGCCGGACGTCGTGCTGAAGATGATGGCCGACAAGGGCATCTACCTCGTCGCCACGGATTACCCTGCCGAGTTCTACGTCGACGCGGGCAACGAGCCGAACATGCCCGCTGCACAGCGCGCGGAGCGCATCAAGCGCGCATCGGGGTTCGTGAAGTCGAGCGCCGAGCGTCTGACCCGGGCGACGCGGATGGGCGTGAAGGTCGCATTCGGGTCGGACGAGTATTACAACGTGCCGGGATACACGCGAGGTCAGGCGAGCCTGCTGACGCTGCAGGCGTATCAGGACGCGGGGATGTCGCCGATGGAGGTCCTGCGCACCGCGACGATCAATGCGGCGGACCTCATGGGCGTCGGCGCTAGCGTCGGGTCGATCGAAGTCGGCAAGTTTGCGGACATCATCGCGGTGGAGGGTGATCCTTCGAAGGACGTGAAGGATCTGCGGAACACGCGCTTCGTGATGAAGGATGGGAAGGTGATTGCGCTGCGGTCTCCCGCCCATTAGCGGAACTGGGCGGCGTCAATTGCGCGCCTAGGATTGCCCAAGCTGGCCTCGACGTACGAGACGTTGATAGACTTCCGCCGGCGCGAGAAGGATCGTCTACGGCTTCTTGGGCGCCGGCGGTAGTTGCACCTTTCCTGAGAAGGTGACGGCGTCGTCCGGAGTTTTCTCTGGCCCCCTCTCGATCGGGCGACCCACGAACACTCCCTTCTCAATGTCCGCCACTACTCGATCGAGAGTCCTACCGAAAGTTGGCGACTTCGTGTCGTTCGGAAGTCAAACACATATCCTTGTATATCCGTCTCGAGCTCCACACGAAACGACAGCACTCCAGGCTCAAAATAGCCACGAAGCGCTGGAGGCACGTTGTTGGTCTTGACGGCGGCTGCATCGGGCGCGGTCGGCATCCACTTCGATGCGACAAACTCCTTGATGGGCGCGACTCCGGTGACGGCCGTTGCAACCGCCGTGATCGCCTCGCCAACGCCGCCCTTTGCGTCCGACGCCGCTTTTGCGAGAGTGCCATCCGGACCCAACTCCGCCGACATACTATTCGATCCGAACGGCGGGATCCTTCCGTTCAGGTAGTATACCGCGTCGTAATCCACAACCGAGACTCGTTCGACATAGTTGCCTGTGTTGCGGAAGGTCGACGTGTCTGGTGACCTCAGGTGATCGGCGCGCAGTTTTCCAAGTTTGGAAAAGGCGGCATCAATTGCGCGGACAGCGTCAGCGAACTCCGTTGGGCCAGTCTTCGCCGGCAGTTGCGCTATGAGCTGCTGAATGTCGTCAATTGCAGTGCGGTTGACGGTCGTATTTGCAACTTCTGCGACTCTTGTATTCCGCTTGCCGATTCGTTCTTCGCCTCCTGGCGCGAGTGGTGGTGCCACCGGCGCCTGAGACAAGGACACCCTGAGCCACGTGTACTCGTAAATCGTGTGCTGCCGGTACACCATCGATTTGAGGTAGAACGGCACGCCTGGCTTTGGATGATCTTTTGACTCGATCCTGAACGCAGGCGTGCATGCTGCACTTACGCTAAGCGCGGCGAGTACGACGGCACCACAGGGTCTGCGCCAGCGGCTCATCGGTAATCCTCGCGTTTGAGATGGCCGCCAAGCTATGGTCGCCGACAGGTGGGAGCAAGACACTCTGCTGACTCTCTCAATCTGGCGGCTACACTCGCCGCGCCATTCCGTGTGATCCGTAACGTGATCTGCGCCAGGGTCGCGAACGGCGCTCCACCATCGTGGCGACCC
This sequence comes from Gemmatimonadaceae bacterium, assembly GCA_039915865.1. Lineage (GTDB taxonomy): Bacteria > Gemmatimonadota > Gemmatimonadetes > Gemmatimonadales > Gemmatimonadaceae > AG11. The sequence goes on along the minus strand of JBDSML010000252.1, from coordinate 11,277 downwards.
GCGATGCTGCCGGGATGTCTGTGCCTCTTACGCATGAGGTACTCCGACGCCTGGTGCGCGTACGCGGAGCGCGAGCGCGACGATCGCATCGCGACCGTCTCTCTCAGGTTTACGCATGCGCGGGAGGACGCTCACGTTTCTTCGGCGTTCGTCTCATCGAATAGGGACTGAATGTCCAGCTCGAACGGCGCCTGCGCACCGTCCGGATGCCAGACGAGCACGTCGGAGAGTATCGCCGGACGCTCGTCGTCGGGTTGCCTAGCGCTCGAACGTGCGCGACTCGCGATCGACCACCCAACAGCAGTCGCGTGACGAAGTAGATCCTCTCACCGTTCCGCTGCGTGGGTGGCCATTGCGGCCCGCAGCTACCCACCGCCGCGATCGTGAGCCAACTTGTTCGAGACGCCTTCACCGTGTTTCGCCGACAGACCCAGATGACGATGATCTTCCGCCTATTCGCCGCTTCCTGCGCACTCGCCTGCGGCGCCGCGCCCACCCTCGGCGCACAACAGCCCGTGCCTCCAGCCACTCCCCCCGCCGCCACCGGCGCGGAGGGCGCGCCTGCGCAGCAGGCCCCTGTGCGACGCGCGCCACGCCCGTACGCGCAGGTCATCCCGTCGCGTGCGCACACGGAACATGGCGGCATCACCGTCCATCGCGTCGACGACCGATACTTCTTCGAGGTGCCCGATTCGATGATGTCGCGCGACTTCCTCATGGTCACGCGCGTCGCCGGTGTGCCGGCGGGATCGGCCGGCTTCCAGAGCGCGGGAAGCTCGCTCAACGAACGGATGATCCGCTGGCAGCGCGTGAACGATCGCGTCCTGCTGCGCAGCATCAGCACCGAATCCGTCGCCGACGACTCACTGCCCATCGCGCGCAGCGTCGCGCAGAACAACTACGCCGCGATCATCGGCGCGTTCCCCATCGCCGCGTTCAACAAGGACAGCAACGCCTACGTCATCGACGTCACCGACTTCTTCTCCATCGACAACCCGGCGACCTCCGGCATGAATGCCAACCAGCGTCGCGCCTATGGCGTGCGACGCTTCGATCCCGCGCGCAGCTTCATCAGCAGCGTGCGCGGATTTCCGACCAACATCGAAGTGCGCCAGGTGCAGACCTTCGACGCCACGACCCCACCGAGCGATCCCAATGGCGCGAGCGTCACGATGGAGACGCGCCAGTCGATGATTCTGCTGCCGCGCGTGCCCATGCGCCCGCGCAACTTCGACCCGCGCGTCGGCTTCTTCTCCATCGACCGCATCAACTACGGCCTCGATCAACAGAAGGCCGCGAGCCAGGAGTTCATCACGCGCTGGCGTCTCGAGCCGAAGGATCCCGCGGCCTACGCGCGCGGCGAACTCGTCGAGCCCATCAAGCCCATCGTCTACTACATCGATCCCGCGACGCCGGCACGCTGGAAGCGCTACGTCCGCGAGGGCGTGGAGAACTGGAAGCCCGTATTCGAGCGTGCCGGCTTCAAGAACGCCATCATGGCGAAGGACGTACCGAGCAAGGAAGAAGATCCCGATTTCGACATGGACGACGCGCGCTACTCCGTCGTGCGCTGGGCAGCGAGTCTCGTGCGCAACGCGACCGGCCCGCACACGCATGACCCGCGCTCCGGCGAGATCATCAACAGCGAGATCACCTGGTATCACAACCACATGCGCAGCTATCGCAACTGGTTGATGATGGAGACCGGCGCCTCGAATCCGGCAGCACGCTCGCTCGACATCCCCGAAGAGCTGATGGGCGAGACCATGCGGCAGGTCATCACCCACGAGATCGGCCACGCACTCGGCCTCCAGCACAACATGATGGCGTCGGCGTCATTCCCAACCGATTCCCTGCGCAGCCCGACGTTCACGAGCAAGTACGGCGTGAGCGCGACCATCATGGACTACGCGCGACAGAACTACATCGCGCAGCCGACGGACGGCCTCAAGACGAAAGACTTCATTCGCCGACTCGGACCATTCGACGATTTCGCGATCAATTGGGGGTACAGGGTCATTCCGGCGGCAACGGCCGACGCCGAGCGCGCGACGCTCAACAAGTGGCTCACGAACCAGACCGGCCCGTATCCGTATCGCTACGTGTCGCAGCAGGTCGGCAGCGGCGACCCACGCAACCAGACCGAGGACCTCGGCGACGATCCCGTGAAGTCGTCCACGTATGCGGTGATGAACTACAAGCGGATGATTCCGCAGCTCGTGTCGTGGACCACGAAGTCGGGCGAGGACTACGAGGACCTGAAGGAGGTATACGAGGAGGCGATCGGACGATGGGCCGGTTACATGAGCCACGTCGCGACGGTCATCGGCGGCGTGAGCGTCGACCTCAAGACGTCCGACCTGCCCGGCGCCGTGTACACCGTGGTGCCGAAGGCGAAGCAGAAGGCGGCGCTCGCGTTTCTCAGCGCGAACATGCTTTCGACGCCCGATTGGATTCAGCCGCACGAGATCGTGTCGCGCATTGGGCCAAGCACCGTGTTGGCAACTCGACAGGGCGCGCTCGTGACGTCCCTGCTCAACCCCGCACGCCTTGGCCGGCTCGCCGAGGAGGAGAAATACGACGCGGCGAATGCGTATCCGCTCGCGGAGTATCTCACGGATCTCAAGCGTGCCGCGTGGAGCGGCGCGAATCCGGGCGCGAATCGTCGGCAGCTGCAGCGTGTGTACGTCCAGCGTCTCGAGGCGCTGATCTCACCGCCTCCCGCTCCAGCGACGGGCCAGGGTCAGGGCCAGGGCGGTGGCGCCCCCGGTGCGCCGCCGCGGGTCGTGCCGTTCGTCACGCCACCCACGCTCGCGCAGAGCGACCTGCCGGCGATGGCACGTATGCAGCTGCGCGACATTCAGCGCGATGCGCGCGCGAACGCAAACGGTGCGTCGAATGCAACCGCACGTGCGCACTGGTCCGACATCGCTGATCGGATCACGTTGATCCTGGAGCCGCGGCGGTAGGCGCCTTGAGCTGATGGCAAGAAGAGTTGTCGCCCCGACAGGAGCGCGTCGCGCGACCGAGGGACCTGCTCGTCATTTGTCGTCCCGACAGGAGCGCGTCGCGCGACCGAGGGACCTGCTCTCAGCCTGACCAACGACTTGCTCGCCAGTCGAGGACCAGGTCGTCCCATGCGGGATTCGCCGCCGAGATCAGCGTCAGTTTCCTTTCACGCCGCCACGACTTGATTTGTTTTTCGCGCGCTATCGCTGCACGAACGTCCGTCGTTGTCTCGACATGCACGAGCCGCGTGATGCGATACCGCGACGTGCTCTGCACTTCTCCAGCTCGGTGCGTGGCGACGCGACGAACCAGGTCGCCTGTAACGCCAACGTAGAGTCGGCGCGACTTGCCTGCGAGAATGTAGACGTAGTAGGTCCGCATTCTCCAAAACAAACAACGTCGTCCCGACTTGCATCATCATTTTGATTCGCATGAGCGCGGAAGAGCAGGTCCCTCACTACGCTCGGGACGACATCTCCCATTGTCGTCCCGGCAGCGACCCGCCTTGGATGGAGGATGCAAACAATGTCTAGGACGCCTGCCCCTCCACGCGCCCCAGCGTTGCAACGAGCACCGCGGCGTGCCGAACCTCGGGCTCGCGCTCGAGCAGATAGGCGTCGTCCTCGGGATAGTATCGCGCGACGCTGATGTCCTCACCGGCAAAAGCGCGGATGGCCTGCTCGGATTCCCACAGAGTTGTGAGCAGGAAGTGCGCGACGTCTGCTTCGAACCACCGCTGTACCAGCATGCCGCCAAACCCCGGCGTTGCCTGGTAGTCGGCAAGCCCGGTTCGCTGGAGGTACGCGTGATAGGCGTCCGCGTCGCGCGCGGGCACTCGGCCGTGCCAGGTGCGTGCGATCATGGCGTCTCCAGCGACGAGCAACGCGTCGGTTCGATGGCGGCGACCGCGGACCGGATCATCTCAGGGAATCCGTTGAGAATGGGGACACTCGGTCAGGCGAGATTCATCTTCTGCAGAAGCGCCGTGAACCGTGGATGCGAGTGGAGTGACCGGAACAGGAACGATCCCTTGATACCGTACACCGCTCCGGCGCGGTGCTCATAGGCACTCTCCAGCCAGTCCATCGCGCGATCCAGTTCGCCGAGTCCAGTGTGCACGTACGCCAGGTGATAGGGCGAGACGTACCGCTGTGTCGACAACAGTTCCAGCTGCGTGATGATCTCACGCGCCTTGTCCGTCTTGCCGGCCATGGCGTACGCCTGGCCGAGCTGCGCGAACCAGAGCGTATCACCCGGAGAGAACACGACCGCCTTCTCGAGCGCCGCAAGGCCATCCTCGTAATCGCCCTTCAGTACGTGCGCCCAGCCCACGGTCGCATGACCGCGCGCGAACGTCGGGTCGAGCTCGATGCTGTGCACCGCGATCTTCAATGCCGTGTCGTACGATCCTGCCCGGAGATGCGCCGTCGCGATGTCCGAGCGATGCGCGAGGGGATCGAGCTCCTGCGCACGTTCCAGCATCGCGATCGCTTCGTCGTATCGCTCGAGCGCCGAACAGAGCCGACCGTACAGGTCGTAGGCATCCGCATTCCCCGGCGTCAGTTCGAGCGAGCGCTTGAAGCCCTCCTCGGCGCCAACCCAATCGAAGTCGTTGACGAGCGCGAGACACGCGAGCACGCAGTGCGCCTCCCCCAGCTCGCTGTCGATCGCCAGGGCCTTCAATGCGGCGTCCTTGCCTCGACTGAATGCCTCCTCGGGCACCACCATGCCCGTCTCGCCGAGTTCGGCGAAACAGAGTGCGACCCCGACGTGGGCCATCGCGTAATTCGGGTCCCTCGCAATGGCACGCTCGAAGTATTCAATGCCGCGCTTGAGACCCTCTTCACTGAACCGGATGAAGCAGTGGCGGCCCCGAAGGTAGAGTTGATACGCTTCGAGATCAGTGGTTGGCTCCTTGCCGATGCGCAGGCGCTCGTCGCGCGACAGCCGCGCGCGCAGCGCCTCCGCGATGTGGAGCGAGACGTCCGTCTGGATCACGAAGATGTCGGTGAGCTGGCGGTCGTAGGTCTCGGCCCACAGATGCTGGTCGGTCTCGACGTCGATCAACTGCGCCACGATGCGAACGCGATCGCCGACGCGGCGGACGCTGCCTTCGAGCACACGAGTCGCGTTGAGCGCCGCACCGATCTCGCGAAGGCTCTGCTCGCGCTTCTTGAACGCCATCACCGACGTGCGCGAGATCACCTTGAGCGCGCGGATCTTCGAGAGCTGGGCGATCACGTCCTCCGTGATGCCGTCCGCGAAATACTCGTTGTCCGGATCCGCGCTCAGGTTGAGAAAGGGGAGCACGGCGACGCACGGCATCTGCGTCTCCGTCACGTCGGCCGCGACGAGCGACTCGGCGAATGCGCCCGCGGAGGCGAAGCGATCGGCGGGCTCGCGGGCCAGCGCCTTCGCCACCGCGCGCTCGATGCCCGGCGGAACGTCCGGGCGGAGTTGTCGCACCGCGGGCGCCACGGTGCTGAGGCGCCGCGCAATCACCGCCATCGCCGACGGACCGCTGTGCGGGGACGCTCCCGTGAGCATTTCGTACAACACGCAGGCCATGCTGTACACGTCGCTGCGCGCGTCGAGCGACTCGCCGAGCGACTGCTCGGGACTCATGTATTCCGGCGTGCCGACGAACGCGCCCACCTGCGTGATTCGCTGATGCGTCGCCCCCTCTACCGCGAGCGCGATACCGAAATCGGCGACCATCGCCTCGCCCTCATGCAGCAGGATATTCTCCGGCTTGATGTCGCGATGGATGACGCCTTCCGCGTGCGCGAAGTCGAGCGCGGACGCGACTTCCCTCGTAATGCCCACGGCATCGTCGATCGACAGCTGCCGCTCGCGCGCCATCTTCTGCCGGAGCGTTTCACCCCTGACGAATGGCATCACGTAGTACAGCAACGACTCGCTCGCACCCGAGTCGTACAGCGGAAGGATGTGCGGATGATTGAGACGCGAGGCCGTGTCGATCTCGCGCAGGAAGCGGTCCTGTTCGATCGTTGCCGCCAGCTCCGGCTTGAACACCTTCACCGCCACCTTGCGGTGATGCTTCACGTCGTCGGCGAGATAGACCGTGGCCATGCCACCTGCGCCGAGCTCGCGCTCGATCTGGTAGCGGTCGCCGAGGACGGCGTTGATGCGGTCGTGTTCGTCGGACCATGCCATCGCGGACCTGACGGGTGCGGTCGGGAGGAAATGTCGTCGAGAGGACCCCCCCAGTATCGCAGCATTCGCGTCCCATCGCGAAGATTGCGACTCTGGCGAGGCGAGGTCGACCACCCGATTCCGTCGTGTCAATGGAGAACGGCGGGGCTACCGACAGCAATCAGGAACAGCTCCGGCCCGCCAGAAACCAGCACCGCGTGGTAGACGATGTGCTGAAGAAGTCGAGCAGCAGTCCTCCCACTTTCGGCACTCCCGATTCGACGGACGGGTGTGTTCCATCGCTCTTGAAATCCGCGCGCTGCCAGGTCAGTCCGTCACGGCGCGGCACAGTGCCGTTGGCCCAAAGATCCGGCCCCCATGCGAGCCACGGCGCGGCGGTATCGTAGTTCAGGTCGCCCGCGCGGGAGTCCATGACCTGCCCGTTGTTCTTCATTTGACGGATCTGCGCGTCGATCAACCACTTTACAGCGAAGCCGGTTTCATACGCATACGGCTCGGGATTCTCGGCCGTGTTTGCGTAGCCGCCATAGATGCGGTTCGAGAGGTAGACCTGCCGCAGGTTCGGATACCGGACGCGAAGTGCGCGCACGATCTTGCCCAGGTTCGCCTCCAGCGCGAAGGCGTCGGCGGTCGTGGCAGGTAAGGACGCCGTCGGTTGTTTCGTTGCCTCCAGGAGCCAGATCACCTGCACCTGCTTCTCCGTGACGCCCATGCTCGCCAGACGCTCGTCACGCACGACGTCGTAGGGACGTGCCGGCGCCGACGTCCATTCACCGGCGTCCATCCCACCCTGCGCACCGTTCACCAGCGTGAGAGTCGACGTGTTGACGGCCGGAGCGGTCGCCGCGCGCTGCATAAAGGATCCGGGAATACAGTCGACTGTCACGTTGACTCCGCAGAATTCCTGCGATGTATTCGACATCCCGATCGAGAGCAGCACGATCCGCCCGCTCGGACTCACGGCGCCATTCGCGTCCCGCGGCTGAATCTTCGCGGCGCGATCGGCGCCCACGGCGACGTGATCGTTGGGCGGATTGACCTGTCCACCCGCGTATGTGCCGCCTTCGAATCCGAGATAGGTGCGGGTTCCAAGATCCGTCAGCGGGACACCGACGGTGTCGCTGGCGGAACGGCTGCCCCCTCCATCATTGATTTCCGTTGCGCTGCTAGCGCTGCAACCCGTAATGAGTTGAACGAGCAGACATGCGCCGAGTGAGAGACCCGGAAAGCTTCGTTTCGGCATGGCTCTTCCGCGTTGGATGGGCGTCTCGACTCGGCAGCGCAGTCTTGCCCAAGCGCTGCTTCCGACCTACGGCAGACGAACCGGGTGCGGCGACGTTAAGACCCGTTCGAACGTCATTATTCCGTTCGCTCGCCAACTACTCGACGTCCGCCTCATCGAAGAACGACGGAATGTCCGGCTCGAACGGCGTCCCTGCATCGTTTAAAAGCGGGGTCCGTTTCGCTTTGCCGACGGTGAGCACCGGGTGACTTGCGGATGCTGCAACCGCGCAGCGGAGCGGGCCGGTGCGCTTGCCGGCGACGTTAGAGAGGCGCGGCGTCGCGGAACATGAGCGGAACATCGAGTTGGAAAGGCTCGAACGCACTGTCGGGATGCCATGTGAGCCGATCGGCGAGAATCGCGGGTCGTTCGTCGTCCGGCTGCCAGCGCTCGATGGTCTGCGATTCACCGTCCACGATCCAGTACTCCGCAACGCGTTGTCGCTGGTAGCGCGGCCGCTTCACCACGCGGTCAAAGCGGGCCGAGGACGGGGAGATGATCTCGCAAGCGAGGAGCAGGTTGCTCACGACATCATCGTGATGTTGAAGGTGGCCTGCCGGAACCACGAGGATGTCCGGCTGAAGGACGAGACCGGGCTCGAGGCGCACGTCGAGCGGGGCCGTGTAGACGGTTCCGAGTCCCTGAGCCCGGACATAAGAATCGAACAGGAATGCGAGCCGCAAGACGATGCCTTGGTGGCGCCAGTGTGGGCTCGGGGTCACGAGGAGCTCGCCGTCGACGAGCTCCCAGCGTTCGCCAAGCGGAGCGAGATCGCGCGCGGCGAAGAACTCGTCTTCCATCATCGGTCTGCGCTCGCGGCGCGCAGTACGGTCAGCGGGTCGATCGGCTTCCCCTTCGACCATCGCTTCACATCGGCGCTACGCGCGATGGCGAAGTGCAGATGTGGCGCATTCGCCGACGCATTGCCCGAGGAGCCGACGTAGCCGATCACCTGTCCGCGGGTGAGCTGCGCACCCTCACGCAACCCGGGCGCGTAGCCGTCCAGGTGCGCGTACATGCAGATGAATCGCTCGGAGGAATCCGCGGCGTACACCATCAGTCCACCGGCCGCGCTGGTGAACAGCTTCAGCAACCGGCCCTGCACCGCTGACCTCACCGGCGTGCGCTTGGCGGCCATGATGTCGAGCGCCTCGTGCCTGCGCGTGCCGCCGCCACGACGCTCGTCGAAGTTGCTGCGGAGCGCAGCAGGGTCGACGCCGTCGAGCGGCATCGCGATCTCGCGCTGGAGCAGCAGAAGATCATCCGGCGTCGCCGCCTCGCTCCCGCTCGGCGCCGGTGCGGGGAAGAGCGAGTCTGCGGCCGCACGCAGCGAGTCCGCCGCTGCGGCCTCGCGACTCGATGTGGCACCGATGGTGGACTTCGTTCCATACCCACGTGCCATGCTCACTGCAGCGAGCACCATTACGAGCACCAGCACGCACTCGACATAGCTGATCACCTCGATCCGACCTGCATCGCGCGGATTCGGGAGGGTCTTGGCCGAGCGCCAGCGCATCAGCGTCATCATCGGCCATACCTCGAGCCCGATGATGCACAGGAACAGTCCCATCTTCAGCATGAAGGCGTGACTGCCCATGTAATAGGACGTGTTCTTCTCCGTGCTTCCGAACAGCCGCCACAGACCGGTGATCAGCCAGAGCGCCGCGGCGATGCCCCACCACGCGTCACCGACCAGCGCGCGCCGTATCGCACGTGGGTCTTCCGGATCACGGAGCGAGTCACGCAGGGCGCGGGCGCGCGACCACACACCTCCAACGCCGATCGCCAGCGCGACGAGATGCAGCCAGGCGAGCACGAGCCGAATGGTCATGATGCAACATGCACCATGACGGCAATCAGCGCGATGTATGTTGACTTGTCCCCCCCCGCTCACAGGCGCATGAATCGGCAGCTCGTCGTCATCCTCTGCATCGTCGCGCTCGACGCCGTCGGCATCGGGTTGATCTTCCCCATCCTTCCGGGACTGCTGAAGGAGCTGACCGGGTCCGCCGACATCTCGCTGCTGTACGGCGTCATCCTCGCGCTGTACGCACTCATGCAGTTCGTATTCTCCCCGGTGCTCGGCGCGCTGAGCGACCGGTATGGACGACGCCCCGTGTTGCTGCTCTCCATTGCGGGTGCCACGATCGACTACGTCTTCATGGCGTTGTCGCCCGTCGTCGCCGTGCTGTTGATCGGCCGCGCGATCGCCGGCATCACGAGCGCGAACATGGCCGTGGCAACCGCGTACATCTCGGACATCACCGAGGAGCAGCAGCGCGCGGAGCGCTTCGGCTGGATGAGCGCGGGCTTCGGTGTCGGGTTCATCATCGGACCAGTGCTCGGCGGCGTGCTCGGCGACATCCACCTTCGCGCACCCTTTGGCGTCGCAGCGGTGCTCAACGCCGTGAACCTTGCGCTCGCCTACTACATGCTGCCCGAGACGCGCAGCAGGACCACGACGCGACTCGACTTGGCGACGTTGAATCCACTCGCTCCCATGCGATGGGCGTTCGGGCTCACGATGATCCTTCCGATGCTCGGGATGTTCGTGCTCTTTGGACTCATCGGCAACATCCCGGGCACGGTGTGGGTGCTGTATGGCCAGGACAAGTTCCAGTGGAACGGCATGATGGTCGGTTTGTCGCTCGCGGCGTTCGGCGCGTGGCATGCGGGATCGCAGGCGTTCCTCACAGGTCCGCTCACCGCGCGCTTCGGTGAGACGCGAACGATCGTCCTCGGTATCTGTTCCGACGTGATCGCATTCGTCTCCATCTCACTAGCGACGCGGGGATGGATGGTCTTCGTGATTGCGCCCTTCTTCGCGCTCAGTGGCGTCGCGATGCCCGCATTGCAGGCGCTGATGTCGCGCGAAGTGAGCGAGGATCGCCAGGGCGAGTTACAGGGCGTGCTCGCGAGCCTGCTGAGCCTGACCGCCATCATCGGCCCGCTCATCGGGACGGCCGTGTATTTCTACAGTCGCACGCGATGGATCGGCGCTGTGTGGATCCTTGGTGCCGTGCTTTACCTCGGAATGATTCCCCTGCTCATCGCGCATCGCCGACGCGCGACTCGTGCGGTCGGGGAGGCCTAGCACTTCGGCCGCGCCACGGCAACTCGTGAGGGCGTATGAGTGCGTTCAAGAGATGAGGAATTGACGCACGACCGGATCGGCCTTTAACGCCGCATCCCAGGCACGATGTTGGACGCGCATGCTCTCGCTCATTCGCGCGGCGAGCGCCTTTCGTAACGTCCCGGTGGAGTCGGCCCTGGCCCGTTCGGCTTCCGACCGGTCGATCTCGTAGCCCAGTTGTTGAGGTACGTCGATCAGGTGAACCGTCACCGAAGGCGTCGCCTCATTGATCATCAACACGCACGTCTGCTCGCTCGCGGGCAACCGATACTCCACGCCAGCGACGCTGACGAGACGCCTCAATGAGCTATAGAGGACGGCATCGGCTCCTGTTCCGCTGGAGGAGTTCCACCCGTCCGGCATCGACCAGCCTGGCCCCTCCGATGCCTCGTGCGGTTGGCGCTCTGACATCACATTGGGCGTCTCGACAGGAACCGGTTGCTCCCGCTCGACCCTTCGGCGCAACACGACCGCTTCAAGCCGCGTGATCGAAGTCGATCCGACGCGATCGAAGAAGTACGTGACGCTGACGTCGCCTCCGCCCATGCCCGCGATGACACCCATGTCGGCAACCTATGAGAGGCTGCGTGTCGACCGCAATGTTTACTCAGCTTCTGACTATGTCGCGAAGGGCCAGTCGAGGGACCTGCTCTGTAGCCGTTGTCGTCCCGAGCGA
>JBDSML010000247.1:0-11786 GCA_039915865.1 Gemmatimonadaceae bacterium | reverse complement strand
GATGACTACGTGCTGGTCTCTCCGTCGACGCGGGCCAAGGACGGCGACATCGTCGCCGCGCGCCTCGGTGAGGATGCGACGGTGAAGACGCTGACGCATCGTGGAGCGAGCATCGTGCTGGAGCCGGCCAACGATGCGGATCGCGCCATCGAGGTCGGTCCGAAGGACGATTTCGCGGTGCTTGGCGTGGTGTGCGGGGTGTTCCGGCCGTTCATGGAGCAGACGGCGCAGCCGAATTTGCCGGTGGCTTCGGATACCTCGCTGAACTAAGCGGCGCGCGCCTGCGGCGCGCTTGCGGGGCTACGGTACGATATCCGGATTTGACGCCACGGGCTTGTCAGCGTCCCCCGTCGCCTTCTCCTTCCGCTCCTTGTCCTTCCGCTCGCGGATCCGCTTTACCGCCGTCTTGAACTCGTCGTCGTGGAACGCTGCATCCGCGTGGAGCAGCAGGTCCGCACGGCGCGTCGTGACCAGGCGATCGTTGATCGCTTCACCCGGGTTGCCCTGGATGCGGAGCGGTAACGCCGCCAACACCGCGCTCGGAATCGCGAACTTGCCGAGATAGATCTTGTTGCCGTCGATGCCCCACTTCTGGCCGTTCTTCTCGAACGTCCAGTCGCCCGGCTGCTTGCCCGCCAACCCTCTCGCCCTCGCGACGGAATCGTTGTACGCGAAGATGCTCGCGCGCACCGCGCTGTCGACGCGCTCGGCATGCGTCTTCGGAGCCGGGAAGAATTCGTGCGGGTCGCGCGCGAGGCGCGGGTCGACGTCACCGGGCACGATACCCGTCGTGGCGCTCACGGCCTCGCTCGCGCGTCCGCGGCCGCCGTCCACACCACCCGGCTGACCACCAGCATCCGGCACCGGAGGCAGTGACGTGGGCGTCGTGACAGGAGCCACCAGCCCGCGCAGCGGTGTCTTCGCTAGCGCCGGCGCGCTCGTGGTGTCCGCACCGCCCGTCACGCCGCCGCTCGGACGCGCCGTGACGTAGGTAACCTGCTCTTCCTTCGGCTGAATCGACCGCTGCGTCAGCGGTTGCGAGAAGTCATAATGAAATGCGGCATTCAGGATCGCGAACGCTACCGCCACGTGAATCACGATGGACAGGATCAGCGGTGCAGGCTCGCGACGCTTCTTCATGACGTGGCGCCCACGGTCATGTTCGCCAACACTCGGCCGGCGCGCTGCGCGGCCTCGGCAATGCGCGCCGGCGACTGAATGAAGGAGATGCGGAAGAATCCTTCACCGCCTGCACCAAACGCCGAGCCAGCCATGACCACCACGCCTTCCTCCTCGAGCAGCCGATCCGCGAATGTCGCAGATGCAATGCCGTCCGGCAGCTTGATCCACAGGTACATGGTCGCAAGCGGCACTTCGCACGCAAACCCAGCCGCACGGAATGCCAAGACGCCAGCGTCGCGCCGCTCCTTGAAGATCGCGACGTTCTGCGGGACGAAGCTGTCCCAACTCTCCAGCGCGGCAACGCCCGCGGCCTGGATCGCCATGAACTGTCCCGTGTCGACGAACGACTTCACCTTCGCGAGCGCACTCGCGACCTCCGGCCGCGCGACGGCCCAACCGCAGCGCCAGCCCGTCATGTTGTACGTCTTGGACAGCGAGTGGAATTCGATCGCGACGTCGCGCGCACCGTCCACCTCGAAGATGCTCGGCGGCACGTAGCCGTCGAACGCCATCTCCGAATAGGCGTTGTCGTAGGCGAGCAGGATGTCGCGCTCGCGGCACGTCTTCACGACGCGCTCGAGATACTCCACTGGCGCCACGGCGCCCGTCGGATTGTTCGGATAGTTCAAGTACAGGATGCGCGTGCGGCGCAGCACGTCCTCTGGAATCTCATCCAGCTCGACGAGAAACTTCGTGCGCGGACGCAGCGCGTACTTGTATGCCTCACCAGCGCCGAGTAGTGTGCCGCCCTGGTACGCGTTGTAGCCCGGCTCCGGAATGATGCCCACGGAACCAGCCTCCATGTACGCGAAGGCCAGGTGCGAAATGCCCTCCTTGCTGCCGATGAGCGGAACGACCTCCGTCATCGGGTCAAAGCGCACGCCGAACCGCTTCTGCATGAACGCGCTGATGGCCTGGCGATAGGGCACATGGCCCATGCCAAAGCCGTAACGGCTCATCGCCGGCTCGGTGACCGCCTCGGCCATGCGCGCCAGTGCGCCTGCGGGCGGCGCGAGATCCGCATCGCCCGCACCGAGGTCGATCACGTCCACGCCGCGCGCGATCAAATCGCGCTTCTTCTGCGGAATGGTCGCAAGCGGGTAGTCCGGTAGCGTGGTGAACTTTTTCGCGAACGGCGGCACTAGGCGTCGCTGGTGACAGGGTTGCTGACTCGGCTCACGCCGGCGATCTCCACTTCTACCACGTCGCCCGGTGCGAGGGTCCCTACCCCGTCCGGCGTCCCCGTGAGGACGAGGTCGCCAGGCTCGAGCGTCATGATGCCCGAGATGTACGACAATATTGCCGGGATGTCGAACACCATGTCCGACCCGCGGCCTTGCTGACGAACGTTGCCATTGACTCGTGTCGTGACGGTCAACGTGGAAAGGTCGGTGGGCACGTCCCCGATCTTTCCGAGCGCGCAGAAAGTGTCGAATCCCTTCGCGCGCGTCCACTGTCCATCGGACTTCTGGAGATCGCGTGCCGTCACGTCGTTCGCGGCAATGATGCCCGACACGGCGCCCCGCGCTTCATCGACATCTGACCTGAACAACCGCTTGCCGACGATGACGCCGATCTCTCCTTCGTATTCCACTTGCTTGGACACCGTTGGGAGCCGGATGGATTCCCCGTCGCGGATGATGCTCGAGGGCGGCTTGAGGAAGATGAGCGGCGATTTCGGGACTTCGTTTCCGAGCTCCTTGGCGTGCGCGGCATAGTTGCGGCCGACACACACGATCTTCGACGGAGAGAGATTGGGCATCCTTGAACTTAATAGACCCTGCGAAGGGCGCTCACCCTGTGGGAAGGCTGACAGAGTGCCGATACTCCTGGGAATGACATCGCCCGTTGTTTTCCTCGCGTACGCGAGCAGTGCGACACGCCGTTTTGCGCAGGAGGAACTCCTCGGTCTCCTCGCCGTCAGCCGGACGAATAACGAGCGCAGCAATCTCACTGGAATGCTGCTCTATCGAGGCGGGAACTTCCTGCAGGCACTCGAAGGTCCCGAACACGAGATTCGCGATACGATGAAGCGCATCGATCGCGATCTGCGCCACGGATCAATCGTGCATCTCTACGAAGAGCGGCAGAACGAGCGCGTCTTCGGAAATTGGACCATGGGCTTCAAGGATGTCGCGACGCTCAATCCTGCGGAGCATCCTGGGCTCAACTATTATCTCTCGCGCGCCGGTCATGACCACGTCGTTTCCGCCAATAGCGATCACGACGTCTTCGAGTTCTTCCGCGCGTTTCGCACGCACATGACCTGAGCCTCACCGGCTCAGCCAACCGCGCGGCGCGCCGAGCCATAGAAGTCGCGCACGCGATCCGCGAGCATGGGCCAGCGTCCGATCACCCGCGTCGCCGGCGGCAACGCGGCAAGCAGGCCTCGGCCGTAGCGCTTCGTCACGATGCGCGGATCGGCCACGACGACGACGCCTCGGTCGGTTCCCGTGCGGATCAATCGCCCAAAGCCCTGCTTCAGCCGAAGAGATGCATGCGGAAGCATGTATTCGGCGAAGGCGTTGCCACCGCGCGCTTCGATCGCCTCGCAGTGCGCCGCTGTCACAGGCTCGGTTGGGACACGGAAGGGCAGCTTCGCGATGATGAGCCCGCGCAACGCGTCGCCGGGAACGTCAACGCCCTCCCAGAACGACGCGGTGCCAAGCAGCAGCGCCTGCCCCGATTCGCGAAAGCGGCTGAGTAGGGCGTCGCGACTCTCTTCGCCATGCACGAGCAACGGCCAGCGCCGCTCGGTGCCGCGCGCACGCAGTTCGCTGGCGAGCTGTCGCACCTCGCGATGACTCGTGAACAGCACGAACAGTCCTCCGTCGGACGCTTCTGCGACGTCGAGCACGATGCGCGTCAGGGCGGCGCGGTGGCCGTCGGCATCGACGTTCGGTGCCGGCACATCGGAGGGAATGACGAGCAGCGATTGTGCTGCGAAATTGAATGGCGAGGGAAAGACCGCCGTCGTCGGCGCCGAGCCTGGCTCGTCGAGGCCAAGACGTTTCGCCAGAAAGTCGAAGCGATGCGCGTCGGTCGCGACGTCGCCGGTGGATGCGGTGAGCGTCGCGCTGGTGACGATGGTGCTGTCGAGCCGATTGAACAGATCGTCGCGAAGGATCGGCGCGAGATCGAGTGGCACACAGGACACAGCGACGGAGCGCTCACGGCCGCGCACTTCGATCCATCGGACCGTGTCGTCGTCGGGCGGCGGCGTCAGTGCGCGGCGCAGTCCGTCACCCGCGACCTGAAGACGACGCGTCACGGAGCGCATCTCACTCATCAGCGGCGACAGCTCCTCATCCAGCTTCGCGCTTCCCTCGATGCGCTCGCGCACGAGTTGCAGACCTTCCTGCAGCAACGCGATCTCGCCGAGCGTGTCGTCGAGCGCGACCTTGAGACCCGCCTTCCAGATGGGATGCGTCGCGAATGACTGCGTCAGCCGCACCACCGGCTGGCCCGCTTCGTCGATGAACGTGTCGAGCAACTCGAACAGCAGGTCGCTCTTCTGGAACAGCGCCTTCACGGCCGGCTCGAGACGTGCCTCGAGCAGATCGAGACTGGCTGTGCTGAGGAGGTCCTTGCTCAGCATCAGCTTGTTCGCGAGGGCTGGCAGCAGCCCCTTCCCTCGCCGGTCGAGGCGACCGACGAGACGCACGAGGGCGCGACGCGTGACCGTACTCCCGAGGTGCGATGCCGCAGCGTCCTCGAGGTGATGTCCCTCGTCGACGACGAGTCGCCCGTACGCCGGCAACACAGCGGCGTCATCCCAGTTCTGCGACGCGCGACGCACCGCGAGGTCGGAGAGCAGGAGGTGGTGATTCACGACGATGACATCCGCTTCGGCAGCGGCCCGACGCGCCTTGAAGACGAAGCACTTGTCGAACAGCGGACACTTCATGCGCGTGCAGATGTCCGGCTCGGCGGCAACTTCGTCCCACACTTCGGGGCGAGGTGGGACCGGTAGATCTGCCAGTGAACCATCGGCGGTCTTCCCCGCCCATGCCGCGATGCTCGCGACTTCGCCCGCCATGCCATCGTCGAACAGCTGCGCGGCGCCGCCCGTCGCCTGCTCGAGGCGCGAGAGGCAGAGATAGTTGCGCCATCCCTTGAGCAGCGCAAAGCGGACCTTCTGGTCGCCCAGCGCGAGCTTGAGGAATGGCAGATCCTTGCCGACGAGTTGCTCCTGCAGGTTGATCGTGTTCGTCGAGACGATCGTGCGCTCGCCATTGGCAGCGGCCCAGCGCAGCGCCGGCACGAGATAGCCGAGGGACTTGCCGACCCCTGTGCCCGCCTCGAGCAGTCCGACGCCACCGTCGTTGTAGACGCGTGCGATCGTCGCGGCCATCGCACGTTGGCTCTCGCGATCCTCGTAGCGGGTGTGCTGCTTCGCGATCGGACCGTCCGGCCCGAGATCGTGCGCAACCGCTGTGGGATCGAGGCGCGTCTGCGCATCCGCGCGCGGCACCTCGACGACGACGTAGAGCAGCTTGGCGTCGTTGTCGATGATGCCGAAGCCGATGCCATCGTCGTGCATGCGGATGGCGACGTCGTAATCTGCGCCGGACGGCTCGAGCAGGCCCGACGGATGATTGTGGACGAGCATCTCACCACGCCGGGCGAAGCCGGGCAACGCGAGCACGCTTTCGACGTTACCTCGCGCAACGGTGCGAGCCGTGAGCACCAGGCCCTCCTCGTCGAGGGCGCAGACGAAGCACACCTCGTTGCCGCCGGCCATGCGGATGGCCGCGCGCATCGCCGCCGCCGCGGGGCGGCTCAGTCGGTTCGAGGCGGGTGGCTTCGGCGCGGGAACTGGCACCCCTGAAGATACACCGAAGATGGATAGAACTGCTAACGGCGTGCTCTGAGGGCGTGCTCTGAGGGCGTGCTCTGAGGGCGTGCTCAAACTACGTACACTTGAGCTCTAGCTCTAGCTCCAACTGCGCTGCTCGAGCACGCTCCTGGAGTACGCACCTGGAGCACGCACCTGGAGCACGCACCGGGAGTACGCTCCTGGAGTACGCTCCTGGAGTGCGCTCCTGGAGTGCGCTCTTGGAGTGCGCTCCTGGGGTACGATCTTCGAGTCCGCCCTAAGTCTTCAGGGGTTTCTTCTTGGCCGCCGGAAACAACACGTTATTCAGGATCAGCCGATAGCCCGGGCTGCTCTTGTGCAACGACAGGTCCGTCGGCGGATTGCCGATCGCATGCTGCGGATCCTCGGGGTCGTGGCCGCCGAGATAGGTCCACGTGCCCTTCCCGTAGTCGCCGTGGATGTACTTCACCCACGGCGCGCCCTCCTCGGTGGCGAGCACGATGTCGGCCGGCTTGAGGGTCGCCTTGGTGAAGCTCGTGGTGACCCCGTAATAGTCGTTGATCACGCTGCGATGGTCCTGCACCAGCATGCTCGGCACGGGATCGAACTTCGCCGAGAAGTTGAACAGCGTGAAGGTGCCGAGTGGCTGGCGACGGCCCGGCACGTTGACCTGATGGCCGTCGATGTCGCTCATCGAGTTGACGAAGGGCGAGTGCTCGAGGTGTGCGTCCTTGAACGCGAGCGATCGCTTCCACTGCATGCGTGAGTCGGCATCGGGATCCATCGGTGTGCCGTCGGCAAATTCGCCGGCGATGTCGACGTCCTTGCCGGCGATGGCCAGCTCGATGGTTTCGGTCGCGCCACACATCGCGAACAGAAATCCGCCGCGCTCGACGAACACGCGGATCCGTTCGGCGACGTCCTTCTTGAGCCCCGGCACGCTCGCGTAGCCGAGCTTCTTGGCCATCGCGGCGTTCTTCGCCACGAGGTCGCGGAACCACGGCGCGTCGCGATACCCGAGCTGGAACTTGTTGAACTGCCCCGTGAAGTCCTCGTGATGCAGGTGCAGCCAATCGTACTTCGTGAGGTCACCCTGCTCGACCTGCTCGTCATAGATCGGCGTGAACTCGATGCCGGCGTACTTGAGCGCGAGGGTGACGGCATCGTCCCACGGCTGCGCCTCGAGCGGCGTGTAGACGGCGATGCGCGGTGCCTTCTCCAGCGGCACGCTCTCCATGTTGCCCGCCGCAATTTCGCGCCGGATCCCAGCGAGCTGCGCATCGGAGATCGGCTCCGTCGAGATGCCGTCGAGCGCAGCACGACGTCGCAGCTCGGGCGCGTCGGGCAGCAGGAACGACCCGCCGCGATAGTTGAGCAGCCACTCCGCCTGCACGCCGGTCTTCATGGCGTTGTACGTGAGGCCGTACGCCTTGAGATGATTGGTCTGGCCGTCATCCATCGGGATGAGCAGGCGCTGCGCATGCGCGGCGAGTGGCGCTGCCATCAGCAGCGTTGCCAGCGCGATCCTTCGAAGAGTGAACGACATCAGCTCGGTGGTACTGTGCCGCGCGCCAGTTCGAGCTCGCGCCGCGCCTGGGGAAGGAGCGCGCTTTGCGGCGCGCTGAGAATGAGATGTTCCAGATGTGTCACCGCGCCCGCGACGTCGCCGCGCGTGCGGAGGACGCGCGCCCATTCGAGCTCGCTCTCCACCGCTTCCGGTGTGTTGGGATGCTCCGCGACGATCCGCTTCCAGATCGGGATCGCGGTCTCGGGACGAACCGCGCGAAGCCGAGCCGCAATCAACAGCAGCGGAGGCGCGACCTCAGGATGCTTCGACGCCGCGTCGATGAACCTCGCGGTTGCCGCAACGCTGTCGCCGCGCGCGATGGCGAGGAATCCGGCGCCGAGTCCGGGCGCGTCGTCGCCCTTGGTGCGAGCGACGATCGCCATCGCCAGCGCGAGATCGGGGTTCGGTGCGCGCGACGTCTTGAGCATCAACCGCGCGGCGCCGAGCCGGCCCTCGTACAGCGCGAGCCACCCTGCCGCTTCGCTCGAATCGGCCTCCGGCCCCGCCGAACTCAATGCCTCGCGCGCCCTCACGAGATCGCCCGCGCGAACCCACGCCGTCGCGACCATCTGCGCGAGACGCATGCGCTGCGCGGGCACGAGCAGGCGGTCGAAGCGCGCGATCAGCGCATCCGCGTCCTTCGCACGACCGAGCGCGACGAGCGCGCCCACGTGCAGCGCGAGCGGCTCGCGGCCCGCACGCGCCGGATCGCCCTCCCACTCGGCGAGTGGCACGAGCGTGAAGACGTCCTCCGGCGAGCCCGCGCGCAGCGCGGCCGACGCCGCGCGTTGCGCCAGTTGCGGTGTGCGGCGCACGCGGAGTGCGGCGACGAATGCATCGCGCGCGATCGACCACCGCTCCTCGGTGTACGCGCGCTCGCCGAATTCATCCCACATCGTCGCGGCAATGGTGTCGGCGTGCAGGGCGCGCAGTGCGTCCCACGCCTGGTCCGGATGTCCCCACGTGAGCTCGAGCTCCGCGAGCGCACGGCGTGAGCCTGGATCCGCCGGTGACGCGCTGAGCGCCAGGCGAATGCCGTCGCGCATGGCGGGCGGTGCGGGCGCGAGCGAGTACGCCGACGCAATCGCGAGATACGGCGCGTCCACCAGCGCGCGACGCCACGACTGCGCACTCGCCGGCCAGTCACCCATGGCCGCGCGAAGCTGCGCGTTCTCGTACTCGAGATCCTTCAGGCTGCCCAGCGCGAGTCGCCCACGGGCCACGACGCTGTCCGCGCTCGCCGGACGTCCGAGTGCGATGAGCACCCGCGCATACTCGCGGTACGGCGCTGGATCCCTCGGCATGGCACGCACCCACTTCTCGAACGCGTCGCGCAGGCGGTCGTCGCGACGAAGGAGCTGCAGCGTGCGCAGTTGTATCGTGCGATAGACGGTTTCGCGCGGAAAGCTCGCGATGATGGTGTCGAGCGGTGCCAGCAGGGAATCACTCATGCCGAGCTCCGCGTACACGCGCTCGAGTCCCAGCACCGCGCTCGGCGTCGGCGACGCGCGGACGATGACGCGAAACGCCGCGGCCGCCTCCTTGTACTTGCCGGCGCCTTCGAGATCGAGTGCCTTCATCACTTCCGGCCGTTCCTCCTGCTGCTGCGCCTGGAGTGGGCCCGCGAGCATCGTGGGCGACACAGTCAGGAGCATCACCATCAACGCGCCACGACGCGCTCCGCTCGCCTCAGGGCGTGGGAGCACTATTCAGGCGCGTGAAGTAATCGAGAATCGCGCGACGCTCGTCGGACGACAGTCCGCGCAATTCCTGCCATGTGGGCGGACGGAACTTCACCGCAGCATGCAGGTCCACCGCGCTGCCCGGGCCGAACACCTCCGAACCGGTGGCCGACTTTGCTTCGCGCTTGCCGCTGTCGTCCCGCTCGTCCTTCTCCAGTGACTTGCCGGCATCGAGCAACCGGCGGAACAGCTGCTGTTGGCGCGCGATCGTCGTCCCATCGAGCCGTCCGTTGTCGAGCGCTTCGGCGAGCTGTCGCGCTTCCTGCGCAAGCTGCGCTGCGCGGTCGCCTCCGGCGGCATCGCCCGATTCGTCGAGCTGCTCGGCGAGCTGCCGCTGCTTCTGTGCGAGCGAGCGGGCCAACGCCTGGCCCTGGGCGCTGCTCTGGCCATTCGGCATGCTCAGGAGGCTCTGCGACTGCCCGTTGATCTGCCCCTGTTTCTGCGCGGCCTCCTGCATCTGCTTCAACATCTCGTCGAAGCCCGAGGCGCTGTTCGCGTTGTTCGCACGCTCACGATCGCGTGACAGCGACGTCGACGCCTTGGTCAGCGCATCGGCCGCTTCGGCCAACGCGCTCGCCTGCTTCTGGCCGCTGCTGTTCGGCTGCGTCACGCTCTCCGTCGCCTGTGAGACTTTCGCCTTGGCCTCCTGCATCGCGCGCTGCGACCGCGGTGAGAGCAGCGCGCTCTTCTTGCCCGCGCCCTGCAGACGCTCGTTCGCCTTGTCGACGCCCTGCTCCACCGCGCTCTGCGCGCTGCGACTGTCCTCCTTCGACTGGCCGCTGCGCGCCTTCTGCTCGAGCGCCTTCTCCTCGCGCGCGAGCTGCATCATCTCCTGCGCGGACTGGTCGAGCTCCGACGTGAGCTCCTGCTTCCACTCCTTCACCTGGTCGGCGCGCGCGTCCTTCATCGACTGCGCCGCCTTGTCCATCTCCTCTGCCGCGTCGCGCGCCTGCTGCTGGCCCTTCTCGCCCTGCTGTCCTTGCTGGCCCTGCTGGCCCTCTTGTCCCTTCTCGCCGTGCTGACTCTTCTCTCCCTGTTGGCCTTGCTGACCCTGCTGACCCTGCTGACCCTGCTGCCCCTTCTGACCCTGTTGGCCCTGTTGTTCCTTCTGGCCGGGCTTTGCTTCGCCACTCTTCGTTTCCGAACCCGGCTTGCCTTCGGTGGATTTTTCCTCGCCCGCCTTCGGTTCACCACCGGGCTTGGTCTCTCCCTTCTGGCCCTCCTGGCCGGGCTTCTGCTCGCCCGCCTTCGGCTCGCCCGCCTTCGGCTCGCCGCCAGGCTTCGCTTGTCCTTCCTTCTCGCCTGAGCGCATCTCGTTCGCCGCCTTGCGCATTTCCGTCTCGGACTTCGAAGCATGCTGCGCCGCAGCGTCCGTCTTCGACGCGCCAGCGTCCGCCTTGTCCTTTGAGAGACGCTCCTTCAGCTGATCCATCGCGTCGCGCAAACGCTCCGAACGCTCGGCAAGCTCTTTCGCATCCTTCGCATCGCTCGGCGACTTCCCCGCAGTCTGCTGCTTGTCGGCAAGCTGGCGCTCCTTGTTCGCGAGCTCCTTCGCCTCATCGCCGAGCGTCTGCATCGAGCCTTCGTGCGCGGCGCGCTTGAGCATCTCGGCACTCTTCTCGAGTTGCTCGCGCAACTTCTGCTGCATCGCCGAAAGGTCCTTGAGTGCGTCGCGCGACTGGTCGCCGTTCATCTGCTGCGACGCAGACTCCAGCTTCTGCATCTGCTGCATCATCTCGGGCGTCAGCGCCTGCTTGAGCAGCGACTGCGCCTCGCTCAACTGCCGTTGCAGCGATGAGTCGAGCGCACCCGCCGCCTTGAGTTGCTGCTCGAGCTGCTGCGTCGCCTTGCGCAGTTTCTCGACGCGGTCGGCCATGGCGCGCTGTTCCTGCGCGAGACTCCGCGCCTTCTCGGCGTTCTCGAAGTTCATCGCCTTCTGTTGCGCGCTCTGAGTGTTCGCCGCCTGATCCTTTGCGCCACCTTGGCGAGCCTGCGCGCGCGCCGCTTCGTCCGTGCGCTGTGCCAGGTTCTTCTGCGCGTTCGCGGCCGCCAACGCTTCCTTCACGGCAGAGTCGCCGAGCGCACGTGCCTGCGTGCGCTGCTCTTCGCTGGTCGCGCGACGAAGCACGATCTCGCGGCTCACGCCACGCTGCCCCCAGGGAGACGCGTCGACCGCCTCGGCCCGAACGCGCGCGGCGTCGCCCGGCGCGAGATGCAGCGCACCGATGTCCACCGACGCCGCGCCACCCCAGCTCGTCCCCACGGCACCGGCGAGCGACTGCATGATCGGCGCGGCGTCCTGCGAGCCTGCACGCATGATGCGGAGCGCGATCGACGCGAGGCCATGATCGTCCGAGACGAGCAGCGCGAGGCCGACCGGCTCTGCCGAAACGAGCAGCGTGTCGGCGGTGGGCTGTGCGATGACGACGTGTGGCGCAGAGTCGGCGACGACGTCCACCTGGAGCGGCTCGGGCAG
>JBDSML010000244.1:0-5014 GCA_039915865.1 Gemmatimonadaceae bacterium | reverse complement strand
GAGAGGCGGTGGCGCTGTTCAACGCGACCACCGTGCTTCGGGCGACCGACGCGCTCAAGATCGACAGCGGCCGCACCATCGTCGGTGACGTCGCAGTGCTCAATGGACCCGTGACTGTGGCGGGGCGCGTGACGGGCCGACTGCTGGCGATCAATGCCGATGTCATCCTGCGACAGGGGGCACGCATCGACGGCGACCTTGTCGTCGTCGGCGGGGAGGTGGAAGGCGCGGAGGGCGCGCGCATCGGCGGCGAGCTGCGCATCTATCACCCTCCGTTGCGCTACACGCGGCAGGGTGACCAACTCATCGCACAGCTCGGGGAAGCGTCCGACGATCAGTGGTGGCGGCGTTGGGAGCGACGCGGCCGGCACAACTTCAACTCGTTCGAGATCGCGAACGCAGGCGTGTACAATCGCGTCGAAGGGTTGCCGATTCGCATTGGGCCGGTGCTCTATCGCGATCAGGGGTGGGGCCATCTTCGCCTCGATGCGACGGCGATCCTGCGCACGGGTGCCAGCTTTTCCGGATCGGAGGCTGACGTCGGCCACGACGTGCGCGGCGAGATTCGCTTCGGCCGTCAGTTCGG
The DNA here is from genome assembly GCA_039915865.1 of Gemmatimonadaceae bacterium. Classification (GTDB taxonomy): domain Bacteria; phylum Gemmatimonadota; class Gemmatimonadetes; order Gemmatimonadales; family Gemmatimonadaceae; genus AG11. The sequence goes on along the minus strand of JBDSML010000244.1, from coordinate 4,428 downwards.
CGTGACGCTCGGCGGCGGCCTGTTCGACATGGTCGACGGCATCGAGCAATGGCAGCTGAGTGACGTCGAGGTCGGCCTTTCGTCGTTTCTGTTTCATCGCGACTATCGCGATTACTACGGGCGGCATGGCGGCCGGATCCACGCGGCGCTCCGCGCGACGGACAACGCCGACCTCACGCTGAGCTACGGCGACGAGCGCTGGCGCTCGCGCGAGGCACATAACCCGCTGGCGATCGACTTCGGCGACGTCGGCTGGCGCGACAATCCGCGCGTCGACGAGGGGCGCTTTCATCTCGCCAACCTCACGCTCCGCATCGACACACGGAACGACGACATCAACCCCTGGGCGGGATGGTACCTGCTCGCGGACTATGAGCGCGGCACGGGGATGATCGACGTTCTCGCGCCAACGTCTTTGGGCGTGCGCGCGCCGACAGCGGGACCGACGCGCTATCAACGCGGGTTCTTCGACCTGCGGCGCTACAACCGACTCGCGCCGAACGCCGCGCTGAATCTGCGATTGCTGCTCGGCGGATGGCTGAGCGGCGATCCGCTTCCCCTCGAGCGTCGCCTGTCGATCGACGGACCGGGCACTGTGCCGGGCTTCGACTTTCGTGTTGCCGGAGGCACGGACGTCGGGACGTGCACGTCGGGCGCCGCGGTGGGTGGACGTCCCGCACAGTGCGAGCGCATTTCCCTCGCGCAACTCGAGTATCGCAACGACATCCGCATCTCCTTCAGCGACGGCGCAGCGCCTTTTCGTCGCACGCGCTTTCGCGCCGACGGCGCGTGGGTGTTCTTCGCCGATGCGGGTCGTGGGTGGCTGGTGAACTCGCCGGGCAATCCGGTGAACATCGGGCGTCATGAATTTCCGTCGCTCTCATCGTATCGCACCGATGTCGGCGCGGGCCTCGACTTCGACCAGTTCGGGATCTACGTCGCGAAGGCGCTGTCGGAGCCGAATGAGCAGGTGAACGTCTTCGTCCGCATTCGGCACCGTTTCTAAGCCATGACGCAGCCCGGACGCGCGCTCGCGCTCCTGCTCGGCCTTACACTCTGCTTCGCCGCGCCCCTCGCGGCGCAGCGTCGTCCGGTGCTGGAAATCACCCCGCCGGGTGCCGGCGGCATCGGCGCGATCGTGAGCGCGACGAACCTGTTCGCCGAGGCGGACATGCGTGATCTCGTGCGGAGCGGCTTTCCCGCGTCGCTGCACTTCCGTCTCGAGCTATGGCGCTCGGGCGGACTGTTCGACGATCTCGAGGGTCGTCTCGATTGGCGGGTGATCGTGCAGTACGATCCGTCAGCGCAGCGCTATCGTGTGGTGCGGCAACAGGCGGGAAAAGTGGAGGACCTCGGCAGCTTCGCGACGCTCGCCACGGCGCAGTCGACGCTCGAGCGTCCGACGCGCACGACGCTGCTCCCCGACCACGAGGGAGTGAGGTACTACTACGCGCTCGCCCTGGACATCGAGGCGCTGTCGGTGAGCGACATGGACCAGTTGGAGCGTTGGCTGCGCGGTGTGAAGGGCAATACGGCCGCGTCAGCGGTCGGCACCGGATTGCGGACGCTGATGCTGCGTATGCTCGGCGGAGAGAAGCGGCACTACACGGGGCGCAGCGTGGTGTTCGTGGGCGAGAAGCAATAGCGGCTCGAGTGCCGTGTGCAAGGCGGCTGGTGACCGCCGTCTCCTTCCTGGTGATGTCATCCACTCCAACCAGGAAGTCCGTGCTCAAACGCTCATTCGCGTCGCTGCTGATCGTGCTCGCCCCGATCGGATTGGCGGACGCCCAGCTGGCGCAACGCACCGGAACCAATACCGACGTTCCCGTCTCCAAGGTCGTCCTCTTTTCGTCCGGTGTTGGGTACTTCGAGCATGCCGGGACCGTGCATGGCAATGGCTCGACGATGCTGCGCTTCAAGACCAGCCAGATCAACGACATCCTCAAGTCGCTCGTGCTCCAGGACCAGGATGGCGGCCGAGTTGGCGCGATCACGTATGCGTCGCAGGATCCGCTGGCAAAGACGCTTCGCAGCTTCCAGATCGACATCACGAAGAATCCGAGTCAGGCGGACATCCTCAATCAACTGCGCGGTGCCCGCGTCACCGTCCAGGCGCGTGCCGAGAAGCTGACGGGCACGATCCTCGGCGTCGAAGAGCGGCGGATTCCTGCCGACAAGGGTGAACCGGTGGTCGTCCCGGTGCTGAACCTGCTCACCGGCGCGATGCTTCGCGCAGTGGAGTTACAGTCGATCACGAGCCTGACGCTCGATGATCCGGAGTTGCAGGACGAGCTGACCAAAGCGCTCTCCGCGCTCGTGCAGGCGAGAGATCAGGACAAGAAGCCGGTGACGATCGACTTCAACGGCGTTGGCCCGCGTCGCGTGCGGATCGGGTACGTGGTCGAGGCACCTGTATGGAAGACGAGCTATCGACTGCTGCTCGATGAGCGAAAGCGCACCGGGCAGATTCAGGGGTGGGCGATCGTCGAGAACCAGACGGAGAGTGACTGGACGAATGTGTCGCTCTCATTGGTGAGCGGGCGTCCGATCTCGTTCACGATGGACCTCTATCAGCCTCTGTACTCCACGCGTCCCACGGTTGTGCCGGAGTTGTTCGCGAGTCTTCGGCCACAGGTCTACGAAGGTGGAACGCCGGAGGAAAGCCCTCGCGCTCCGATGGTGCGCGCCGAGGCGTCCGCTCGGTCAGATTCGCGGATGGCGGCGAAAGCTGCGGGACAAGGGTTCGCGCTGAATGCGATGGTCGTCACCGCGGCCATGGACGCAGCGTCGTCCGTGCAGGCGATTGCGTCGGCGATGAAGTTGGGCGAGCTGTTTCAATACGTCGTCGGCAACGTGACGCTGGCGCGCCAGAAGTCGGCGATGCTGCCCATCATCACCGACAGCATCGAGCTCGAGCGGCTCTCGATCTACAACGCATCGACACTGCAATCGAATCCACTCAACGGCGTTCGTATCAAGAACACGACGGGCAAGCACCTGCTGCAAGGTCCGGTGACTGTCTTCGACAAGGGCGGTTACGCTGGTGACGCGCGCATCGACAATGTGCCTCCGGGCCAGGAGCGGCTCCTGAGCTACGGCATCGATCTCGACGTGAAGGTGGACAACACGAAGCACACGCAGACAAGCGCCGTGCAAACCGCGTCGATCGTACGCGGAACGCTGTACGTGAAGCGGAAGCTCGTCGCCACGCAGGAGTATGCCGCCGACAACAAGTCGGACAGGGACAAGACGCTCGTCATCGAGCATCCGATCCGCGCGGGATGGAAGTTGGTCGACACCCAGCCGCCGATGGAGACGACGCCGGAGTTGTATCGCTTCAAGGGTGCGATGCCGGCCCACAGGGTGACCACGCTGATGGTCAAGGAAGAGTGGGTTCAGGGCGAGACGATGGCGATGCTCCCGGCGGAGCTCGGCCAGCTCATGGTCTACAGCGCGACGTCCGAGATCCCGAAGGAGGTCCGCGAAGCGATTGCGAAGGCCATCCAGATGAAGCAGGCGATGCAGGACGTCGACCGGCAGATCAACGCGCGGACGCAGCAGATCTCCGAGATCACGGCCGAACAAAATCGCATTCGCGAGAACATGAAGACTGTCGCGCCGGCGACGACATACTACGGGCGGTTGCTGGCGAAGCTCAGCGAGCAGGAGACGTCGATCGAGTCACTGCAGCGGGAGCGTGCTTCGCTGACGACTCGCCGCGATACGCTGCGACGCGAACTCGAAGAGTATCTCGGCGGACTCAAGGTGGGATGAGGCCCCGTCATGCGTTCACCGTTGTTCGTCGCGCGCTTTCCTACCCGTATTTCGTGCTTCGTCACGAGCGATCCGCCCAGGATCGAGGACGGAAAACGAATCACTGAGGACGGGCAGGAAAACGCGCGACCGACAACGAAGGACTGATGACGGGCCGTCGTCCGATCGGTGCGCGAGCCGACTTGGCGAACAAAAAAGAGCAGCTACCCCTGCGCTGCCCCCAAATGCTCTGACGTCGGTGCCTCTGACCGATGAGCGTATCCGTTTGCGTCCGGATGCACTCGATGCTCGAGTGCCTCGAGCTGGTGCAGTATCGCGTCACCGTAAAAGGTGCGGATGTACTTCGCTTGCGTCTGCGTGAGGCGGCGAACTGCCCATGACAGGTGTACGAAGTGCGGCTCCACCGGATGCGTCAGCGGATGCATCCCGATCTCGTGCGGCAGGCGATTGCCCTTGCGCGTGTTACACGTTTCTTATGGGCTATAACTGTACTGTATGTATGGATGTGCTTCCACAATAACAGCTTAGTCATTCGTACAAGTACTATTTGTCTGTACGAATCGCTTCCTCGCCCGCGCCGCTCGGGTCGGCGTCTCCCCGACTGGGCGGCGGTAGTGTTGCCAAGCAACATCGGGAATTGCCCGTCACCGGCAA
>JBDSML010000238.1:0-5477 GCA_039915865.1 Gemmatimonadaceae bacterium | reverse complement strand
TCACGCTCAAGTCCGCACTCGCGGCACGGTTGGCCGAGCGCGATCCGGCTCGTGCAGCGGAGGAGATGCGCGCGGTGGAAGGGGTCTCGCGCGACGCGTTGCAGGAGATCCGCGATGCGCTCACCGGCCATCGCGATGCGGGGGTGTTGCAGGAAGTGGCGAGTGCGGAGGTGATGCTTCAGGCGGCCGGCGTGTCCGTCGAACATGATGTCGCTTCGGTGATGCTCACACCGACGGAGGAGGCGACGCTCGCGCTGGCGATCCGCGAAGCCGTGACGAACGTCGTGCGCCACGCGGGCGCGACGCTGTGTCGCATCACGCTGCGCGACGAGGACGGCACGCGCTCACTCGCCGTGGAAGACGACGGGCGTGGCAAGCGCGGACCCGATGGCAACGGTCTCTCGGGCATGCGGGAGCGCGTGCGCGCCCTCGGCGGCGAGATCAGCGTCGGTGCTGGCGTGACGGGTACGCGCGTCCACATCACGCTGGCGAGGCTGTCGACGTGATTCGGGTCGTCGTCGCTGAAGATCAGGCGTTGGTCCTGGGTGCGCTGGTGGCGCTGCTCGAGATCGAGAGCGACATCGAGGTCGTCGCGCGGGCGGGCGACGGCGCCGAGGCGGTTGCCGCCGTGATGCTGCACACGCCCGACGTGCTGCTGACGGACATCGAGATGCCGCACCTGAGCGGGCTCGAGGTTGCGGCGGAGTTGCAGAGGCGGGGCAGTGCGACTCGTGTCATCATCGTCACGACGTTCGCGCGCGCTGGGTACCTGCGACGTGCACTCGAGGCGGGAGCGTCGGGCTATCTGTTGAAGGACAGTCCGCCCGAGGTGCTGGCCGACGCAGTGCGACGGGTGCACGCTGGGTTGCGAGCGGTGGATCCGTCGCTCGCCGCGCATGCGTGGACGGCTCCGGATCCGCTCACCGATCGCGAGCGACAGGCGCTGCGTCTCGCCGCGGATGGCGTGAAGAGCGCGGACATCGCCGTCGCGCTCAATCTCTCCGAAGGCACGGTGCGGAACTACCTGTCCGAGGCGATGACGAAGGTGGGTGCGTCGACGCGGGTAGAGGCGGCACGCATCGCGCGCGACAAGGGGTGGTTGTAGGCGATTTCACGACTAGCCCTCGCGTCGGCGGGGTGCGACCTTTGCCCTTACGAGCTCACGCTCGCCCCCTTTCTGCATCCGGAGGTAGTTCATGGAACCCAGCGCGTCGACGAAAGAGCTCGAGGACCGCGTAGCCAAGCTGCAGCGTGCCGTTTACCACCTGATCTGGAAGCGCACGGGGTTCGGCGAGCAGTGCGTGCACTGCGGCCACGCGTATCCCAGCCACGGCGAGCGGTGCAAGGCAGCCGAAGCAGAAGCGCTCGTCCGCTAGCGAGGCCACGATAGCCCGTTCTGCAGGGCAATCGACGTACCGTTTCCGACCGGCGCATGCGGTCGGCGGTGCGTCCCTGGTTTGGCACGGCAAGATGTGTCATGGCATTGCACGCGGCAGCATCCGCGATCAGGTTCGTGCCATTTCACCGTCACTATGATGCCGACCGTCGCACCAGCCCTCCGCTCCTCTCGGTTGACCGCCGCCCTCGGGGCCCTTCTCCCTGCAGGCGGCTGCGCACCCGGCGCTCGGCCATCACCAAACGATGCCCTCGTGGCGTCCGCCGGCTCGTCGATGCGAACGACAGTCGCCACCGAGTACACGGAAGCGAGCACGGTGTCGTTCGCGCTCGACCGGATCGATCAGCGCTCCCTTCCATTGGATCGGACGTACAAGCACTTCGGCAGCGGCCGCGGCGTGACGGTCTACGTCTTCGACGGGGGCGTTCTCGACACGCATCCCGAGCTTCGGGGACGCGTGCGCCGCGGCTACGACGCCTTCCCCGATGAAGAGCATCTCTGCAACGCCCACGGCACGGCGGTCGCCGGCGCTGTGGCAGGGCTGACGCTCGGCGTGGCTCCTGAAGCAGAGATCGTCGACGTGAAGATGGTCGAGTGCCAGAAGATGCGCGGTACCATCGACGCCATCGTGCGCGGCGCGAAGTGGATGCTCGCCGATCACGCGCAACATCCCGAGCGGCGCGCCGTGGCCAACTGGTCGTTCATCGCCGATACGTCGACGTCGATCCCCGCACTCGACAGCACGGTCAAGCAGCTACTCGCGGCGGGGATTCCCGTCATCGTGTCGGCGGGCAACCTCGAGATGGACGCCTGTCACATCTCGCCCGGCAATTCGCCCGGCGCCATCGTGGTGGGCGCATCTCGCATGCGACGTCCCATTCTGGGCGACGGTTCCATGGTGGACGAGCGTGCACCGGGGACTGCGTTCGGCGCGTGCATCGACGTCTTCGCACCGGGCGACTCGGTGTTGCTGCCGAGCATGGATGGACAGCAGCGGGCGTCGGAGCAGACTGTGGACGGGGACGTCCATGGGCACGAGCCGGAGCTCGAGCTTCCAGCAATGAGCAAATCGAGCGCGAGCCGGCGCTGTCAGCTCGAGCTCGAGCGGGCTCTGGCTGAAACTCAGCCTCGAGCGCAAGCGCTAGTCTGCTCAATGCTCGAGGCTCACGCTCACGCTCACGCTCACTGATGCCCTGCCGATCCCCAATCGGTCGTCTATCTTTCGCGGATGCCTACTACTCCCCTCGACGAACTCTGCATCAACACCGTCCGCACGCTATCCATGGACGGTGTGCAGAAGGCGAACTCCGGTCATCCCGGTACGCCGATGGCCCTCGCGCCACTCGGATATGCGCTGTTCACGCGGCACATGAACCACGATCCGGCCGATCCGCACTGGCCGAACCGCGATCGTTTCGTGCTCTCGTGCGGCCACGCGTCGATGCTGCTCTACAGCTGCCTCTACCTCAGCGGCTACGACGTCACGCTCGACGACCTGAAGCAGTTCCGTCAGTGGGGCAGTCGCACCCCTGGTCATCCCGAGCACGGGCACACGCCCGGCGTCGAGACGACCACCGGCCCGCTCGGCCAGGGCGTCGGCAACGCGATCGGCATGGCGGTGGCCGAGGCACATCTCGCGGCCACGTTCAATCGCGAGGGGCACGACATCGTCGATCACTACACGTACTTCATCTGCAGCGACGGCGACCTGATGGAAGGCGTGTCGCACGAGAGTGCGTCGTTCGCCGGACACTTCAAGCTGGGCAAGCTGATCGGCTTCTACGACGACAACAAGATCACGATCGACGGCAGCACCGACCTCACCTTCACCGACGATACGGCGAATCGGTTCGTGGCCTACGGCTGGCACGTGCTGCACATCGACGACGTCAACGACCTCGACGCCATCGACAAGGCTGTCGCGGCGGCGAAAGCCGAGAAGGGCCGGCCCACGTTGGTGGTGACACGCACCCACATCGGATATGGGAGCCCCAAGAAGCAGGACACATCGTCCGCTCACGGAGAACCACTCGGCGCCGACGAGATCGTCGCGACGAAGAAGGCGCTTGGTTGGCCGAAGCCGGAGGAGTCGTTCTACGTCCCGGATGATGCGCTGGCGGAGTGGCGCAAGACGCTCGACAAGGGTGCGAAGGCACACAAGGCGTGGGATGCGAAGCACGACGCGTATGCCGCCGCGAACGCCGATGATGCAAAGGAGATGAAGCGGCGTCTCGCTGGCGAGCTGCCGGAGAACTGGGAGTCCGTCATTCCGACTTTCACGGCGGAGAATGGGTCGGTCGCGAGCCGTGCGGCATCACAGACCGTACTCAACGCACTCGTCGGCGTGCTGCCGGAATTGATGGGTGGCTCGGCGGATCTCACGCCGTCGAACGGCACCGCGGTGAAGACGTGGAAGAATTTCGCGCCGGGAGAGTACGACAAGCGCTACATGCACTTCGGCATTCGGGAGCATGCCATGGGTGCGATCATGAATGGCATGACGCTGCACGGCGGGGTCGTGCCGTTCGGCGGCACGTTCCTGATCTTCTCGGACTACATGCGTCCGCCCATCCGCCTCGCGTCGCTGATGGGGATTCACGTCATCTTGATCTACACGCACGACTCCATCGGACTTGGCGAGGATGGTCCGACACACCAGCCCGTGGAGCAGCTGACCGCGTTGCGCTGCATTCCCGGCATCACGGTCATCCGTCCCGCGGATGCGTCGGAGACGGCCGAGGCGTGGAAGGTGGCGATCAAGCACAAGCATGGGCCGGTGTGCCTGGTGCTCACACGGCAGAAGCTCGGCTTCATCGATCGTACGAAGTACGCGCCGGCGGCCGGGTTGGCGATGGGCGGCTATGTCCTCGCCGATGCGGACGACAAGAAGCCTGACGTGGTGCTGCTGTCGAGCGGCTCCGAAGTCGGGCTGATCATGACAGCGAGAGAGCAGCTCGCCGACGCCGGGATCAGGGCGCGCGTCGTGAGTCTCGCGAGCCATGAGCTGTTCGCGCTGCAGTCGAAGGAATATCAGGCGTCGGTGCTGCCGGCTGACGTGCCTCGTGTTGCCATCGAGGCCGCGCATCCGATGAGCTGGTATCGGTGGGTGGGCTCGAACGGTGTGGTCATCGGAATCGAGCGCTACGGCGCGAGTGCGCCATTCGAGCGGATCTACAAGGAGCTCGGAATCACGGTGGAAAAGGTCGTCGAGGCGGCGAAGGGTCTGGTGAAGAACTAGTGTCAGCTGATTCCGACGCTCCACGCAACAACTTCATTCGCGAGCTCGTCGCGGAGGACGTCGAGACCGGCCGCTTCGGTCGCCCGGTGACGACGCGCTTTCCGCCCGAGCCGAATGGCTTCCTGCACATCGGCCACGCGAAGTCGATCGTGTTGAACTTCGGGCTCGCGCGTGAGTTCGGCGGCACGGTGAACCTCCGCTTCGACGACACCAATCCGTTCACCGAGGACATGAAGTACGTCGAGGCCATCAAGGAAGACGTGCAGTGGCTCGGCTTCGAGTGGAATGAAGAGCGCTATGCCAGTGACTATTTCGGGAAGCTGTACGACATCGCCGAAGCGCTGATTGCGCGGGGCACGGCGTACGTCGATTCGCAGAACGAAGACGAGATTCGCGAGGGCCGAGGCACGGTGTTGACCGCGGGCACGGACAGTCCGTATCGCGACCGGCCGGTGGGCGAGAATCTCGACCTGCTGCGCCGCATGCGGGCTGGCGAGTTCCCGGATGGCGCGCACGTGCTGCGCGCGAAGATCGACATGGCGCATCCGAACATGATCATGCGCGATCCGCTGCTGCTGCGCATTCGTCATGCGTCGCACTACAGGCTGGGCGACGCGTGGTGCATCTATCCGCTGTACGACTTCGCGCACGGGTTGTCGGACGCAATTGAGGGGATCACGCGGTCGCTCTGCACGCTGGAGTTCAAGGACAACCGCGACATCTACGAGTGGCTCGTGCGCGAGGCGGGCTTCGAGAATCCGCCGACGCAGATCGAGTTCGCGCGCGGCGAGATCGACTACATGATCGTGAGCAAGCGGAAGCTGCTCCGCCTGGTGAACGAGG
>JBDSML010000174.1:0-3784 GCA_039915865.1 Gemmatimonadaceae bacterium | reverse complement strand
TTTTTCGGAGCGATCGGGCGTAGCAGCCGGATTGACTCGGGCTCACTCAACCATGACGCGAGCAGAAAGCCCGGTCAGTAACGCATCCATCTAGTTGTTCGCTCGCCGTACGATCGGGAGAGAGGATCGCCAGCAAAAGTTATTGTCGCCACGTGAAAGGATTTTCTCCGTGATTCGCCGCACAATTCGCTACCTGGGATTTTTTGTCCGCAAATGCGAGGTGGGCTCACTGACGACGGTCGTCAGCGAGCCCACCAAATGTTTGAAGAGTGCGAGAGCATGAATCGGTACGAGACCGCTCACTTCGCACCTCGTCGAGTCAGGCGCGCCACGGCGGCGGACTTCCCTTCTTTCGCTTGAGATCAGGATTCTCGCGATAGAACGTGCACGTCCGGCCGATCGTCTGGACGACATCGGCGCCAAGTTTTTCCGCGACCTCGTGCGCCGCCTCCTTCGGCTTGACGTCAGTCGACTTCGCGAGCGCGACCTTCACCAACTCGTGCGTGCGCAACGTGTCGTCGAGCGTCTGCACGAGGGCATCGGTGAACCCCTGATGCCCCACATGGACGAGCGGCGTGAGGTGGTGCGCCTCGGCGCGCAGCGCAGCGCGCTCCTTGGAGGACAGTGTCATGGGCGAACGGGGTCGTGCGTGAGAAGAATGAGCGGATACGGATTGATCGGTTCGCCGTCCCAATACTTTCCGTCGGACGGCATGCGCATCACCTGAAAGTGCAGATGCGGCGTGTCCTTGGGTGCGTTGCCGGTTGTGCCGACGAATCCGAGCGTATCACCTCGCGCCACCAGCGCGCCCTGAGTGAGGCCAGGTTGGTACGCGTCGAGATGGGCATAGTAATACACGACGCGGCCGAGTGGATCGGTGGCGTAGATCGTATTGCCGCCGAGCGAGTTTGCCGAGACGCGAAGAATGCGCCCGCTGTCCGCCGAGAGCACCGGCGTCCCACGCGAAGCCATGATGTCGAGTGCACGGTGGACGCGTCCTCCGTCGCGGCCTTCATCGAAGGTGTCGTGCAGTTGTCCGATCGTCGCGCCGGCCACCGGAATGAGCACCCCGCGCGCGAGGAGATAGTCCACCGCCTCGGTGCTCGACACGGGATCGACAGGCACGACAGGGCGCGCCGCCGTTGACACCGGGCGAGGTTCGGCCGACGTGGGTGCCGACGAGTAGACCTGTCGCGCGCAGCCGGACACGGTGAGCGCGAGCAGGACGAGCACCGACCGAGGCATCATTGTCGAGACGCCCCACGCGCGACGCAGCTACCTCCGAGACATGCGTTCACGGCGTCAGCAGGACCTTGCCCGTGGTCCGGCGTCCCTCGAGCGCGCGATGGGCTTCGGCGACGTGCACCAGCGGCACCTCACGATCGATCCGCAGCACGAGCGATCCCTCGCGCACCCACTCGAGTACGTCGCCTGCGCGCCACGCAAACTCCTCGGGCGTATGAATGAAGTGCCCCAGCGTGGGACGGGTGAGGAAGAGCGAGCCCTTCGGATTCAGGATGTTCGGATCGAAAGGCGCCACCGGACCGCTCGACTGGCCGAAGAGCGCGAGCATACCGCGGAGAGCGAGACAGTCCAGGCTCTTGAGGAAGGTCGTGGCGCCGACCGAATCGTAGACGACGTGGACCTTCGCGCCCCCGGTGATTCGCAGAACCTCTTCGACGAAGTCCTGCTTGGTGTACAGGATCGTCTCTTCCGCTCCGGCCTGGCGCGCGAGTGCCGCCTTCTCGTCCGTGGAGACGGTTCCGATGACGTGCGCTCCGATCCGCCGGCCCATCTGGCAGAGAAGTAGGCCCACCCCACCCGCCGCCGCGTGGACGAGGCATCGATCACCCGCCTTCAGTGGAAAGACGGACGTCGTGAGGTAGTGTGCGGTCATGCCCTGCAGCATCGCAGCGGCTCCCTCGCGCGGGCCAACCCCGTCGGGTAGAACCGCGAGCCGCTCGGCCTTGGCCAGCGCGAGCTCCGCGTACGAACCGACGAAGTTCTGCGACGCGACGCGATCGCCGACCGTCACCGCGGTGACGCCGGCGCCGACGGCGACGACCGTGCCCGCGCCCTCCGTACCGGGCGTGAAGGGCAGCGCAGATTTGTAGAGCCCCTTCCTATGGTAGACCTCGATGAAGTTCACGCCGATGAACTCCATCTTCACCAACGCGTCACCGGCGGCGGGGACCGGATCCTCGACCGTCTCGTACTGCATCACTTCCGGTCCGCCCGTCTCGTGAACGCGGATGGCTCGCATGTTGATCCTCGACGAAGATGCTACGTCAGACTAGCCGCGACGGGTCGAGCGAGCGCATCGCACCTCCGGTGCTAGTCGCCTGCGCCCGCCATCTCTCCACGCTCGATCACCAGATCACGGGCATAGTCGGTCTCACGTGGCTCTCGCGTGCTCGCGAGCAGGCCTTGCTCCTGCGCCATCGCCTCGATCTGCTCGTCGATGGTGCGCGTGTGGTGCATCGAACAGAACTTCGGTCCGCACATCGCGCAGAACTCGGCGCTCTTGAAGTACTCAGCAGGCAGCGCTTCGTCGTGATACTCACGGGCCCGCTCCGGATCGAGCGAGAGGTTGAACTGCTCGTTCCAGTCGAACTTGTAGCGCGCGCGTGAGAGCGCGTCGTCGCGATCGGTCGCGCCCGGGCGCCCGCGCGCGATATCCGCGGCATGCGCGGCGATCTTGTATGCGATCACACCGTTGCGGACGTCCTCCGCGTTCGGCAGGCCGAGGTGCTCCTTCGGTGTGACGTAGCAGAGCATGTCGGCGCCGTACCAGCCGATCATCGCCGCGCCGATGGCGCTGGTGATGTGGTCGTAGCCCGGCGCGATGTCCGTGACGAGCGGTCCGAGTGTATAGAAGGGCGCCTCGTTGCAGATCTCCTTCTGCTTGCGAACGTTCATTTCTATCTGGTGCATGGGAATGTGCCCAGGACCCTCCACCATCACCTGGACGTCCTTCTCCCACGCGCGACGCGTGAGCTCACCGAGCGTCTCGAGCTCGGCGAACTGCGCACGATCGCTCGCATCGTGAATGGAACCCGGCCGCAACGAGTCCCCGAGCGAGATAGTGACGTCGTACTTGCGGAGGATGTCGAGCACGTCGTCGTAATACTCGTAGAACGGATTCTGCTTGCGGTGGTGCATCATCCACACGGCGTGCAGCGACCCGCCACGGCTCACGATGCCGGTGACGCGGCCGTAGACGAGCGGCAGGTGCTCGAAGAGGATCCCGGCGTGGATGGTCATGTAGTCCACGCCCTGCTTCGCCTGGTGCTCGATGACTTCGAGCAGGAGGTCGATGGTGAGGTCGGTGACTTCCTTGACCTGCTGGATGGCCTGGTAGATCGGTACGGTGCCGATCGGCACGGGCGACGCGGCGATGATGGCTTCGCGCGTCTCGTCGAGCGCAGTGCCGGTCGAGAGGTCCATCACGGTATCGGCGCCGTACTTCACCGCCAACTGAAGCTTCTCGAGCTCACCCTCGATGTCGGAGGTGACGGCCGAGTTGCCGATGTTCGCGTTGATCTTGACCTTGCTGACCTTGCCGACGGCCATCGGCTTCAGCGAGCCGGCGAGGTGGAACATGTTGGCGGGAATGACGAGCCGCCCGCGGGCGATCTCGCTGCGCACCAGCTCCGGGCTCAACTGCTCCCGCTCGGCGACGAACTGCATGGCATCGGTGATGATGCCATCGCGCGCGAAGCGCATCTGCGTGTTGCTTTTCATCGGATTGACTCCCTACGCCGGTGCAAACCGGATCAGGTTC
>JBDSML010000138.1:0-14317 GCA_039915865.1 Gemmatimonadaceae bacterium | reverse complement strand
GGGGCTTTCCATCAGTCGCCCCAATCCCTCCGGCGTGCCGATCGGCAACGGGTCGATCACCGCATGCCTGTCGCGCGTCGAGAGTTGCAACAGGTAGATGCGATCGACGAATCGGTGGAAGCTCGCTCCCTCCGTGTCGAGTGCGAGCTCGGTGACGTGTGCGATCTCCGCCGTGAACCTGTCCACGGCGGAAACGGTGTCGAGATACTCGAACTCTGCAGCGGTCGCACGATCGGCCACGCTTTCCCTCACTCTGTTGTCGGATCGAGTCACGGGGTAATGTATCGCTTCGCACAACCGCGTCATCGGCGGGAGGAAGCATGATTCCGGCCGCGCAGATCGCGCCCTCATTCCAATTCGCATGACCGACCCGAACCGAGATCCCGCGAGCGACCTGCTTCGTAACCCCTCCGGAGAGCCTCTGGCGAACGCGACAATTCCGTCCAGACGCGGGTCGGTGCCAGGTCCCTCCGTCGGACGAGGGGAGATTCGCCACAAGCGGACGATTGGTTGGCGGAGCCGCGACGTCATGCGCGCCGTGGCGCTGGTGGCCGGAAGCTACCTCGTCCTCCAGCTCATCTGGTTTGCCCACGCACTCTTCCTCGTCGCCTTTCTGGGAATCCTCTTCGCGATCGCCGTATCCGCTGGGGTGGACCAGCTTCAGCGGTTCAAAGTCCCGCGCGGGGTGGGGGCTGGACTCATCGTCCTGACGTTCTTCGGACTGCTCGTCGGAGCCCTGAGCTGGGTCGCGCCGACGCTACGGCAACAGGGTGCCGAGCTGCGTCAGAAGCTCCCGGAAGCGGTCGACCGCGTGGAGCAGTGGGTCGACCAGCGCAACAGCGGCCTGCTTGGAGTGATCCTCGACCGCGATTCAGTGCCAGCATCTGGAGCCCCGCCAGCCGCCGGCGCACGTCCTGCGACGACTGGCACCGCCACTCCGTCGACACCGGGCGCCGCTCAGGAAAAACCGTCGAGCGTGCTTCGCCAGCGACTCGGATCGCTGATGAGCGGCTCCAGCCGCTACCTCTTCCCTTTCCTGACATCGACGATCGCCGCGGTCGGCGGCCTGTTGCTGATCATCTTCCTCAGCATCTACTTCGCCGCCGACCCGGATCTCTACCGTCGTGGCGCGCTGTCGCTGCTCCCCGCCCGACATCGCGAGCGCGGCTCGATGGTCTTCGATCGCATCGCAACGGTGCTGCGGAAGTGGCTGATCACCCAACTCATCGCCATGGCCACCATCGGATCGGTGACGACCATCGTCCTCCTGATCCTCGACGTGAAGGCGGCCTTCGCGCTTGGACTGTTGGCCGGCCTGTTCGAGTTCATCCCCACGGTGGGCCCGATTCTCAGCGCGGTGCCAGGCGTCGCCATGGCCTTCCTGGATTCACCGGAGAAGGCCCTCTACGTCCTCATCGCCTACTGGGGAATCCAGTTCCTGGAGAACCACATTCTCATTCCGCTGCTGATGAAGGGCGGGATGGACCTGCCGCCGGCGCTCACCGTACTCGCACAGGCGCTCCTCGCGCTCGTCTTTGGCTTCCTCGGCCTCATGGTCGCCGTGCCGATGCTCGCCTGCGTGATGGTCATCGTGCAGATGCTGTACGTCGAGCAGCTTCCCACGCAGGGCACGTGGACGTATCCCGTTCCGCGACCGAGCGGAACCCTCGAAGGGAATTGACGAACGGTGACGTGAGCGCGCTGTTCGACCGCTTTCCGCAGCTCTCAGAGACACTCGCTCACGTCGACCTTCGCGTGAGCGAGACGCCGGTGGAACGCTGGACGGTGAATGGCGTGTCACTGCTCGCGAAGCGCGACGATCGCAGCGCACCGCTGCTCGGCGGCAACAAGGTTCGCGCGCTGGAGCTGCTGCTCGCACATGTCTCTGCCGGCGACACGATTCTCACCGTCGGTGCCTCGGGCTCGACGCACGCACTCGCCGTTGCGGAATACGCCCGGTCGCTCGGCGCCATGTGCGAGGTGATCACCTGGCCGCAGGAGACGAACGCCGTTTCCATGGAGACGTCGGCTCGGCTGCAGTCGGTGGCGCAAGTCACGAGCGTCAATTCGGTGGCGACGGCCTATCTGCTCGCCGCCCTCCGGCGCGCGCGACGACGGGTCACGTGGATTCCTGCTGGCGGCAGCGTGGCACTCGGCGCCGTCGGACACGTGAATGCCGCGCTCGAGCTCGTCGCGCAACTGCAGCGCGACGCACTGCCGATGCCGCACACGATCGTCGTGCCGCTGGGCAGCGGCGGGACTGTCGCCGGCATGCTGGTCGGTCTGGCGATCGCCGGCCTGGCGACACAAGTCGTCGGCGTGCGCGTCGTTCCGGGAGCAGTGGCCAATCGATGGCGCGTGTTGCGGCTTGCCCGGCAGACGCGGCTGCTGTTATCGCGGTTGGCGAGCGAGACGCTGCCGGCCGTCGACGCACGCCGCCTCGAGATCGCGCAGGGCGCGTACGGCGGCGCCTACGGCCGCGAGACCGACGACGGGCGAACCGCGGCGAGAGCGTTGCGCGCGAGTGGTGGTCCGCGCCTCGACGGCACCTACAGTGCAAAGGCATTCGGCAGCGCGCTCGACCGCGCGCGTCGGACGCCTGACGAGGGCGTCCTCTTCTGGCTAACCTTTGACGGGCGATGGCTCGCCGACGACGACGGTCCACATGGATAAAGTGATGCCTGACGAACTGCCTGAAGTGATCTTCCACGTGTATCCCGCCGACTGCGACATGCTCGGACACGTGAATCACGCCACGATGCTCGGCTTTCTCGAGCGCGCGCGGTGGGAGCTGCTCGAGCGTGAGGAGGTTGGCGGTGTTCGCGACTTCGCCACCGTGCCCGTCTACTCCGTCGTCCGTCACGTCGACATCGACTACTATGCCCAGTCGCTGCCGGGCGACGACCTCGCCATCCGCAGCGGCCTGCTCGACGTCCGGAACACGAGCTACATCGTGAAGCAGGATGTGCGGAAGGTGCCGAGCAACGTGGTGGTGGCGCAGGCGTCCATCGTCTTCGTGGCGATCGATCGCTCCGGCAAGCCCGTACGCGTCCCGACGGAGTGGAAGACGCTGTTGCCGCACTGGCCAGAAGATGGTGAGGAGCGCAGCCCGAAATGATCGCGATGTTGCCAGGAGGGATCGAGCTCGCGTGCGACGACGTGGGCAGTGGCACTCCCCTGCTGTTCATTCACGGCTGGCCACACGACCGCTCACTCTGGGCCGCGCAGCTGAGCGGTTTGCAGACGCAGGCGCGGTGCATCGCGCCCGATCTGCGCGGATTCGGCGATTCGTCCGTCGCGCCGCCGTACTCCATCGACCAGTACGCCGACGATCTCGCCGCATTGCTCGCAATGCTCGGCATCGAGCAGGCGGTGGTGTGCGGACTTTCCATGGGTGGGTACATCGCCCTGGCGATGTTGCGGCGCCATCGCTCGCTGCTGCGCGGGCTGATTCTCACGAGCACGCGCGCAACGGCGGACACGCCTGACGCGCGGGAGAAGCGCATGAAGCTCATCGCGTTCGTCGGCGAGCAGGGTGTGGAAGCGCTGGCGGCGCGTCAGCTGAAGGCGATGGTCGGCGAGACGACGTTCGCCTCGCGCCCCGATGTTCTCGAGGCGTTGCGCTTCATGATGGCCCGGGCACCCAGCGAGGGTGTGGTGGGCGGGTTGCGGGCAATGGCCGATCGTCGCGATTCGACGGACCTGATCGCGGGTATCGACGTTCCGACACTGGTGGTGAGCGGCGCGGAGGACACCTTCACGGTGCCGGCGGAGATGCGCGCGCTGGCCGATGCAATTCCGGGCAGCCGTCTCGAGGTGATTCAGGGTGGCGGCCACGTGTGCCCGTATGAAAAGCCTGCGGCGTTCAATCACGTGGTCGCCGAATATCTGGCCAGCCTGCTGTACGATTGAGGGCGATCTCTTGAGTAACGCCGTCAAGGCAGCGACCTTTCACGTCTTGTCAGCAAGCTTCCAGTCCCCGTGACGCACTCAATGCCAACCTCGCCCACCGATCGCGCACTCGAGCAGGAGATCTCGGAGGCCGAGCGCAGTCCGGCCGCGCGCATCGGGGCGGTGATGTTCCGTCATCGCGGATGGCTGCCGGTGCCGTTCCTGCTCGTGCCGCTGTTGGCGCACGGCAACACGGACGCGATGAACTGGATTCTCGGCTTCGTCTTCATCGTGCTCGGCGAGGCGATCCGCCTGGCTGGCGTGGCGGCGGCGGGAACGGTGACGCGTCGTCGCTCGCGCACGGTGCAGCGACTGGTGACGTACGGAATCTTCTCGTGGATGCGGAATCCGCTCTACGTTGGAAACTTCCTCATCTGGCTCGGTTTCATCATCATCTCGGGCGTGTTCTGGTTCATTCCCGTCGCCATCGTGCTGTTCGCGATCGAGTACACCCTGATCGTGCGCTACGAGGAGGGCGTGCTCGAGTCGATCTTCGGCGACGAGTACCTGCGCTACAAGTCGCGGACGTCGCGCTGGTTTCCGCGGCCGCCCGGGACGGACGAGGAAGGCGAACACCACTGGGGCGAAGCGTGGAAGAGCGAGATCAGCACGTTCCTGCAGTACGTGGTGATCGTCGCGCTCTTCATTGCGAAGGAGAAGGCGAGCTGGTGGCCGTTGTAAGCAGGTAGCTCGTCAGTTCCTCGAAGCTCCGCGCCACGTATTCTCCTTCGCTCGGACCGCCGTTCCGAACGACGTCGAGGCGGATGGCGCGGAAGCCGGCCGCCAGTGCACCGCGGACGTCCGTCCGCTCGTTGTCGCCGATGTGGAGGATCTCGTGCGGCGGGATGCCCAACTCGTCCACCGCTGCCTGGAAGATTTCGGCGCGTGGCTTCGCGTGTCCCACGTCCATGGAGTAGATCGTCGACGTGAAGAATCCGCGCGCGGCGTCTTTCTCGAGCAGGCGGTCCTGCGCGCGGCCCGACGCGAAGCCTGTGTCGCTGATGACCGCGAGCTTGAAGCTGCGCTTGAGCGTGCGGAGCATCTGCCATGCGCCGGCGAGCATCGCCGGCGGGAGCATCAGGAGCGCGTTGTCGACGGCATCGGCTGCGGTGGCGACGTGCTCGCATCCGTCGCGCGGCGTGACGGCAGCACGCTGGAGGATCCACCGCAGGCGGTCATCCGTCCTGTACCCGCGCTGCTCCTCGCTCCACCATCGCTCGGCCTCGCGTCCGGATTCCTCGTAGAGCGCGCGAAGCTGTTCTTCAGGAAGGTCGCGGCCGTAGGCGCCGAGTAGTGCGCCAACGGCGGTGCGCCGCAAGGCGACGCGCTCCGGCAGCGCGCCGCCCTCGTACAGCGTGTCCCAGTAGTCGAAGGTCAGGGCGCGAAGCATCGCGCACCTCTCCCGTGCGCCGCGTCAGCGGGTGGGACGGCCGGGTGGGTTGTCGCTCTTGAAGACATCCCGGTTGAGCTGCACGTACTGTTGCAGCTGCACGGGCACATCCTCCTCGGGGAAGATGGCGGTGACCGGACACTCCGGTTCGCACGCCCCGCAGTCGATGCACTCGTCGGGATGAATGAACAGCTGGTCGGGCCCTTCATAGATGCAATCCACCGGACAGACGTCGACGCACGCCTTGTCCTTGGTGTTGATGCAGGCTTCGGTAATGACGTAGGGCATGATCGCCTCAGATGATACTGCGAAGTGTGGGCGCTCCAGCTAAGATAATGCGAATCACGGGCGTCACAACGGAAGACCCGGCAGGAATCGCGCGATCGAGAGTCACGATGCAACTGACGGTCAACACGGAGCAGCACGAAGTGGCCATTGCGGGCCACGAGACCCTCCTCACCGTGCTGCGCGAGCGACTCGAGCTCACGGGGACGAAGCTCGGCTGCGGGCGCGGCGAATGTGGCGCTTGTACCGTCCTCGTGGGTGGGCGGCTGGCGTACAGCTGCCTGACGCTCGCCGCCGCGTGCGAGGGTGAAGCGATCACGACGATCGAAGGACTCGGCGCACCGGGGGCGCTGCATCCGCTGCAGCAGGCCTTCATCGACCTCGATGCACTGCAGTGCGGCTTCTGCACGCCGGGCCAACTCATGGCGGCGAGCGCCCTGCTTGCCACCTGCGACGACCCAACGCCCGACGACATTCGTGCGGCGATGAGCGGCAACCTGTGCCGGTGCGGCACATATCCGAAGATCGTCCGCGCCGTCCAGGCCGCCGCTGTCGCGGTGCGCGCTGCGGCACGGCCGTCCAACGCGCGAGGGCCCGATGCCACGTAAGCCCGCGACCACACCACCCCCTGCCACGCGATTCGTCACCACGAAGGTCGAAGTCGAAGGGCGCGAAGAGATCAAGATCGTCGAGCTGCCCGACATCGAGCCCGCGCCGTGGGACGCCGACACGCCGCTGTCGATCGTGGGCCAGCGCATGCCGCGCGCCGACGCGCTCGAGAAGGTGACGGGACGCGCACGCTATACGGCCGACGTCCAGCGCAGCGCGATGCTGCATGCCGCGTTCGTGCGCGCGCCGATCGCGAGCGGACGCGTCACGACGCTCGACCTCTCGCGCGCCATCGCATTGCCCGGTGTACGCGGCGCACTCGTCGCGGCCGATGTTCCCGGCATCTCGCACATGGGCGCGCCGCTCTTCGACACGAGCATCCACTGGGCGGGCCAACCGCTCGCCGCGCTCTGCGCCGATACCCCCGAACTCGCGCGCGAGGCGTGTTCGCTCGTGGTGCTCGACGTCGCAGCATCGTCGCATGCGGTCACGCTCGAGCAGGCGCTCGCCGAGAACGCGCCCGCCGTGAAGCCCGACGGCAACGTCCCGCGCAGCATGCCGCGCGTCGAGGAACGTGGCGACGTGAGGGCCGCGCTGGCAGACGCAGAAGTCGTGATCACCGGCGAATATCGCACCCCATGCGCGGTGCACACGCCGCTCGAGCCGCACGGCACCGTCGCCGAATGGATGGGCGACGACCTCACCGTGTGGGAGAGCACCCAGGGAATCTTCCAGGTGCGGAAGGACATCGCCCGCGCGTTCAAGCTGCCGTTCAATCGCGTTCGCGTGATGAAGGATTACATGGGCGGCGGCTTCGGTGCAAAAAACTATGCCGCGGCCAATACCTACGCCGCCATCGCGCTCGCACGAAAGCTCGGCCGGCCGGTGCGCTGCATCCTCGACCGCGAAGGCGAACAGACCGACGCCGGCAACCGTGCCGCATCACGGCACGTCGTCACGCTCGGGGCGCGCCGCGACGGAACACTCGTCGCCATTTCCGCCGACGTGAAGATCGCCTATGGCTTCAGCGGCTGGTTCGCCAGCCCGGCGAAGATCTTCCACGAGTTGTATCAGTGCGCAAACGTCCACACAACCGAGACGTTCGTGTACCTGAACACTGGCGCGATGGATTCCTTCCGCGCACCCGGCCACGTCGAGGGCGCGTTCGCGCTCGAGTGCGCGATGGATGCGCTCGCACACGAGCTGGGGATCGACCCACTCGAGCTGCGGCGGCGCAACTATGCGTTGCTCGACCAGGAGAAGAATCGCCCCTATTCGGCGAAGCATCTCGACCGCTGCTATGACGAAGGCGCCGAACGATTCAACTGGACACACCGGCGCGTGGAAGCGGCGTCGACGCGCGCGCATGGCGGACGCCTGCGCCGGGGCGTCGGCATGGCGTCGCAGATCTGGGGCGCGGGTGGTGGACCTCCGGCGTATGCCACGGTGCGCATCAATCCCGATGGCTCGGTGGACGTCCTTACCGGCGCGCAGGATCTCGGCACCGGCTCGCGTACGATCTTCGCACAGATCGCCGCCGAAGCGCTCGGCGCACGCTACGACAGCGTTCGCACGGTGCTCGGCGACACCGAGCGGTTGCCGTTCGCCAGCAACTCGTGGGGTTCGATCACAACGGCCTCGGTTGGTCCGGCCGTGCGCGTCGCGGCACTACAGGCGCGAACGCGCGTGCTCGAGGCCGCGGCCGAGTTGCTCGGCGCTGATGTGTCGACGCTGTTCCTGCGAGACAGCGTGGTCAGTACGAGCAACGACGACCGTACGATGACCTTGCAGCAGATTGGCCGAAAGCTCGGCGACGTGATGATCATGGGCCAGGGCAGCCGTGGCGCGAATCCACAGGGCACGGCGATCTGTGCCTTCGCGGCGCAGTTCGCGGAAGTCGAGGTGGACATCGAGACGGGTCGCGTGCGCGTGCTGCACATCACGAGCGCGCACGACTCCGGCCGCATCATCAATCCGACACTTGCGGAAAGTCAGCTCGAGGGCGGGATCATCCAGGGCCTCGGCTTCGCGCTGTTCGAGGAGCGCGTGCTCGACGCGTCACTGGGGCTGTCGATGAACCCGAACACACACGACTACAAGATTCCCACGATCGGCGACGTCCCGACGATCGATGCGTTCTTCGTCGACAGCTCGGATATCGTGGCGAACCACACGGGCGCGCGCGGGATTGCCGAGGCGCCGATCATTCCAACAGCGCCGGCGATCGCGAATGCGGTCGCCGATGCACTGGGCGTGCGGGTGGGGGAGATTCCGATTACCCCGTGGCGCGTGTTGGCCGCGCTTTCGTAGCGGATCACATCTTCGGCACGAACATGATGTGCGCCTTCGGTGTGCCGGGATACATGATCCACGGCGTGCCCTCGGCGGGCTTGGCCGAGAGACCCGTCGTCGCCGTCGTTGCGCCGGGCATGTAGACGACGAATAGCGAGCGCGCGCCCGTCGTCGTTCCGGTGGACGCATTGAAGCTTCCCGCCGGTCCGGTCAGCGAGTAGAGCGACGCCGCCTGCGCCGGCATCATGAGGTTGCCCTTGCGCACTTCCATGAACCGCGCGCTGTCCACCTGATCGCCCTTCACGCCACTCGCGCGCAATTCACGTCCGCGCGTCATGAACGGCTCGAGCGACTTGTGATAGCACGCGACGTGAAATCCCTTGTTCGCCGGATCGGTGGCGAGACAGGTGAACGGACCTGTTCCCGCGCGCAATTCGACGAGCTTGTGCTCGGCCGCTCGATAGCCGAGGACGCGTGCACCCTCGCGGAACTCCGCGGGAAGGGGCAGCACGGCCGCGGTGATCTGCTCGGCATCGGGCGCCGGTGCAGTCGCCTGCGCAGCGAGCGACGCAGGAAGAATCGCGAGTGTGATGATCAGACAGCGCAGGCGAGAATTCATCGGTTCCTCATTTGTGCGTGAGCTCGGCGATCCAGACGTCGCTCTGACGATCCTGAATCACGAAGTACAGCCGCTCCGCATCGACGGCGAAGTCCGGACGATTCGACGGATGTGTCAGATCGTCGAGCTGCAGCAGGAGATGCGGACGACCGCCGGTCGTGGGAATCGTCCAGAACATCGCGCGACCTGCTGCGTCGTGGCTCTTGAAATAAAACTCGCTGCCGTCGCGACGCCAGACGACCTGCTCGGCGAGTGGATCGTCCGTGCCGGCTCGCGGCGCGTAGGCGATATGCGACGTGCCGGAATCCGCACCGACGATCGTGATGACGCCGTTGTACACCGAGGCGATCGAGCGGCTGTCGGGCGACCAGTCGGAGCTCCCCGGACCTGCAACGCCGCGCTGCACTGGCTTGCCCCATGTGCCCGACGCGTCGCGTCGCACGACGTACAGCCCGTGCACGCCGGCGAGATCCGAGAACGTCAAGGCGCGACCATCCGGCGACCAGATCGCGCCCGCCTCCTGCGCGCCCGGAGTCGCGGTGATCTGTGCCGATGAACTCGCACCATCCACCGCCTGCACGAAGAGGTCGCGATTGCCCGTGCGCCACGACTGATACGCGATCTCCTTTCCGTTCGGTGCCAGATCGGCGCGATAGTTGTCGTCCTTCCCATCGGTGAGCCGCTCGGGAGCGCCGCCCGACAGGCGCACGCGGTAGATCTCCGCGTGACCCCGCAGATTCGAGTCGAACAGCAACCAGTTTCCATCGCGGCTCACGCGCATCGCCTCGATCACCTGGTTGCCGGACGTCAACGGCTTGAGCGGCGGCATCGTCGCGGATGACGTGGTGGGAATACGCGCGGTCCACACATTCGCCTGATCGCGATAGACGGCGTAGCCGAGTCGGTTGCCGTTCGCCGCGAGGGTGATCGAGCGCGCGCCGAGTCCCGTCGTGAGACGCTGGGCACCTCCACTTGCGCTGCCGTCGGCGCCGATGGGCAGGCTGTAGATGTCGCGCGCGCCCTGGCGGTCGGAGACGAAATACAGCGTCCGGCCATCGGCAGACCAGATCGGGCTCTGGTTCATCGCCGTCTTGTCGGTGATCGGACGCGGCGCACCGCCGGTCGCGTGAAACACCACGATCGCACTCGGTGCGATGTTGCCGAAGTTGGTGCCAGGGATGACGTGCAGCACATTGCCCGAGACGCAGGCGATGAGATCACCGACGGCCGACCAGGCGCACGAGTGCAGCTCGCCGACCTTTCCGACCAGGCGCGGCGCGCCGCCAGCGATCGGCAGTTCGTACAGTGAGTCGCCGCGGGCGAATGCGACCTGCTTGCCATCCGGTGACCACGTGGCCGACACCACCGAATCGCGCGTCGTTCGCGCGACGACCGTGCGCGACTCGCCGCCGAGCGCGGGGGCCACCTGCACCCCGCCGCGCGAGAGGTAGAGCAACTGGCTTCCATCCGGCGACCACTGCGGCTGCATCTCGACCGATGTGGAATCGTCCGAAAGCGCGACACTGCGTCCACCGCGCACAGGTCGAACGAAGATGCGCATCCGGACGGAGTTGCCAGCCGCGTAGGCGACGGTGTTCCCGTCCGGCGAAAGTGCCGGCTGGATCTCGAGTCCATCGTCGGCCGTGAACTGCGTCGTGGTGCCGATGACGATCGATGGAGCGTCCGATCCCTTTCGCGCGCCGACCGCCTTGACGATGAGGACTGACGCGACGAGTGTTGCGAGCGCGAGTCCCCCCACGACGACCGGACGGCGAAAGGCATTGGGGGCAACCGGGGAACGTGCTGACAGCGGGGCCGTCTCGCCACTCGTCGTCGCGACGGACTCCAGTTGCGCGAGCAACTCGTCGGCGGTTTGCCAGCGATCGTCCGGCCGCTTCTCGAGACACTTCATGACGATGCGCGTGAGCGTCTCGGGCACGTCGGGACAAATGGTGTCGAGCGACTCGGGCACCGTCGCGACGTGCGCGGCGAGTACCTGCTGCGGTGGCATATTCGAGAATGGCGTGCGGCCAGCGAGCAGCTCGTAGCCCATCACGCCGAGCGCGTAGAGGTCGGCGCGATGGTCGATATCGGGATCTGCGGCGACCTGTTCGGGCGCCATGTATGCCGGCGTTCCGAGCGCGATGCCCACCGACGTTCGCTCGTGTATGCCGGTTGCTGCGCTGATCGCGCGCGCGACGCCGAAGTCCGTCACCAGCGCGTGACGGCCCGACATCATCACGTTGTCGGGCTTGATGTCGCGGTGCACGACGCCGTGCGCATGTGCATGCGAGAGCGCATCGGCCACCTCGCGCAGCACTCGACTCGCTTCGCCCGGGGGAAGCGTGTGCAATCGCGCCAGTCGTTGCCGGAGCGACTCGCCGTCCACGAAGGGCATGACGTAGTAGAGGAGTCCCGCCGCCTCGCCCGAGTCGAGCAAGGGCAGGATGTTCGGGTGCTGCAGCTGCGCCGCGATGCCGATCTCCCGAAGAAAACGCATCGCGCCGGTCGACGTGAACCGGTCCTCGCGCAGCACCTTGATCGCGACACGCCGGCCGTGCTTCAAGTCCTCCGCGAGATAGACGACGGCCATACCCCCGGCGCCGATCTCGCGCTCGATGCGATACCGGTCCGCTAGTGCGTCGGAGAACTCGTCGGTACCGGAGGCCAAGTGCAGGGGGCGGGAGGGTCGCGTCGAACCTTCGGCGCGGGGCGCCCAATGTCAACATGCCCAGATGGAAAGGGCCGCTCGTGTGAGCGGCCCTTTCCTCGTTCGGCGGCTCTGCTTCGCCTACGGGACGATGACACCGGCAATCGCCGCGTTCACCGCGCTGACGTCCGCACCCGGATCGCGACCGTCAGTCGCCTTGAGGCGGAAGATGCTCGAGGCGGAGAGATGGAGGTCCAGCGGTGAACTCACGAAGCCCACCGCCGACAACGTCGTGAGGGACGTCCCGATCAGGAAACCGCCCGCGTCGGCCGGTGCCACGAGCATGACGTTGCCGCGCCAGCCGCCGCCCGACAGGAACATCGCGATCGTCGCCGCCGGCGACAGCCCTGGCCCCTTCACGGCGTACTGCCCGCCACCGACGATGTTGTCCCTGAAGACGAGACGCGTCGGCAACTCGCTGATCGGCCCACCGAACGTGACAGCCATGTTCGTCGGATCAGGCGCGGTGTTGTGCGAGATCACCAGGTCGATGGGATTGTTGTTGATGAGAAATGCGCGTCCGTCGCCATCGAACATCCCGGAATTGATGCCCGTGATGACGTTGCCCGTGATCGTGACGCGAGTCATCGGCGTGGGCGAGCCGGTCGCCGCCGCGTCGTAACCGGTGAGGTTGAAGCCTGAGCCAATGTTCTTGATCAGGTTGCGGCTGAACGTGATGTCACTCGCAATACACCACCGGCACGTGCCGCCCTGGTTGACGCTCTTGAGGTTGATCGCGCTGCCGCCCTGTGCCGCCGCCCAGTTGTTCTCGAGAATATTGCCGTCCACGAGGACGCGCCTCGCGTTCTTGATCTCGAAGAGGTTCTTGACCGTCCACGGACCGCCCTTCCAGCTCACCGGCTTGGTGATGTGGTTGCGGCGAATCTCGATGTCCGAAGGAATGACACCGCTGATGAGCGGGTCGCCGCCGCCGAACATGACGTTCTCGCCCGACGCCTCGAGATAGTTGTTCACGATCTTGAACGGACCCGGACCGCTCCAGCCGGCGATCGCCTGTGCGTCACCGTTCGCTTCGTGGCAGTCGCTGATGTACGAATCGATCACGGCGCTCGATGCACCATTGAGCGACACGCAGCGACGGTTGGTGCCGGTCGCCGTGCCATGGATGTACATGCGGTCGAGCACCAGGTCGTGCGGCAGTTGTGCGACCGTCGACTCATATGAAGTGCCGAGGCGAATCAGGCCGGTGTTGGCGATCGACGCGGGGACGGACACCTCGAGGGCGACAAGGCGAAAGTGATGAGCCCCGTTGGCCGTGTTGAACGCGCCCTGGTTGCTGGTCGAAATGACTTTCGGAAGGTTCGCTGCCGCGGCCTTCGACGGCGTCATGCGGCTGCCTTCCGCCGGCACGGCCGACATGTTCGCCGGACGAATGACGACCCAGTTCGTGCTCGCCGTGTTCTTGTTCGGCAGCGTGAAATTGCCGCTGAACGTGGCGCCGTTGGCCAGCTCGATGACGTCGCCCGGAAGGGCGCTGTTGATCGCGGCCTGCAGATTCCCACCCGCGGCGACGCTGATGACCTTGCCGCCAGCCGCCGGAGCGGCCGGCATCGTCGTATTGAGATAGACCTGCGGCAACGTGGCCAGGACTTCCGAGCCAGTCGGCGGTACGACGACCGACGCCGTCACCACGATCGACGCGCTGCCCGTCACGGCGCCACTCGTGGCCGTGATGGCGCTGCTGCCCGGCGCAACTGCAGTGACGACACCCGTCGTCGCGTTGACCGTGGCAATCGTCGGGCTCAGGCTCATCCACGTGACAGTGCGACCGGTCAGCACCTGTCCCAGGGAATCCTTGAGCGTCGCAGTGGCCTGCGCGGTGGATGTGGTGACGAGGCTGGAGGTGCTCAGCCCGACCGTGATCGACTTCACGGCGGCGGGAACGGATGTCGCGCCCTGCACGACGATCGTCACGGTATCACCAAGCGTCGGCACGGATGCCGAATAACCGCGGATGACGGTGGAGCCCGCGCTCTTCGCGGAGACGAGACCATTCGATCCGACCGTGGCCACCGCAGTGTTGGAACTGGTCCAGTACACCACGCGGGTCATCGGCGAGCCATACACATTGGTGATCACCGCGCCGAGCGTCACCTTGCCGCCGATCGCGAGGGCAGGAACTGGATTCGGGGAAACGACGATGTTCGTCGGGGTGTCGGCCACCGACCATCGCCCTGCCGAGACCGAATCCGCACTGAGCTGTGCGCTTGTGGTCAGCGTATCGTCATGGCCGCAGCCGATGACGAACGTAATCGTTCCCGCGAGCGCAATACGTCGCGCCAGAATGTTGCTCATTCGTGTTCCTCGATCTTGTTTTTCGGAGCGATCGGGCGTAGCAGCCGGATTGACTCGGGCTCACTCAACCATGACGCGAGCAGAAAGCCCGGTCAGTAACGCATCCATCTAGTTGTTCGCTCGCCGTACGATCGGGAGAGAGGAT
>JBDSML010000062.1:0-19589 GCA_039915865.1 Gemmatimonadaceae bacterium | reverse complement strand
GGCGCCGGATTCCCGACGGGGCTCAAGTGGAGCTTCATGAAGCCGGGCGACGGCAAGCCCCACTACCTCGCCTGCAACGCCGACGAATCCGAGCCGGGCACCTTCAAGGATCGCGAGATCATGCGCTGGACACCGCATGCGCTGGTCGAAGGGTGTGCAATCGGCGCGTATGCGATCGGCGCTGAAGTCGCGTACATCTACATCCGCGGCGAGTACACCGAAGCGCTCGAGAAGATGAACGCCGCCTGCAAGGAAGCGTACGCGGCGGGTCTGCTCGGCACGAATGCGATGGGCACCGGCAAGACGGTGCACGTCTACGTGCACAAGGGCGCTGGCGCGTACATCTGCGGCGAAGAGACCGCGATGATGAATTCGCTCGAGGGCCGTCGCGGCAATCCGCGCATCAAGCCGCCCTTCCCGGCGGTCGCGGGGCTGTTCGGCATGCCGACGACGATCAACAATGTCGAGACGCTCGCCGCCGTGCCGCACATCCTGAATAACGGCGCTGCGTGGTACAAGACGTTCGGGCGCGCCGACAACCCGAAGAGCACGGGGACGAAGTTGTTCTCGGTATGCGGCAACATTCAAAAGCCCGGCAACTACGAAGTCGCGATGGGATTTCCCTTCAAGGATTTCCTCTACGATCTCTGCGGTGGTCCGCTGCCCGGTCGCCAGTTCAAGGCGATCATCCCTGGCGGCATCTCCGTGCCGATCCAGACGCGTGAAGAGGCCGAGAACTCGCTGATGGACTACGAGGGCTTCGTGGCCAACGGCACGATGCTCGGTTCCGGCGGCGTGATCATCATCGACGACGCGCAGAACCTCGTGAAGCAGATCGCGCGCGCTGCGCGCTTCTTCGCGCACGAGAGTTGTGCGCAGTGCACGCAGTGCCGAGAGGGCACGGCGTGGACGACGAAGATCCTGGAGCGCATCGTCGCTGGAGACGGTACCCATGAGGACCTGGACACCCTGCTGGACATCGGCGAACAGATGACCGGCAAGACCATCTGCGTGCTGAGCGACTCGTGCGCGACACCGGTGGCAAGCGGCATCCAGAAGTTCCGCCCGGATTTCGAAGCGTTGATCAAGAAGAAGAAGGTCCACATGGTGCCAGCGCAGGTGGCCTGATGGCGGACGTGAAGATGGTGAACCTGACGATCGAGGGACGCGCGGTCAGCGTACCGGACGGCACCTCGATCCTCGAGGCGGCGAAGCTCGCCGGCGTACTCGTGCCGCACTACTGCTACCACCCGGGACTTCCGGTGGCCGGCGTGTGCCGCATGTGTCTCGTCGAAGTCGAGAAGGCGCCGAAGCTCGCGCCCTCGTGTGCTACGGCGGCCGCCGAAGGGCAGGTCGTGCACGTACACTCGGACAAGGCACTCGAGGCCCGCAAGGGCGTGCTCGAGATGCTCCTCATCAATCATCCGCTCGACTGCCCGATCTGCGATCAGTCCGGCGAATGCGAGCTGCAGGACTACACCTACCAGGAAGGACGCGCCGAAGGTCGCTACCGCGATCCGAAGCGCTTCAATCCTGTCGAGGATTTCGGCGGCGATGTCGTGTACGTCGCGAACCGCTGCATCCTCTGCACACGATGCGTGCGCTTCATGGACGACGTCGCGCACGATCCGGTGCTCGCCGTCGTCGAGCGTGGCGATCGCGCGCTGATCGGCAAGTTCGAGGGCGACGACATGACGCATGCCTGGGCCGGCAACGTCATCGATCTCTGCCCGGTCGGTGCGCTGCTTTCGAAGGACTCGCTCAACAAGGCGCGCGCGTGGGAGCTCGATCGGTCGGCGAGTGTGTGCCCGAACTGCTCGCAAGGCTGCAACATGATCGTCGAGACGCGCGACAATCAGGTCGTGCGCCTGCGTCCGCGGTCGAACGACGCGGTCAACAAGTTCTTCATGTGCGACCACGGTCGCCTGAATTACCGGTGGATGAACCGGCCGGATCGCGTCGACACCCCGATGGTGCGCCAGAACGGCGTCCTCGCGACGGCGGACTGGGAGGTCGCGCTGCGCGCGGCGGCCAATCTGCTGCAGGGGAAGCGGGCGTTCGTGCTCGCGTCGCCCAACTTGTCCAACGAAGCGCTGTTCCTGCTGGGCAAGGTCGTCAAGAAGAACGGCGGGGCTGGATCGTTTCGCGTGAATCAGGGCACGGAAGCGCCGCTGCCTGGCGTCGATGATCTCTCGTTGCGTGCCGATCGAGCGTCCAATGTTCGCGGCGCGGAGCTCGCGGGATTCACGCGAGCAGACGCGCCACTCGCTGCCCTTCAGGCTGGCGACGTCCTCGTCGTCGCCGATGAAGAGCTGTCGGGAATGGACGCATCGGACATCGCGAAGGCGGGTGCGGTGATCGTCATCGGCACGGTGTTGCCCGCGTGGGCACGTCACGGCGCGAACGTCGTGCTGCCGATCGCCAACGTCGTCGAGGAAGATGGAACGTTCACGAATCTTCGCGGCCGGGTGCAGCGGTTCCTCCAGGC
This sequence comes from Gemmatimonadaceae bacterium, assembly GCA_039915865.1. Taxonomy (GTDB): domain Bacteria; phylum Gemmatimonadota; class Gemmatimonadetes; order Gemmatimonadales; family Gemmatimonadaceae; genus AG11. The sequence goes on along the minus strand of JBDSML010000062.1, from coordinate 17,101 downwards.
CAAGGCGGCTCCTGGTCTCGCTCGGCCGAGTTTCTTCGTCATCGGCGATCTGCTGGCGGCGATGGGTGAAGGGCAGGGATACTGGACGGCCTCGCAGGCGTTCGACGCGCTTGCTGCCTCGCACGCGGATTTCGCCGGCATGTCCTACGACTCATTGGCGCTCAAGGGAAGCATGATCGCCGCCGCGATGTCGGGAGCGAACGCATGAGCCACGCGTTCGCACTGCTCCAGATCGTCGGTCCCACAACTGAGCCGGGATTCATCGTGTGGCTCATCGCCACCGTCGTGAAGATGCTGGCCGTCTTCACCGTCTACATGGTTGGCGTCGCGCTGCTCACGCTGGCCGAGCGCAAGATTTCAGCGTGGATGCAGGATCGACACGGTCCGAATCGCGTCGGCAAGGGATGGCTGCAGCCTGTCGCCGACGGTGTGAAGAACTTCGTGAAGGAAGAAACGTATCCGTCCGCGGCGAACCTGCCGCTGTTCATCCTCGCGCCGGTGCTGTCGTTCATCCCCGCGCTGATCACGTGGGCGGTCATTCCGTTCGCGTCGCCGTGGGGCTCGCGCTGGGGCGTCATCGAAATGGTGCTCGCGCCGATGCCGGTGGGCTTTCTCTTCATTCTCGCCATCTCGTCCGTCGGCGTCTACGGCATCGTCATCGCCGGTTGGGCATCGAACAACAAGTACGCGCTGCTCGGCGGCATTCGTTCGAGCGCGCAGATGGTGTCGTACGAGATTGCGATGGGGATGAGTACTATCCCCGTGTTACTGCTGGCCGGCAACGTCTCGATGTCGAAGATCATCAACCAGCAGGCGTTCGAGACGTGGAACGTCCTGAACCTGACGGTTGCGTTCATCGTCTTCATGATCGCCGCGTTCGCCGAGACGAACCGCCTGCCGTTCGATCTTCCGGAAGCGGAGTCGGAGCTCATCACCGGCTACCACACCGAGTACAGCGCGATGAAGTTCTCGATGTTCTTCATCGCCGAGTACGCGAACATGGTGACGGCGAGTGCGTTGATGGCGACGCTGTTCTTCGGCGGATGGGATATTCCCTTCACGCTGTGGGACAACCTCGCGCCGCACACCGGGCTCAAGACGCTGCTCACGCTCGGCAGCTTCGCCACGAAGACGCTGTTCTTTGTCTTCTTCTTCATGTGGATCCGCTGGACGCTGCCGCGCTTCCGCTACGACCAGCTGATGTCACTGGGGTGGAAACTCCTGCTGCCGCTGTCGCTGGGCTATATCGTCGCCATCGCGGGCACCATCGTCACCCTCGACGCGCTCGGCTTCGCCCGCGGGTCGGTGCCCTTCCACCTCGGCTTGATCCTGCTGAACGTCGCCGCAGTGGTGATCCTGTTCAACATCGTCGACCGCGGCCGGTTGATCAGTCCCGCGTTCTCGCGTCTCAACCGTCGCGATCTCGAAAAGCTGCGCGCCGTCAGTGCGCCGCATCGTGCCCCTCTTCTCCCCGAGTCCGGAGACTGATGTCAATCGGCGTGAAGGTCGTCGAGCGTCCGATCGAGCAGGTGAGCTATGTGCGCGCGACCCTCAAGGGTCTCACGCACACACTGAAGCACATGCTCAATCCCGAGAAGGTGACCACGCAGTATCCCGAGGAGAAGGAGTCGATCTCCAAGCGCTGGCGCGGCACGCATCGCATGCTCACGACGGAAGACGGCAAGGCCAAGTGCGTCGGCTGCGGGCTGTGTCCGTCGGTCTGCCCGGCCAACTGCATCAAGCTCGTACCGGGCGAAGACGAGCAGGGCAACCGCTATCCGCTCGTCTTCGAGATCGACGAGTTCCGCTGCATCTTCTGCGGCTACTGCCAGGAAGTCTGCCCGGAAGAGGCGATTCACGTCGGCCGGCACTACGAGAATGCCGAGTACAGCCGCGAAGGCTTCGTCTACGATCTCGAGCGGCTCATGGCGCAGACGCATCCGGTGTGCGAGATGTGGGATCCCGCCGATCCCAAGGGGGAGTGATGACGCACAGCCAGCTGCCGCTGTTCTACGTCTTCAATTTCTACCTGTTCGGCCTCATCGCGATCGTCTCCGCGGTTGCCTTCGTCACGCGCAAGGGTCCAGTGGCGGCGGCGATCTGGCTCGTGAACACGATGTTCTGCCTCGCCGCGCTGTACATCATGCTCGACGCACAGTTCATCGGCACGATGCAGGTGCTGGTGTACGCCGGTGCCATCATGGTCGTGTTCCTGTTCGTCATCATGCTGCTCAACCTCGGCCATGCGTCCGAGTTGGCCGATGCGCGCGGGCTGTGGTGGAAGCTCCTGGCGGGGGCCGTTGGTCTGGCCCTCATGGCGCAGATCTTCGCGGTCACGAAGGCACGCGTGCCCGAGGCGCTGACGCTGCCCGAAGGCACGCTCGCCGCCCAGGTGGCGACGAGCGGCGCCATCGCACCCTTCGCCGGCGTGCTGTTCCGTGATTACCTGCTGGCCTTCGAAGTCACCAGCGTGCTGCTGCTCGCGGCAGTCGTCGGTGCGGTGGTACTCGGCAAGCGAAAGGAGCGTGCGCATGCTCGCTGAGTCGCTGTTCTTCAGTGCGGTGCTGTTCACCATCGGCGTGGTCGGCGTACTGACGCGCCGCAACGCGATCATCGTCTTCATGTGCGTCGAGCTGATGCTCAACGCGGTGAACCTGACGTTCGTCGCGTTCGCGCAGGTGTACGGCGTTGCCGGGCAAGTCTTCGTCTTCTTCGTCATGACGGTGGCGGCGGCCGAGGCCGCCGTGGGCCTCGCGATCATCATCGCGCTGTTCCGCCATCGCCAGACGGTCAATCTCGCGAACATCAATCTCCTCAAGGGCTGATGCTCCTCCAGCATGCAGCAACGGGTGCTCACCCTCTGAGTGGAACAGCCGCGGACTACTTGTGGCTGCTGCCGCTCCTGCCACTGCTCGGCTTCGTGGCGAACGGCCTGCTCGCGATGGTGAGCGTCGGCAAGTTCGGTCCCGCGGATCCGAGCGCGAGCCATGGCGACGATCACGCCCACGCGACACACACGCACGACGACACCGGGCACGATGAGCATCACGTCGTGCGCCATCGGTTCGCGTCGCTCGCGACCATCATCGGCCCGGGCGTTCTCGCGGCGTCGTTCCTGCTCGCCCTAGCGATCTTCATGGCCATGCGCGGCGCCGGCGAGATCCACGCGCCGTTCATCCAGAAGTATTTCTCGTGGATGCCGGTCGGCGATCTCCAGCTCGACGCCGCGTTCCAGCTCGACCAGCTGTCGATGGTGATGGTGCTGATCATCACCGGCGTCGGCACGCTGATCCACATCTTCAGCATCGGCTACATGCAGGACGATCCGGGGTACCCGCGATTCTTCGCGTACCTCAACCTGTTCGTCTTCTTCATGCTCCTGCTGGTCCTCGCCTCGAGCTATCCCCTGATGTTCGTCGGGTGGGAAGGCGTTGGTCTCTGCTCGTACCTGCTCATCGGATTCTGGTTCACCGAGAAGGCGAACGCGGACGCCGGCAAGAAGGCGTTCATCGTCAACCGCATCGGCGACTTCGGCTTTCTCGTCGCGACGTTCATGCTCTTCGCGAACCTCGGCGCGCTGGACTTCGTCGGCGTGAATGCGGCCGCGCTGGCGAACCTGACGGCGGGCGGCACGCTCGTGACGGTGATCTGCCTGTTCCTCTTCCTGGGCTGCGCGGGCAAGAGCGCGCAGATTCCGCTGTACGTCTGGCTGCCGGATGCCATGGCGGGTCCGACGCCGGTGTCGGCGCTGATCCACGCGGCGACGATGGTGACGGCGGGCGTGTACCTCATCGCCCGCAGCAACGTGCTGTTCTCGCTGGCGCCCGCCGCGAGCCTGACGGTGGTCGTCATCGGTGCGCTCACGGCATTCTTCGCCGCGACGGTCGGGCTCAAGCAGTGGGACATCAAGAAGGTGCTCGCCTATTCGACGGTGTCCCAGCTGGGATACATGTTCATGGGCGTGGGCAGCGGCGCCTACGTCGCTGGCGTGTTCCACCTGATGACGCATGCCTTCTTCAAGGCGCTCCTCTTCCTCGGTGCCGGCTCGGTGATCTACGCCATGCACAAGGCGTATCACCACACCGGCAACCATGAAGATGCGCAGGACATGCGCAACATGGGCGGCCTGAAGAAGTTCATGCCCGTCACGTGGGGATTGATGTGGGCGGCGACGCTGGCGATCGCCGGCATACCGCCCTTCGCTGGCTTTTTCTCGAAGGACGAGATTCTCGCCGCCGTGCATAACCGGCATTCCGGCTCACTGTTCGAGACGGTGAGCTTTCTCGGCATTCCCGGGCCGTTCGTGATGCTCGTCTGCTACACGCTCGGCCTGGCGGCGGCATTCATGACGGCGGTCTACATGACGCGCATGATGCTCTACACCTTCCACGGTCCGAATCGCACTGGTGAGAAGGAGCGCGAGCATCTGACGGAAGCGCCGTGGGTGATGACCGGCCCGCTCGTCGTGCTCGGCGTATTGAGTGTGTTCGGTGGATGGTTCAATCTGCCGAAACTGCTGCCATTTGGTTTCGTCGGTGGCCTCGAGCACTGGCTGGAGCCCGTCGTTGGCGTGAGCGAGTTGCGGTTCACGGGCGGCGTGGCGCAGGACGTGTCGCACACGGCCGAGTGGGCACTCATCGGAGTCGCGGTGCTTATCGCCGTGGCCGGTATGGCACTCGCCTTCGCGCGTCTCAAGCCCGCCACGCTCGTGCCGGCGAACGAGGCACTGCCGGAGCACGGCATCGAGAAGGTGCTGGCCAACAAGTACTACGTGGACGAGGCGTACGACGAGGTGATCGTCGATCCGATCGTTTCGACATCGCGAAACCTGCTATGGCGCGGCATCGACGTCGGGCTGATCGACGGCTTCACGCGCCTCTTCATCCAGAGCAAGGATCAGGACAGCGCGCCGGGCAAGGTGCCGATGGGCGGATTGCTGCCGCGCGCGGTGGGTTGGATCGGGTCGCAGATGCAATCAGGGCAGGTGGGCACATACGCATGGGTCATCGTCGTCGGGATGTTGCTCGTGCTCGGCGCCTTCACTTTCCGCTCGTAACGAGATGCGCGAGTTTCTGCTTTCAGTCGGCTACGACCGCTGGATCCTTCCGGCGCTTCTCATCATTCCGCTCATCGGCGCAGTACTCGTCCTTCTCGGCGGACGACAGGCCGAGGGTGAGGATGAGGTGGCGTCAGGTGCGGCGAAGCGCTCGAGCATGCTGGCGACGATCGTCTTCGGCGTCGAGTTCGTGCTGTCGGCTGGACTCTGGTGGGCATTCGACCCCGCCGTGTCCGGGTGGCAACAGCGGTTCGACATGTCGTGGATTCCATCGTGGGGCGCGCGCTTCACCATCGGCCTCGACGGCATCGCGCTGATGATGGTGCTGCTCACGACATTCATCATGCTGCTCGCGTCGATCGGCAGCTTCACGTCGGTGCGGCAGAAGACGTCGTCGTACTACGCGCTCCTTCTCGTGCTGACGACGGGCATGCTCGGCGTCTTCATGGCGCTCGATCTCTTCCTGTTCTACGTGATGTGGGAGATGATGCTGGTGCCGATGTACTTCATCATCGGCATCTGGGGTGGCGAGCGGCGCATCTATGCGAGCTTGAAGTTCTTCATCTATACGATGATCGGTTCGCTGCTGATGCTCGTCGGCATCGTGTACCTCGGACTGCAGGCGCGGAACACGGCGACGTTCGTTCCGGATTTCTCGTACGACGCGATCATGGCGACGGTGCAGCTCACGCCCACCGCCGCGCTCTGGCTCTTTGGTGCCTTCTTCCTCGCGTTCGCGGTGAAGGTGCCCATGTTCCCCTTTCATACGTGGCTGCCCGACGCACACGTCGAAGCGCCGACGGCCGGCTCCGTCGTTCTCGCGTCGATCATGTTGAAGCTCGGTACGTTCGGCTTCCTGCGCCTGGCGGTGCCGCTCTTTCCCACGGCAGCGATGAATCCGACGGTGCGAGGCATCGTGCTCGCGCTCGCCGTGGTGGGCATCGTGTACGGTGCGCTGTTGTCGCTCGTGCAACCGGACTTCAAGAAGCTCGTCGCGTATAGTTCAGTGAGCCACCTTGGTTTTGTCATGCTCGGCATCTTCGCGCTCACCGTGCAGAGTGTGCAGGGTGCGTTGATGGTCATGATCAACCACGGGATCTCCACCGGCGCGTTGTTCTTCCTGATCGGCATGATCTACGAGCGGCGGCATACGCGCCTGATCGAGGCCTACGGCGGCATCGCTCGCGTGGTACCGCTGTTCTCCACGATACTCGTGATCGTCATGTTCAGCTCCATCGGCGTGCCGGGCACCAACGGCTTCATCGGCGAGTTTCTCGTGCTGCTTGGCTCGTATCGGACGTATCCGGTCTTCGCGGTCATCGCCGCGACGAGCGTGATCATCACCGCCGCGTACCTGCTGTGGGCCGTACAGCGCATCATCTTCAACAAGCTCGACAAGCCGGAGAACGAACACATTCCGGATCTCAATCGCCGCGAGCTGTTGCTGCTCGCGCCGCTGCTCTTCTGCATCGTGTGGCTTGGCGTCTATCCGGCGCCCGTGCTGCGCCGCATGCAGCCAGCGGCTGAGCAGTTCGTGCGCACGGTCGAGACACGCGCGGCCATGCCGACGGCGTCGGCGGAGGGAGTGCGCTGATGCGCGCCTTCGATCTCGCCGTCCCGTCGCAGTTGATGTCCGCGCTGGTGCCCGACCTGATCCTCATGGTCGGTGCCATGGCGCTCCTGCTGTGGGCTGTGTGGCGCACGGAATCGGCGGCGCACCAGCGCAGCGTCGGTGTGTTCTCGATCGGCGTCTGCGTCGCGACACTGGTCGCGGTGCTGATGCTCATGGGACAGCAGCACCTCGCGACCGATGGTCCCATCGCGGTGGATAACTTCCGCTGGATGGCCGACGTCATCATCCTGCTCGGCACGATCGCCGCGCTCGCCCTCTGCATCGACGACAACGATCGCACGGGAACGACGACCGCCGAGACGCACGTGCTGATCCTGCTGGCGTCGAGCGGCATGATGCTGCTCGTCGCGGCGCGCGACCTGATGATCGTGTTCCTCGGCATCGAGCTGATGTCGATCTCGGTGTATGCGCTCGCCGGACTGAATCGTCGCAGCGAACGAAGCGCCGAGGGCGCACTCAAGTACTTCCTGCTCGGCGCGTTTTCGACGGCATTCCTGCTGTATGGGATCGCGCTCGTCTACGGCGCCACGGGCACCACCGGACTGCATGCCATCGGCATGCGGATCATCGAGAACAACCTGTCGGGCAGTCCGCTGTTGATCATCGGCATCGCCTTGTTGCTCGTCGGTTTCGGCTTCAAGGTGGCCACGGTGCCGTTCCACATGTGGGCGCCGGACGTGTACGATGGCTCGCCAAACCCGATCACCGCCTACATGGCGGCGACGGTGAAGACGGCGGCATTCGCCGCGTTCCTTCGCGTGTGGCTCGAGGCGTTCGGCAGCGAGTACCTCAGTTGGCATCGCGCCATCGTCGGTCTCGCCATCGCGACGATGGTGATCGGCAACGCGATCGGCCTGCTCCAGCGCAACCTCAAGCGGTTGCTCGCGTACTCGTCTATCGCGCACGCCGGATTCATTCTCGTGGCCATTGCGGCGGGGACGACCCAGGGCGCGTCGGCGATGCTGTTCTACCTGCTCGCCTACACGCTCGCGACGTTCGGCGCCTTTGCGATCATCATCGTGATTTCGCGTGGTGACGCGCCGCTCACGTCCGACGACGTGAGTGGACTCTGGACGGTGCGCCCGTGGCTCGCGCTCGGCATGTCGGTGTACATGTTCGCGATGCTGGGATTCCCCGTGTTCGGCGGCATCGGGTTCTTCGCCAAGTGGTATGTCCTCAAGGCGGCACTGCAGGCGCCGGAACCGCAGACGCTGCTCGCGGTGGTCCTCGTGCTCACCACCGTGATCTCGGCGGGCTACTATCTCTACGTCATCATGGTCATGTTCATGCGGCCGCGCCCAGACGGCGCACCGGTCATCGGCGCGACGCCGGCGTTGACGCGCGTCGTCATCGTGGCCACGGCGGCGACGATCCTCATTCTCGGAGTGGTGCCGGACCTGGCGGTGCGTTTCGCCGTCGTCGGCACGCCTCGGCTGAGCGTACCTGACGTCGTCGCGAAGGGCGCGCCGCTGCCGCCGCCGGCACCGGCTCGATAAACGTCGCGGGGCCGCTCCGGCGGCCCCGCTTCTTCTGCACCCACTGCATGGCCATCTCCGCCGGAATCTTTCGCCAGAACGACGTTCGGGGCATCGTCGGCGCCGACCTCACCGAAGAGGCCGCGCGCGCGATCGGTGGCGCGTACGCGGCGCTCATGCGTGAGCGCGGCGTCACCGGCACGGTCGCGGTCGCGCGCGACAACCGCCCGAGCGGCGACAAGCTGCGCGACGCCCTCGTCGATGGATTCACGAGCGCTGGCGTCAACGTCGTCGACATTGGCGTCGTCCCGACTCCGGTGCTGTACTGGAGCCTCTTCAACCTCGACGTCATCGGCGGCATCCAGATCACGGGCTCGCACAATCCGCCCGAGTACAACGGGTTCAAGCTCTCCTTCGGGAAGGAGTCGCTGCATGGCCATGACCTTCAGCACCTGCTCGAGCTCATTCGCTCGAATGCGGCGCCGGTCGGCAAGGGTGACGTTCGCCACGAGGACGTGATCGACCGCTACGTCGCCGACGTCGTCGCGCATACGGGCACGCTCGCGCGCCCGATGAAGATCGTCTACGACTGCGGCAACGGCGCCGCCGCGCTGGTCGCACCGCAGCTCATGCGCGCGCTCGGCGTCGAGGCGACTGGCCTCTTCTGCGAGAGCGACGGCACGTTCCCCAACCACCATCCCGATCCCACCGTCCCCGAAAATCTCGAGGATCTTATCGAGGCGGTGAAGCGCGAAGGCGCGGAGCTCGGCGTCGCCTTCGACGGCGACGGCGATCGCATCGGCCTCGTCGACGACGCAGGCCGCATCATCTGGGGCGACCATCTGCTCATCCTGTACGCACGCGACGTCCTCGAGCGCACGGGCACGGGACAGCCGATCATCTTCGACGTGAAGTGCAGCCAGGCGCTCACCGACGAAATCGCGCGCGCCGGCGGCGTGCCCGTGATGTGGAAGACCGGGCACTCGCTCATCAAGGACAAGATGAAGGAGACGTCCGCGCCGCTCGCCGGCGAGATGTCCGGCCACATGTTCTTCGGCGAGGGCTACTACGGCTACGACGACGCGCTCTATGGCGCGGCGCGCCTGTTCCGCATCGTCGCGGATTCGGGAAGGACCGTCCGCGAACTGCTCGCCGACGTTCCCGCATTCGTCAGCACGCCGGAGATTCGCGTCGAGTGCGGCGACGATCGCAAGTTCGGGCTCGTCGAGAAAGCCGTGGCGCACTTCCGCTCGACGCATGACGTCATCGACGTCGACGGCGTGCGCGTCCTCTTCGGCGACGGATGGGGACTCATCCGGGCCTCGAATACGCAGCCCATCCTCGTCACGCGCTACGAGGCACGGTCGGAGGCGCGGCTGACCGAGATTCGGAACGAGATGGAGAGCTGGATCCGGGCGCAGGGCGTCCACGTCTGACGTGACGGGACGCCGCGTCCTCGCCGGTGCGGTCATTGTCACCGCGCTCGTGCTCCTCGCGGGCCGATGGAGCGCTGCGCTCTACACCGACTATCTCTGGTACCTCTCGCTGGGCGCGCGCGACGTGTGGCGCGCGAAGGTCGCGACGACCGCGGTGCTCACCGCCGCGTCGTTCACGATCGTCGCCCTGTTCGCCTTCGTGAACTTCTACGCCGTGCGACAATCGGTCGTGTCGCTCGTCCTGCCGCGGCGCCTGGCCAACATCGAGATCGGCGAAGAAGTGCCCGGCAAATACCTCTTCGGCGCCGTGCTCGTGATGTCCGCCGTCGTCGCCGGGATGCTCACCTTTCCGGCTGACCAGTGGCACGAGGCGCTGCTGGCGCACATCGGACGACCCTTCGGCGAGACCGACCCGTACTTCGGTGCGGACCTCGGCTTCTTCGTCTATTGGCTGCCGTTCGAGACGGCCGTGCACTACTGGGCGATCGTCGTGCTCGTGGCGGTGACCGTGCTCGTCATCCTGCTGTACGCGCTAACGCCGAGCCTTCGCTGGGAGCGCGGGACGCTGCACGTGTCAGCTTACGTACGACGGCATTTCACGATGCTCGGCGCCGTGCTGCTGCTCGTGCTGGCCTGGAGCTATCGGTTGGGGATGTATCGGCTGCTCGCCTACGGTGGCGGAGCGGGTGGTGTGTTCACAATCGTCGATCACCGCGTGATCGTCCCCGCCACGCTCCTGCTGTCGGTGGTCACGATGTGCGCGGCGATCGTCGTCGCATGGGCGGGTTGGACGGGCCAGATGCGTCTCGCCTTCGGCGCGGTCACGACCGTCATCCTCCTCTCGCTGGTGTCGCGCACCATCGCCCCGCTCGTCGTCCGGCGCTCGCTCGAGCCGAACGCCCAGCAGGAAGCGGCGTATCTCGGCACGCGACTCACCTTCACGCGACGCGCATTCGGCGTCTTCCGGATGAAGGCGGAGTCGCTCGGCACCGGGTTCACCACCGCCGCGGAAGCGGCCTCAAAGGTCGCCGTGTGGGACGCCGCCACGCTGTCACGTGCCGCGGAACGGCTGCGCCGCGTGCGCGTGGTGAGCGACGGAGCGGCGTGGCAAACGACGCCGTCGGGGATGGCGGCCCTGCTCGTGGAGCACGGCACCGACGGCGCGCCTGACAGCCGCGATGTGTGGGGGATCGATCGCTTCGATCCCGCCGCATCGGACGAGCGCGGATTGCCGGTGCGCGCGCCAGGGTCGGCGTTGTCACAGTACGATCTCGTCGTCGCCGAGCCGGCGGTCTACGATTCGGCGCCAAGCTACAGCGTGCTCTCCGATTCGCTGCAGCAGCTTGCCGGGGTCGAGATGGTCTCGACGCGCTCGCGGCTGATGCATGCGTGGAGCTTGCAGAACTTCCGCCTGCTCTTCGGTGAGATCGCTGCAGACCGCCCCGTCATGGTGCGCCGCCGCGACGTGCGCGCCCGTGTCGAAGCGCTCGCGCCGTTCTTCGTGCAGGGCAGTGAAGTCGTGCCCGTCATCGCTGCCGATTCGCTCTACTGGGTGGTCGAGCTGTATTCGTCCGCGACGCACTATCCGCTGGCGCAGCGGTTCACCATCCTCGGCGAAGACCGCGGCTACTTCCAGCATGCGGCCACCGCATTGGTCCACGCCGCATCGGGCCGAGTGCGCATCATCATCGGTCCGTCGCCGGATCCGGTTGCAGTCAGCTGGCTGAACTACCTCCCGCAGCTGCTCAAACCACCCACGGGGATGCCTCCCGCCGTACGAGCGATGCTGCCCCCGATCACCGATGCGGCGCGTACGCAGGCCCTCGCGTTCGCCGCGGCTGGCATGCTCGGACAGACACTCGAGGTCCGCCACTTCGCGGTGCCCGATGGCGCCGATTCGTCGGCATCGCGCGAGCCGGCACGTGCGGTCATTCCCACCCTCGGCGGTGTCGCCGCCCTGTGGCCGTTGCTCGATTCCACGGAGCGCGTGCGTGGCGTCATCGCCGCGTCCGGCGGTCCAGTGCGGGTGACGTCGTGGATCCCGATGGCGAACGATGGCGCACGCTGGGGGGCGGTGCTGGATCGCATGCGTGCCACCGACACATTGCTGCACGAAAGCGGCACCGTCCGCACGCCGTTGCGCGTCGTGCCCGTCGCGGGTCGTCCCCTGTACATCCAGCCGACCTTCCAACTGCGGCCGGGCGCCGCTCCGACGCTCGTGCGCGTGGCCGCCGTCCAGGCCGACAGCGTGCGCGCCGGTACGACGCTGGCCACCGCACTCGGCGCGACGTCGCGCGGGTCCACGACAGCGCCCAATACTGTGCCCGACCTGCGTCTTCGGGCAGACAGTCTCTACCGTGTGATGCGCGAGGCGCTCGCTCGCGGCGACTGGACGTCATTCGGTCGCGCATTCGATGCGCTCGGCCTCGCGCTGCGCGTCACCGCACCATGAGCTTGCCCGGTACGCCGGCGGGGTCTAGCTTGCCTCGGCACCCCTAATGGACCCGACTGTCGCACTTACTGCCGTCGTTGCGCTGGGAGGAAATGCTCTCTCACCGGCGGGCGAGCGAAGCACGATCTACGATCAATTCCGCCACACGCGCGAGAGCCTCGGCCCCATCGTCGATCTGGTGCGCGATGGTTGGAACTTGTGCGTCGTGCACGGCAACGGTCCCCAGGTGGGCGATGCGCTCGTCCGCAACGAGAGCGCGCGACACGAAGCGAGTCCCCTTCCGCTCGGCGTGTTGGTCGCCGCGACCGCCGGTTGGATCGGATACATGATACAGCAGTCGATCGAGAACGCGCTTCATCGGGCCGGCGCCGAGCGCGACGTCGCAACCGTCATCACGCAGGTCGAGGTGTTCGCTGACGATCCCGCACTGCGGCTGCCGACGAAGTTCATCGGCCATGCGCTGAGCGAAGCGCGCGCCGAGGAACTGCGGGCCGAAGGACGGACGGTGAAGCGGGACGGCAAGGGAAATCTGCGCACGGTCGTCGGCAGTCCCCAGCCGCAGGCGATTCATGAGCTGCGCGTCATCAAGCAGTTGGTCGAGCAGGGAACGCTGGTCATCGCCTGCGGCGGTGGTGGTACGCCGATCTACGATGATCCGGAAAAGGGATGGGAAGGCGTGGATGCGGTGGTGGACAAGGATCTGGCCGCGGCGGTGCTCGCACGCGATCTCGGTGCGTCGCTGTTGCTGATCCTGACGGATGTCGATGCGGTGTACGCCGACTGGGGAACGCCGCAGCAGCGGGCGCTCCGCCAGTTGTCGGTGGATGAAGCGGCGGAGATGGATCGTGCGGGAGCGTTCGGCGAAGGCAGCATGGCGCCGAAGATCCGCGCGGCAATGGACTTCGCGCGCCGCACGGGCGGACGCGCAATCATCACGGAGCTGAGCCGCGGTCGAGAAGCCGTGCGCGGCGAGGCGGGGACGACCATCACAGTGGAGAAGGCGTGAACATACACGAATATCAGGCCAAGGACATTCTGCGCGCCGCGGGCGTGCCGATTCCTCCGGGAGAGATCGCCCATACGGCTGAAGAGGCCGAGGCGATCGCGAGAAAAATTGGCGGTATGGTCGTCGTGAAGGCACAGGTCCACGCGGGTGGCCGTGGCAAGGCGGGCGGCGTGAAGCTCGCCAAGACACCCGCCGAAGCGAAGGAGATCGCCAGCAAGATTCTCGGCATGCAGATCAAGGGTCTCACCGTGTACACGGTGCTCGTGACTGCCGCCGCAGACATCGCAACCGAAGCGTACGTCGGCATCATCCTCGACCGCGCGACCAGGAAGCCGGTGTTCATGGTGAGCCCCGCCGGCGGCATCGACATCGAGGAGGTCGCGGCGACGACGCCCGAGAAGATCCTCAAGCTGCCCGTCGATACGCGCTATGGCCTTCAGCCGTATCAGGCCAGCGAGCTTGGGTTCTTCCTCTTCGACGACGTGAAGAAGGTGCGCGCCGCCTCGAAGATCATGATGGCGCTCTACGACACGTTCATGAAGAACGGCTGCTCGCTCGCCGAGATCAATCCGCTCGTCGTGACGCCCGCTGGCGATGTCGTTGCGCTCGACGCGAAGATGTCGATCGACGACAACGAGCTCGATCGCCACCCCGAGCTCGCCGCGCTGCGGGACGAGACGGCCGAGGAGCACAGTGAAGTCGAGGCACGCAAGGCGAACCTCACGTTCATCAAGCTCGACGGCGACGTCGGCTGCGTGGTGAATGGCGCCGGACTCGCCATGGCCACGATGGATCTCGTGAAGTACTACGGCGGATCGCCGGCGAACTTCCTCGACATCGGCGGCTCGTCGAATCCGGAGAAGGTCGTCAACGCGCTCCGGATCATCACCGAAGATCCCAGCGTGAAGGTCATCCTGTTCAACATCTTCGGCGGCATCACGCGCACCGACGACGTCGCGAACGGCATCGTCACCGCGACGAAGCAGAATCCGCTGAAGATCCCCATCGTCATTCGCCTCACTGGAACCAACGAGGAAATCGCGATGAAGATCCTGACGGAGAACGGCTTCTCGGCGTCGTCCGACATGGACGAGGCGGTGCAGAAGGCCGTCGAGCTCGCGAAGGGAGGAAAGGCCGCGTGAGCATCTTCATCGACAACTCCACGCGCCTGATCGTGCAGGGCATCACGGGCCGCGACGGTTCGTTCCACACGAAGCAGATGATCGAATACGGCACGAAGGTCGTCGGCGGCGTCACACCCGGAAAGGGCGGACAGACGTTCGAGGGCACGGTGCCGGTGTTCAACACGGTGCACCAGGCCGTCAAGGCGACAGGCGCCAACACCACCGTCATCTACGTGCCGCCCGTCTTCGCTGCCGATGCGATCATGGAAGCCGCCGACGCGGGCATCGAGTTCATCGTCGCGATCACGGAAGGCGTGCCCGTGCTCGACATGACCAAGGTGTATCCCTTCGTGAAGGAGAAGGGCGCGCGTCTCCTCGGTCCCAACTGTCCGGGACTCATCACACCGGGACAGAGCAAGGTCGGCATCATTCCCGGCCGCATCTGCACGCCCGGCAACATCGGCGTCGTCAGTCGGTCCGGCACGCTGACCTATGAAGTCGTCTACCAGCTCACGCGCGCCGGCATGGGCCAGAGCACGTGCGTCGGCATCGGTGGTGATCCGATCAACGGGACGAACTTCATCGACTGCCTCGCGGCGTTCGAGAAGGATCCGGAGACCGTCGCCGTCGCGATGATGGGCGAGATCGGTGGCACCGACGAGCAGGAAGCCGCGGACTTCGTGAAGAAGTACATGAAGAAGCCTGTCGTCGGCTTCATTGCGGGTCAGACGGCTCCACCGGGACGGCGCATGGGACATGCTGGCGCGATCATCTCGGGGTCGGCGGGCACGGCGGCCGAGAAGCTCGAGGCGTTCGAGAAGGCAGGCATCGGCATCGCGCGGCGTCCGATCGATTTCGTCGAGCAACTCAAAGCACGCATGTGAGCAGCACGTCGTGAGACTGCGCGACTTTCTCGCGCTCGAGCGAGCGGTCGTTCCGCTGTCAGCAGCAACGCTCCAGGAGGCAGCAGCACAGCTCCTGGAGCGTTTGCTGCCCGCACATGGGGTACTCGATGCAGCGAAGCTGTACGGCCGCGTCAACAAGCCCAAGTCGGACGACGTCGTCGCCATGGGCGACCGCGCCTTCCTGCTGCACTATCGAACCGACGCGGTAGGCCAGTTACTCGTGACGATCGGCGTCACACCGCAGCCGATCTGCACGCAGCTGGGCGACGATGCGGAGCGATGCGCACGCATCTGCCTGCTCATCGTCACTCCGCTGCGGCATGCGGCGCGCTACCTCCAGGTGGTCGGCGCATTCGCGCGGTTGCTGCGCAAGCCGGATGTCCTGGCGGCCATCCACGCGGCGCCCACCGCGGAGGCACTGCTCGGCCTCGACTTCTTTGCCGATTACCGGCTGCCGGAGCAGTTGACCGTCGGCGACGTGATGAGCGAACATCCGCGAACCGTTCAGGCCGACCTGCCGCTGAAGGAGGCGGCGCGAACGCTCGTGCGCACCGGTCTCGGGGCGCTCCCTGTCGTCGACGACGACGATCGCGTCCTCGGCATGGTGAGCGAGAAGGAAGTCATCCGGCACCTGCTCACGATCCAGGCCTTCACGGGGCCGGATGCGCGCATCGCCGCCCCGCCGGCTCAGGGGGTCAAGACGGTACGTGATGCAATGACTCGGCAGGTACTTTGCGTGGCGGCCGAGCAGCCGCTCGCGGAGGTCGCCGCGCTCATGAGCAACAAGGACGTCGACCGCGTCCCCGTGGTCCGGGAGGGCCGGCTCGTCGGCTTTCTCACCCGCGGTGACATCGTCCGCAAGCTGATTGGCTCCTGAATACAATTGTCGTCCCGAGCGAACGCGAGGGACCTGCTCTTTCAACCAAGAAAAACTCCACAGAGGATCACGATGGCTGGAAACATCACGCTGACGATCATCAAGCCGGACGCCTTCGGTGGCAACAAGGCGGGCAAGATCATCGCGCTGCTCGAGGAGAAGGGATTCTCCATCGTCGCCGCGCGGGCGATGCGCATGTCGAAGGAGCAGGCCGGAGCCTTCTATGAGGTCCACGCTGCGCGGCCGTTCTACGGTGAGCTCGTCGAGTTCATGACGTCGGGCGCCTGCATGCCGATCATCCTGCGGCGCGACGACGCGGTGGCATCGCTTCGCGACGCCATCGGCGCCACGGACCCCGCCGAGGCGGCCGAGGGGACGGTCCGGAAGCTGTATGCAGAGTCGAAGGGACGGAACGCCATCCATGCCTCGGATTCGGATGAGAACGCGGCGCGCGAGGCGCGCTTCTTCTTCGCCGAATGCGAGTGGGTTCGGTAGTCGAGCCGCTAGCGTCCGCTTCATGGATGCAATTCCCAACAAATTCCAAGAATTCAAGTCAGTCAGTTGCTGGGTTTGATCATTCGGATGCTGATTTTGTGATGCTGTTCGGCCTGCGTCCGGTGCTAGATTCCGGAGTCGGATTGACTGCGCCGGTGCGGGTCGATGGGGAGGCTAACTCTTCGTCCTGTGCAGACTTGTAAAGAGCCTGTGACTGGAGTAGGTTTGGTGGCTATGCTGTCCTTTGACATTAGATCGCTCACCGAGCATGCCGTCAGCGTCGACGACACGTTGCCGGCGGATGATCCGGTGTGGGAGGCAGGGGACCCGACGCCTGCAGAGCCGCTTCATGTGAAGGGGCGTCTGTCGGCCGCTGGACCGAGCCGGTTCTACTGGCACGGCTCCATCGAAGGGAGTGTGGAGTTGGCGTGCAGCCGCTGTTTGGGCGGCACGGCGGCCCATGTGTCGGACGAGGCGCACCTCATCTTCGCGGAAGCGGGGGCCGAGGGGGTCGCGGACGATCCCGATGTCTTTCTGCTCGACGATCGGTCGCCGAATCTCGATTTGCGACCTGCCGTGCGTGAGCAATGGTTGTTGAACGTTCCAGGCTACGCGTTGTGCCGGGACGACTGTAAGGGGCTG
>JBDSML010000038.1:0-18193 GCA_039915865.1 Gemmatimonadaceae bacterium | reverse complement strand
GTATGTGCGGCGTGGCTGAGCTTCGCGTTCTGGTGCTCAGCGAAGCCTTCCAATCGGAATGGGAACAGCTCGCCAAGTCGAGCTGGCTCACGCTGGTGACCGTCACCGACCCCGCACAGCTCGTCCCCCGCACCGACACACTCACGATGATCGCCGCCGGTGGAGAGGAAGCGAAGCTGGAGTGGGCGCTCCGTGAAATGCCTGCCGGCAACGAGCGCGTCGTCGGCGTGGGTGCAGATACGAGCCATCGTCTCGCCGCGGCCGTCGTGCGCGCCGGCGCCGACGACTACTTCGCGCTGGCGGAAGATCTCGGTGCACTCCGCGAGTGGGTGAAGGACGGCGCCGCGCGTCTTCGGGCACTCGTGGACGCGGGCAAGTTCGCCGAGGAGGAGCGCGGCGCCGTTCAATTCGAGGGCATCCTCGGCACCAGTGAGTCGCTCACCGCGGCGCTGGCGCGCGCGACACGCGTCATCAAGCACGGCGGCGTCACTGTGCTCATCACCGGCGAGACAGGCACCGGCAAGGAACTGCTCGCACGCGCGATTCACTACAACGGGCCACGGCGCGACGCCCCGTTCGTCGACGTGAACTGCGCGGCCATTCCCGAGAACCTGCTCGAGAGCGAATTGTTCGGCCATGAAAAGGGCGCATTCACCGGCGCCACCGGCATGAAGCCCGGCCTCCTTCAGCTGGCCGACGGAGGTACGCTCTTCCTCGACGAGATCGGCCATCTCGCACTCCCGCTCCAGGGCAAGCTGTTGCGCGCACTCGAGGAGCGCGCGATACGTCGCGTGGGTGGAATGCGCGCGATTCCCTTCGACGTGCGGTTGATCGCCGCGACGCACGTGGGGCTCGCCGCCGCGGTACAGCGCGGCGAATTCCGCGAAGATCTCTACTACCGGCTCAACGTCGTGCCGATCGAGCTGCCGCCGCTTCGGTCGCGACGCGACGACATCAAGCTCATCGCGCGCCATTTCCTCGATCGGTTTCGCCGAGAGTATGACGTGCCGCACATGGAGCTATCCCCCGAAGCGCTGCGTGTGCTCTGCGACCGACGATGGCCGGGCAACGTCCGCGAGTTGCGCAACACCATCGAACGCGCCGTCCTGCTCGCCGATGGCACCTCCATCAGCGAAGCCGACGTCGCCGACGCGGCGCACGCGTCGCCCGCTGCCGGCACGTCCGGCCTGCCGTTCCCGGCGACGATCGGCGAACTGTCGCGCGCCGCAGCGCGACTGATGCTCGACTTCACCGGCGGCAACAAGACGGACGCGGCACGGCGACTCGGCATTTCGCGTCCGCGGCTCCACCGGTTGCTCAGCGATTCACCAGACGACGTCACGGGCGACCAGCCGCCTGACGATTCGGCCGAGGACACCTGATGTCCCACCTCAGTCTCCGACGACGGACAGACATGCATTCATCCCACATACGCCGCGGCCTCGCGGCTGTCACCATCCTCGCGGCCGTCGCGTGCGCCAGCGCGTCCGACTCGCTCGCGCCGGAACAGCGCGTCGAGAGTCAGCTCAAGCTCCTCACCGTCGCCGGCGATGCGCCGCCACTCGCCGTGTCCACCGTGAGCTTCTACGCGGTGAAAGGTCGCAACGCCAACGCCGACATCTGGTATCGTCCGCGTGCCGGCCAGCGCGACTCCACGAAGTTCCTCGAGTTTCGCCTCGGCGGAAACACGCTCGACCGACGGCCAGACGGCACAGTGATCGCCGCCGGTGATTCCGTGCGCATCACCGTCACTGTGACGGACCCGGCGCACCTCATACTGCAGTTTCAGCCATCCGGGCTGACGTTCTCGCCGAACGATCCGGCTCGGTTGCGCATGTTCTTCAACGAGGTCGGCGACGACCTTGATCACAACGGCCGCGTCGATTCCGAGGACGACGACGTCACGCAGCGGCTCAGCATCTGGCGTCAGGAGTCGGCGGGCCTGCCGTGGTTCAAGCTGGCCAGCGCAGTGGTGAAGGACCAGAAGCGCGTGGACGCAGATCTCGCCGGCTTCACGGGCTATGCGCTCGCGTACTGACCGCGCGTCCCACCACGCGGCATGACGAGCACCGGCGAGCGACCGGTACACGAGCGCGCCCGCGATCTCGCGGATGCGGGCGCGTGGGCGGAGCTCGTCGAACTCCTGCGTGGGGACGCGAATGCCGTCGCCAGCGACGCGGAGCTTCGCGTGCTGCTCGGCGAGTCACTCGTGCGAACGGGGCAGGAGCGGCAGGCACGCCACTGGCTCGAGAGCATCCTTCCGTCGCTTGTCGGGCACCACGAGGACGCACGGCACCGTCGCGCACTCAACCTCCTCGGCGTCGCGGCGTTCGCGCTCGGCGATCTCGATGCGGCGCATGCGGCCTTCACATTGGCGCTCGAGCACGCCACGCAAGCGGACGACATCCTCCTGCTGGCTCGTGCCTCGAACAACCTCGGCGCCATCGCCAATCTTCAGGCGCGGCACGAGAGTGCGTTGCTGCACTACCGCATCGCGCTGCCGGCGTATCAGCGGCTCGGACAGCGGCGCGGCCTGGCCGAGACCTACCACAACCTCGCCATCACGTATCGGGATCTCGGCTCATTGGCCGAGGCGGATGAGCACGAGCGTCGCGCGATCGATTACGCGGCGGACGAGGTGGCGCCGCGCGTCGCCGCGATGGGGCGCCTCGGGCGCGCGGAAGTGGCGCTCCGCCGTGGCGACCCCAGGCTCGCCGAGGAGACGGCGCGCCGTGCGGCCGAGAAGCTGCACGATCTCGACGATCCGCTCAACGAGGCGGATGCCTACCGGCTCGTGGGCACGGCGTGCACGGCGATGGACCGATTCAACGAGGCGCACGCGTCGTTCGAGCGTGCGCTGAGCATCGCCGCATCGCGTGGCCACGCCATCGTGGAGGCCGAGACGCGCCGCGATCGCGCCGACGCATTCGCGCGAATGAACGATGTGGAGCATGCGCGCGGCGATGCGGAGGCGGCCATCGCGATTTTCCGAAGGCTTGGCGCCGTGCGGGAAGTGCAGGCACTGGAGCAGAAGTTCGTGTAGACCGTCTAGATTTGCCGGATGACCGATATCCACCGCGGCATCCGGGCCGCACAGACGGGCATGCTCATCAATGCCGGCCTGGCCGCCATCAAGCTGGCGGCGGGGATCATCGGCAATACGTACGCGCTCGTCGCCGATGCGGTCGAATCGGGCGCGGACGTCTTCGCGTCGCTACTCGTCTGGGGCGGTCTCGCCGTCGCCGCACAGCCGGCCGACGACGATCACCCGTACGGCCACGGCAAGGCCGAGGCCCTCGCCGCCTCCGCGGTGTCGCTCATGCTGCTCGGCGCAGCCATCGGCATCGCCTTCGAGGCGATCCGCGAGATTCGCACTCCGCATTCCGCTCCCGCACCGTGGACATTGGGCGTGCTCGTCGGCGTCGTCATCGTGAAGTGGATACTGTCGAAGCGCGTGCATGCGGTCGGCGCAGAGACTGGCAGCACGGCGGTGAAAGCGGACGCACAGCATCACTTGAGCGACGCCATCACCTCGGCGGCGGCGTTCATCGGTATCTCGCTCGCGCTCGTGGGCAGCCGAGTGTCGGGTGGGAAGGGTTGGGAGTCGGCCGACGACTGGGCGGCGCTCGTGGCGTCGCTCGTCATCGGGTTCAACGGACTGTCGATGCTTCGCGCCGCGACGCACGACCTCATGGACCGCATGCCCGGCGACGACGTCGTCGCGCCGATTCGCCGAGCGGCGCTCGGCGTCCCGGGTGTCGAAGCAATCGAGAAGGTGCACGTGCGCAAGACGGGCATGACCTATGGCGTGACGATGCACGTGCAGGCGGATGGGTCGCTGTCGCTCGAGGAGGCGCATATCATCAGCGGCTGCGTGAAGACCGCCATCCGCGCTGCCTCACCGCACGTGGACTCCGTGCTGGTGCACATGGAGCCGTATCACGAGATGGCCGAGGCGACATGACGACTCCGCGCTCCGCAGCATCGTACGACACCATCCCCGACTACGGCGCGCTGTACGACAGCGTTCCGGCATACGGCGCTCGCGGCGATACCGCCTTCTACACGCAGCTGGCGACGAATGCCGGCGGTCCCGTGCTCGAGCTGGGCTGTGGAACCGGACGCATTCTGCTCTCGATTGCGCGAGCCGGCGTGCCGATCACGGGCATCGATGGTTCGGCGGAGATGCTGGCTCGACTTGTGGTACGTCTCGCGACCGAACCGGCCGACGTGCGCGATCGCGTCGTCTTGCATCTCGGCGACGCGAGCAACTTCGATCTCGGCACGACGTTCTCGCTCGTCATCGCACCATTCCGCGTGCTGCAACACCTGACGACGCTCGACGAGCAGCTCGGCTGCGTGAGGTCCGTCGCTCGGCATCTTGCACCGGGCGGACAATTCGTGTTCGACGTCTTCAATCCGTATTTCGGGATGATGGTGAAGGACCGCTCGATGGAGGCGGAGGATACGGCGGCATTCACGTTGCCCGATGGCCGAACGTTCCGGCGTATGTCGCGAGTTCCGCGCGTCGACTTCACGGAGCAGCTCAGCGAAATAGAGTTGATCTATTACCTCACCAATCCCGGCGCGTCGGAGCCACAACGGTTCGTGCAGCGCTTCGACATGCGATGGTACGTGCGTGCCGAGCTCGTACACCTGCTCGCGCGCGCCGGGCTGACCGTGCGCGACGTGCGTGGCAACTTTGATGGGTCGGTCCTCACCGACGCGTCGCCGGAGCAGGTCGTGTTTGCCGTCAAGGACACGTGACGCAGCGCTCCTCGATAGCTTCAACGCATGTCTGACGCACTCGATCATCTCGTAGGCCTGCTCGACCTCGAACCACTCGAGGTCAACATCTATCGCGGCCAGAACAGGGACCTCGGCACGGGCCGAGTCTACGGTGGACAGGTGTTCGCGCAGGCGCTCGTCGCTGCCAAGCGCACCGTCACCGAGAACCGCGAGGCGCACTCGGCGCACGGCTACTTCATTTTGCCCGGTGACCTCAAGGCGCCGATCGTCTACTTCGTCGACCGTCTGCGCGATGGCCACAGCTTCACGACGCGCCGAGTGACAGCGATTCAGCACGGGCAGGCGATCTTCAACCTCTCGGCGTCATTTCATATCGTCGAGGAGGGGCCGGTGTATCAGTCGCCGATGCCGGACGCCGTCGATCCGGAGACGTTGACGCCGGAGCTCGTGACCATTCGCGAGATGGCCGACAGAATCCCCGAAGCACTGCGCGCCGTGTTGACGCAGGAGCGCCCGATCGACGTCCGTCCTGTGGACGCAATCGACCCGACGCGCGGTGAGGTACGTCCAGCAACGCGCCGAGCGTGGTTTCGCGCGGTGGGCCGCCTGCCGGATGAGCCGTCGATTCACCAGGCGGTGCTCGCGTATGCGTCCGACTATGGGTTGTTGATCACGGCGCTGCAGCCGCACGGCATCGCGTATCGTTCGCGTGGGCTGCAGCTGGCGTCACTCGACCATTCGCTGTGGATGCACCGGCCCTTTCGTGCCGACGAGTGGCTGCTCTATTCGACGGACAGTCCGGTGACGTTCGGCGCGCGCGGGTTCGTGCGCGGGACGATCCATGCGCAGTCGGGCGAGCTGGTGGCGTCGGTAGCGCAGGAAGGGCTGATCCGGATTCGGAAAGAGCAGTCTTAGCCCGTATGGGACAAGCGCGATAAGGAAAGGGCAGAAACCAGGAGAAAGGGCGGGATCAAACCAGTTGATCCTGCCCTTTCCAAAAGTGTCCGCCTTTTCACGAATCCCGCTTTTCGTGACTGCCGCGGCGATCCTTCAAGCGACGCAGTCGTTCGTTTCTAGAACCGAACGCCAAACGTCACGGGGATGCTCTGGAAGTTTCCGTTGTCGCCCGAGATGCGCTTGTAGCGCGCGTCCACGCGCACCGCGAGCTCGCCGATCGCGATGTCGACTCCCCCGCCGGCGTTGAATCCCCAATGGTTCTCCGTCTGCGAAAAGCTGGCGCCGCCGGAGCTGACCGTACCCTTGAAGCGCGAAAAGCTCGGACCTGCGGTGACGTACGGCGATATCGAGGTCGGCGCGGTCATGGGAAACCACAGCACGAGATTGAGGTTCGCTCCGAACTCACTGGCGTCTGCGGAAAGACCACTCCCCGCGAGTCCCTTGGCGCCCCAGTTCGAGTAGCTCCCCTCGAGGCGGCCGCCGAGCGGAGTGGCGGGCGCGCGAAGGTCGGCGGCGGCTCCAATCGTGTAGCCGGTATTGAGACCGTCCGAACTGTCCCCGATGGGGATGGACGCTCCCGCGAAAACCGTGAACGACAAGGGTGAGCTCAGTTTCTGCGCGACCGCCGGCGTCGTTGCGAGCGGAAGGAGTACTGCCAGCATCGCTGCGAGTCGAAGCGACATATGACCTTTCAGGAAGATGGTGAGTGCTGAATCGATTGCTCGTTCACCGAAGTTAGCAAACTGGAATGCTCATGCGGGGGACATCTGACCCATACCGAGAAAATTCTAATCGCCGATGTGTCGCCTCGTAAACACTACCGTTGCCGTTGCAATCATGATGAATGATGCCGGGCGCAAGCGGAAACGGACAACTCCATTAGCGTGGATTGTGCGAGGCACATCGTTCAGAGATCGTATGCCTTCAGGTCGATCCCCGAGACGTGAATCGTCCGCGTCGGACGCTCCTTCCTTGCGCTCGCGCGCTTGAGCACCAGGTCGCTCACCTGGATCATCCCATACTCGCCCGTGTCCTGCGCGAGCTTCGACGCCACGTTGACCGCCGAGCCCGCGATCTCGCGGCTGCCGGGCGTGAGGTCGAACACGAGCACCGGGCCGGCGTCGATGCCGATGCGGCACTTCACACCCTGCGCGACGAGCGCTTCGCGAAAGCGCCGCGCGAAGTCGATGGCGACGCGGCAGTCGGCGAAGGTGTAGATGCCGATCAATCCCGAGCTCTTGACCTCCGCATCATCCGCATCGGCGAGCAACGAGCGACCGATGCGCTTCACCGCAGCGGCGAGCGCGAGGTTGTTGAGCACCGCCACTTCGGGGATGTCGGGATGCTCTGGCTCACGCTCGACCAGCACGACGGCGAGATCCTGATACGCCTGCCGCGGCGCGCGTGAATCACGCCGTGTTCGCGAATACTCGGCAAGGCCGACCGAGAAGTCCGACGAATACGGCGCTGGATATTCGATGTCCGTGGCGTCGAGGTCATCGATCATCGGTCCGTTCGTCACGCGATACACGGCGTCGAGATCAATTCGCGCCTCGAGTGCGAAGCCGTGCGCAATGGGCAACGCGTCGGCCAGCGCGTTCGTGATCACGAGCTCGCCACCCTGCGTGTGCTCCTCTGCGATCACCTCGACGCGATCGGCATCAGGCCCGTAGACGCCACCAGACAACTCATAAAACTCGCCGGTGTGCGCCGCGACGCCGATGCCGAGCTCGCACGTGCTGGCGATGCGTGCCATCGCCGTCCGCAGCATCGCCACCACGCGCTCGGCCGGAATGTCGGCTGGAAAGAACATCTGCGTGTTGTCGGCGGCCCAGACGCCGATCGCCCGTCCGCCGATGGCGCGACCGTGCGCATAGATGATCTCCTTCGGTTCGGCGACAAGGGAGAGGATCTCGATGAGTGGCCGCTCGCGCCCCAGTCGCGTGAGGCCGGCGGAGTCCGACGAGACGATCGTGCCCCGGAGAAGATGCGGACTGAGGATCGCGCGTGCGGCGTCGCGGGTCTGGTCGCTCTCTGTCCACGCGGCAATGACGTCGAGCGGCAGCGTTTCGCCGGCGCTGTGCGGGAGGTCGAAGAACCCCGGTGGAAAGCGATCGGTGAAGAACTTCGTCATGAAGTGGTACGGGGCACTCGGGCGACCACCGCGATCTCCACCAACGCCGATTCCTCGAACAGTCGCGCGGTCTGCACGCGCGTCGCCGCCGGCGACTCCAAGCCGTAAGCGTCGTTTCTCACGCCGTTGGTTCCCCGCAACGCGTCCACGTCGACCGTGAATGCCGTCTCTTTCACGACGTCATCGAGCGTCGCGCCAAAGCGCGCCAAGGTGCGACGCAATTCCGCATACACGCCGGCGACTTGCTCGTCCATGGTCGCACCGCGAGCCACGACACCGCTGACATGAATGGTGTCGCCGTCCCGAACCGCACTCGCGTGTCCCAGTGACGGAATCAGTGCCTCGGCGCGCTGCTTCTCGCGGCCGAAGTTGTAGGACGGACCCGGAACGGGCGCGAAGATCGCGAAGATCAGCGGAAGGAGGTGGCGCGGGCGAAAGGTCATCGGGATGGGGTGAAGAGCGGCGTCGAAAGCTACACAACCAGGGCATGAGCAAGAGCATGAAGCTTCCAGCTTTGAGCAATTAGAGCTCGAGCTCTGACCTGCTCAGTGATCGGGGCTCACGCTCCGGCTGATGGCTCACCTTCGAGCTCGAGCTGTTTGCCTCACGACCCCGCAATTCACATCCCCGTCCTGACTGTCGGCTCTCACTGCTGAGAAATCCAATGCTGCAATTTCAGCACCTTCCAAAATCCATGGTGTGCAGACGAGCGTCACGAAGCGTCGTGCGGTGGGGTTCAATTGAACGACGGCAACCGACTGCGAAACGGCAACTGAATTCACTGACACCAACGGACCTGACGGAAAACTGCACGGACATGGCGTCAGCAGGATCTGATGCTCGGCAGCATCGATTGATTGTGTTGATTGGCTGTCCGTAGTCCTCCGCGTACCTCTGCTCCTCCGCGTCCTCTGCGGTAAGTATGTAGTCCCGACGTTTCAGGTGCGTGAGAGCAGGTCCCTCGACTTCGCTCGGGACGACAGCCGAAGCGTTCGCTCGGGACGACAATGAGTTACTCTGACTTCATGTCGCACTCTACTCGAGTTCACGTCATGAAGCTTCCGGCCGTCCGTCGTTGCGCGGCCGCACTTGGGCTGCTGCTCCTGACGCTCGGAGCGCCCGCGAGTGCGCAGTCCCGCGACAGCGTGGCCGTTCGCACCGCAATGACCGGCTTCCTGGCTGCGCTGAACGAGTTCGACGTCCCCCGCATGTCCGCCGACTTCGCCGACGACATCACCGCCTTCGTCCCGTCGGCGCAGGTCGATCGCGTCGAGGGAAAGGTTGCGGTCACCGCGATCTTCAGCGCCTTTGCCGTACGAGGAAAGGCCGCGCCGCGCGCGACCTCAGTCCCCGACGACATGCGCATCGAAGTCTCAGGCTCGCTCGCCATCGTTCACTTCATGGTGCACGACGCACCACCCAAGCCCACGCGACGACGCACCTTCATCTGGCGGAAGGTCGGCAAGAAATGGTTGATCAGCCACTTCCACGCATCTGACAACGTGCCGCCCGCGAAATGAGCGCTGCGGCAGGTGTGGGTCCGCACCAACCCAGCCACACCAGGGCGTACACCGTCCTCGCACTTGGCGTGTTCGCCATCGGGTGGTCGGCGCTGTTCGTGCGGTGGTCGGGCGTACCAGGTTGGACGTCGGCGTTCTGGCGCATGGCACTGGCGCAGATCGT
Organism: Gemmatimonadaceae bacterium; assembly: GCA_039915865.1. Lineage (GTDB taxonomy): Bacteria > Gemmatimonadota > Gemmatimonadetes > Gemmatimonadales > Gemmatimonadaceae > AG11. The sequence continues at coordinate 8,670 of JBDSML010000038.1, read as the reverse complement.
CTTCGTGCCATGGGCAGCGACTTCGCGAAGTCGCTATGGACGGCCGAGCAGAAAGGCGATCATCGCCGCGGTGATCGCGGGAGTGTTTTTCGCGCTCGACCTTGCGCTGTTCAACAGCGCCGTGATGATGAGCTCCGCCGCGAACGCCACACTGCTCGGCACCAACGCCCCGATCTTCGTCGCACTCGGGGCATGGCTGCTCTATCGCGACAAGCCGACCCCGCGCTTCTGGGCAGGCTTCGCGCTGAGCTTCGCCGGCATGATCGCGATCGTCGGCATGGACGTCATCCGTCATCCACAGCTCGGACTCGGCGACGCATTCGCCGTCACGGGGGCGGCGTTCTATGCCGGCTACCTGCTGTATGTGCGACGCAGCAGGCAGGAAATGGATGCGCTGCGGTTCAGCGCGATCTCCGGCGTGGCGGCATCGATGACGTTGTTGATCGTATGTCTCATCATCGGCACGCCACTCACTGGATACTCGGCGCAGAGCTGGTGGTCGCTGATCGGACTCGCCCTCGTGACGCAGGTCGGCGGACATCTCTCGGTGGCGTATGCGCTCGGCCAGCTGCCCGTGTCGGTGACGTCGATTGCACTGCTCGGCCAGGCGCCGATCACGGCGATCCTCGCGGTGCCGCTACTGCATGAGCGGCTGTCAGCGCTGCAGATTTTTGGAGGAGCGCTGGTGCTCGCGGGGATCTACGTCGTGAATCGTACGCCCGAGACGTCGACCGCGGACTATGCGCCGCTGATGGAATAGGGCGATGATATCGCGACGCCGGTCATGGACGGGCCGGTGGTTTCTCCCTCGCTGTCTTCAAGTGCTGCAGTACTTCGCCGAGTCGTCGCATCTCGACACCATACGTCGTCCAGTCGTCGGTGCGCTGTGCGGCACGGGCACGCTCGTAGTGATCAGCTGCTTGGCGAATGAGATCGCTCAATCCAGTCGCTGTGCTTTCAGTCGCCGCTGGGGTGCTGATCGGCAGTCCGGCACCAGTTGCGGCTACGGCCGGTGCCGCGCTGTCGCCGAATAGCCTGCGCAGCCCCGCCTCGAGCGTCTCGTCCATCACCACTCGGCTTTCATGCGCCACGATGACCCGCTTGAGCTCGGGGATCTTTCCGCCCTGCGATCGCAGATAGAGTGGCTGCACATACAGAAGTGACGCTTCGATGGGGATGACCAGCAGTTCCCCACGGACCACCTCGGAGCCGCGCTGATCCCACAGCGAGACCTGTCGAGACACCTCGGTGTCCTGATTGATTCGATTCACGATCTGCGTCGGACCGAACACGAGACTTTGCCGAGGGAACTGATATGCAACGAGCTTCCCGTAGTTGGCCCCATCGTTCCGCGCCACCATCCACGCTGCAAGGTTGTCCTTCTGGTTCGGCGTGAACGGTCGCATGAGGATGAACTCGGGATCACGCTCGCCAGGCAGACGCATGACGATGTGACGGATGAAGCCCTCGCGTTCGTCGGTACGCTGAGTGCCGGGAACCTGCCACAAATCTTCGCGATGGTAGAACGTCTCGGGATCGGTCATATGAAACATGGCGTACAGCGATTTCTGCGCGCGGAACAAGTCCTCCGGGTAGCGCACGTGGGCGCGGAGGTCGGCGGACATCTCGCTCATCGGGCGAAGCAGCCCCGGATAGATGCGCGCCAGCGTTCGAATCATCGGATCACGCGGGTCAGCGAGATATGCCTGCAGGTCGCCGTCATATGCGTCGATGACGACCTTCACGCTATTGCGCATGTAGTTGGTGCCGTCGGGAATCCGCTGCGCGTACGGATAACGGTTCGTGGTGGTGTACGCGTCGAGGATCCACTTCATCCGGCCGCTGTCCGTCACCACCAGATACGGGTCGCGATCGAATCGCAGGAAGGGAAGCGCCAGCTCAGCGCGTTCGCGGATGTTCCGATGAAAGAGCACCCGCGACTGCGGGGTCAGGTCGCGCGACAGCAGCATGTTGAGGGATCGGAAGCGCAGCGCGAACAGAAGTCGCCGACCGAGAGACGCGACCGACACTCCGCCCCGACCGCCGTAACTCGAGTAGATCGCGGCATCACCCTGCCCGGAGGGATAGTCGAACTCGCGCTGGCGTGTCGGTGCCAGCACGAAGTCATTCGACAGCTCGCCGAAATAGATCTGCGGTCGGGTCACCTGAATAGACACGGACGAGCGAGGCGGAAGATCCTTGATCCACAGGACGGGCAGGCCTTCGGCGGTCACCTGATTGGATGGGCCGAGGGTGAGTCCCATGCCGTGCGTGAAGGTCAGGTGCTCGTTGATGAACGATCGCGTCGGTAGCGCACTGGAGTTCAGCTCGCGAGCGGAGAGCAGGACCTGTCGCAGCTCGTTGCCAATCATGTAGCGGTCGTCGTCGATCGCTTCGAAGTCGTAGTAGGTACGAATTGCCTGGAGCTGTCCGAATGTCTGGAGCAGGGGCTCACGATCCCAGAGTCGTACATTCGCGATCGTCGCCTGATTCGCCTCGATGTCACGCTTTGTCAGTCGCTGCTCGGCCGCGAAATCACGGCGCTCGACGCTGTCGATGCCCCATGCCTGCCGCGTAGCGACGATATGGTTGCGAATCTGGGGTGCCTCGCGCGCGAGCTCGTTGGGCTGCACGACGAGCCGTTGGTAGAGTGCCGGAACGATGGAGAGCAGCAAGAGGCCGAGTGTCATGTAGCCGATCAACGACATGCCAGCGGTACGGACCAGACGTCCTCGTGTGGCACCTCGAAGCATCACGAGGGCGACGGTGATCGCCAGAGCGCCCATCGCGCGGAGTGACCATACACCGAGGAGCAAATCCGTGTAGTTCGCTCCCTGCAGCAGACGATGCGGTGCCTGAAGCAGCGACGGTACGTCCACGAACACCGAACGCAGACCATAGAGCGCAACGAGAAACGCGCCGAGGACTGCCAGGTGCACTTGCGCGAGCGGCTCGATTCGTAGCCGCCATGTCCGCAATCCGATTTCGCCGCGCGCGATGTAGATCGGGATCACGATCAGCAGCGTCAGCAAAATGGCAAGCCCCGTGAAGTCGATCACGCCTTCGATGATGGGCAGCGTGAAGACGTAGTATGCGACGTCGCGGCCGAAGACGGGATCGACGACACCGAACGGCGAGCGATAGATGAACTGCACGACAGCGCGCCATTCCGCGGCGGCGAGAATCGCCACCAGTATCGCGAACAAGATCGAGGCAGGCGTGGCGAGGATCGTCGCCAATCGCGTCAGAAAGGCGATGCGGCTCCGCGGACCGGAGCGAAAGTGATCGAACGCCGGGACCTCTTCGAGGTCCATTCGTCGCAGCGCAACGCGGCCGTTTACATAGAGCACAAGCAAGCTGCCGATACCAGACGTGAGTCCGAGCGCCCACTGAGCTGCGATCTTGAGCAGGAAAACGCGCTGGAAGCCGATCTCCTGATACCAGAGCAAATCGGTGGCGCGGCGAGCCGTCAGCGGCGCGATCATGATCAGCAGCAGAAGGCCGACGAGCGCGAACAGGCTCGGACGTCGCCGCCCGTTGATCCAACTCACGACCAGAGATTCGTGCGCGTCGACCTTATTCGCGAGGCCGATCGTCCGTGACGTGATTCGAACGGTGGGTTCGACAACCTTCGGTCTGTCGTCAGTCATGTGCGAGGAAGGTCGGGCGTCGACGACACGAGCAGGATGCTGACACGCCGTATTGCGCGAATGTGAGAAGCTTACACGCTGGCGGAGCGATCGACAGGCAAAAGCGTCGTCGATGAAGACACAAAACCGCGGCAGGAATAGGTTCGGCAGTCATACGGCGCACTCATGTGATGTAAATGGCGCGCGTGAAGAAACACGTCCTGATCTACGGGCTCCTCGGCGGCGTGCTCATCGTCCTCCTCAAGGTCATCGAGTATCGATACCTCGTTATCGAACACTCGATCGAGATCTACGGTGGCCTCATCGCGGCCGTCTTCTCTGGCCTGGGCATCTGGCTCGGACTCAAGCTCACGCGCCACACGGAGACGATCGTCGTCCGGGAAGTCGAGGTCGAAGTCCCCGCGCCCACGACGTTTGTCCGCAACGACACGAAGCTCGAATCGCTCGGCATCACCCCGCGCGAGCTCGAGATCCTCGGCCTCATCGCCGCCAGCTTGAGCAATCGTGAGATCGCCGAGCGGATCTTCGTCAGCGAGAACACGGTGAAGACGCACGCGAACCGGCTGTTCGACAAACTGAACGCAAAGCGTCGCACCCAGGCCGTGCAGGTCGGGAAGGAGCTCGGATTGATACCGTGAGGTCACCCGAAGGAATGATTTCGGCGTCCAAAGGCGAAAATCACCCGAAAGTATGACGACAGATCCGGTCTGGCCGCCCTAGAATCCCGACCTCACTCCACGGAGCGCTTCCATGAAACGGATCGTCTGGACCTTCGGCCTGATATCGGGCGCAGTGCTCGCGGTGATGATGGTCATCACCATGTCGTTCATCGGCCACATCGGCGACAAGGGCTTGATCATCGGCTACACGACGATGGTCGTCTCCTTCCTGATGGTGTTCGTCGGCATCAAGACGTATCGCGACAACGTGCTCGGCGGCTTGATCGGCTTTGGCAAGGCCTTCCAGGTGGGGATCCTGATCGCCGTGATAGGGTCGATGTGCTACGTCGCCACGTGGGAGGTGATGTTCTACGGGTCGGACGTCGGCGAGAAGGTGCTCGCGCAGATGGTGGAGCAGGAGAAGACCCGAAGCGCGAGCCAGCAGGAGAACGACGCGAAGGTCGCCGAGATGAAGAAGTTCCAGGAACGCTACCGGAGCAATCCACTCTTCAACGCGGCGCTCACGTTCATCGAGGTGTTTCCAGTCGCGCTCGTGATCACGCTCGTCAGCGCGGGTGTGCTGAAGCGGAAAAGGGACGGATCAGCTGTCGTCCCGACAGGAGCGCGCAGCGCGACCGAGGGACCTGCTCTTCACTAAACGCTAAACCAGAAGAGCAGGTCCCTCGACTTCGCTCGGGACGACAACTCCTAGCGCCCGCCGAGAATTCCGCCGAGTCCACCCAGTCCGCCACCGCTCGCCATGCGACCCAAATCGTTGAGCGGATTGCCATCGCCGTCGCGATCGAGCATGCCGATGAGGCCACCGAGAATCGACGGAGCCTTCTTCGTCGCCTCGTTGGCTTCGTGCTCGAGGATCTGCGGCAGCTCGCCACTGCCAGTGGCCGGAGCATCAGCCGTCTGCGGCTGCTGCTGACGACGCGCCAGATACGCCATCACGATCGGCGCGAGCACCATCAGCAACTTGCTCATCTGCGGCTTGTTCAAGCCGGTGGCCGAACCGACACCCTGCTCGACCGCATCCTGCTTGTTGCCGAAGATGTGACCGAGGATGCCAGCGCCGGCGCCTGACTGCGGGTCGCCGAGGAGTCCGCCAAGATTGCCGAGCACGCTGCCGTCGGCATGGTTGCTCAGCGCGGCACTGAGCGCGTCCGCGCCGCCTGGGTTTGATGCATTGCGCGCCATGCCGCCGAGCAGCATGGGCAGCGCCGTCTGGATAGCCTGCGATGTCGTTGCCTCGTCAGCGCCGATCTGCTGACTGAGCTGTGTGAGGTTCGCGCCGCCGAGTTGCTGCGTGACTGCATCGAAGATGGAAGGCATATGGGCTCCGAGAATGAGTGAATCTCGGAGCCCACATGGAAAGAACCGCGCCAGCCCGTCTGCCTACGGAATCAGCGGAGTCTTCCGCTTGCCCCACTCGTTCGCGACCGGCTCCTTTGTGTCGCGCTGCGGCGGATTTTCCTTGAGGAGCCGGAGTCCTTCCGCCACTGCTCGCTCCAGTTGCGGATCGTGGCCCGCGACGACGTCCTTCGGCCAGTTCTCGACGTCGATGTCCGGTGCCACGCCCTCGTTCTCGACGGCCCACTTTCCGTCGCGGCCGAAGAAGCCGAACCGCGGCGCGATCATCGATCCGCCGTCGATGAAAGGCGGCGTATCCGTGGTGGCAACGAGTCCGCCCCACGTGCGCTTGCCGACGAGCGGACCGATCTTCCGCCGCTTGAACATGTACGGCATCAGGTCGCCGCCGGAGCCGGCCATCTCATTGATGATCATGACCTTCGGACCCCAGATACCATTCGCGGGGCTCGTGTACGGATACCGCTCACCGACGGGGTTGTTGAAGTAGCCGTCGAAGTCTCGGCCGAGGAGGTCGACGATATAGTCGGCTGCGGAACCGCCGCCGTTGAACCGCTCGTCGACGACAGCACCCTTTCTGTCCTGCTGCGCGAAGTAATAGCGATTGAAGCTGGTGTAGCCCGGCTGTCCCGTGTTCGGCAGGTAGACGTACGCGAGCTGTCCCTTCGACAGCGAGTCGACGAGGCGACGATTGCCCTCGACCCAGGCGCGCGTGCGCAGACCCTGTTCGTTGGCGACGGGGATCACCGTCACCGTGCGCGCGCCGTCCATCGATGGACGACTGTTGATCGTGAGCACCGTCTGCTTGTTCGCCGTTCCGTCGAGCAGACGGTAGACGTTGTCGGGCGCACGCAGCTCGACGCCGTTCACGGCGAGGAGATAGTCGCCGTTCCTGACGTTGTTGCCCGGCATTGCGAGCGGCGCACGCAGCTCGGGGTTCCAGCTCTCCGCATCATAGATCTTCGCGATCTTGTAGCGCCCGTTGTCGACGGTGAAGTCGGCGCCGAGCATGCCGCCGCTGGCCGTGGGGACCTCGGGGATGTCGCCGCCTCGGACGTATGAGTGACCGATGGCGATCTCCGCACCCATGTTGTCCATGAGGTAGTTGAGATCGGAGCGGTGGTTCACGTACGGCAGGAGTTGCGCGTACATCGTGCGCATCTTCGGCCAGTCCGAGCCGTGCATGTTCTTCACGTAGAGATTGTTGCGCTCGTTGCGCCATCCCTCGTTGAAGATCTGCTGGAACTCGAGCTTCGGATCGATGTAGGCACGGAGCGCGACGTTCATGCGACCGGTGTTCGGTGCTGGTGCTGCCTTATCCGCGTCGACGAGGAAGAGCGCACCGTTTTGTCCAGGCGTGCGATAGAGCAGCTTCTTGCCGTCGGCACTGACGACGTACTGCGCGACGCCCGTCGAGAACGGAGCGGCCTTTCGCGTCGACAGCTGGTAGCGATGCAGCACGTTCGCGTTGCCGCCACCGCCGCCGGCGCCCGGTCCTGGTGGTTCCACAGTGCCCGTCTGCGGAATCGGCTCGAGGAAGAACACCGTGCCGGGCGCACCGGCGCGCAGCTGTCCGTACTCGCGCAGCGCGACGTCCTGCACGGCGACGATGCGCTGCTGCAATCCGTCGAAGTCGATGCGAACCACGGTCGAGCGGGGCATGGCGGCACGCGTCGAATCGGCCGTCGCGCGTGTGCTGTCGGGGCGAGCGCGTCGCGTCGTATCCGCGGGGGCCTCACGCCCTGGCTCACGGGGTGCAGCGCCAGCGCGCGCGGCCTCTTCGTCGCTCTCCGGCAGCAGCGGCGACGCATCGTTTTTCGAGAGAATTGCGAGATACAACCCGCGCGTCTCGGGACGATCGTACGACGACATGTCGAGCAGCCCGGAGCGCAGTCCGTAGTTCGTCGATGCGAGGAACCACAGATACTTGCCGCTCGCATCCCACGCCGGCGACGTCGCATCGGCGAGTCCGTCGGTGAGCTGGTGCTTCTCGCCACTGTTCACGTCGTAGGCGTACAGCGCGCGGAACAGCGACGGCAGGCGCTTCGGGTACGCGACATAGCGCGAGTCCGGGCTCCACACGGGAATGATGGACCGCTCGCCCTTGAAGAACGGATCCGTGTCGGCAACCTTCGCCGCACCAGTCGCGACGTCGACGAGCCACAGACGAAAGTGCGTGTCGTGGAACGCGATGCGCGTGCCGTCCGGCGACCACGCGGGCGTATACGGGCGACTCGGCTCCGGCAGCGCGATCTCACGCGGTGGCGTGAGGCCGTCCTGCGCCGCGATGTACAGCTTGTATTCGCCGGAGCGGTCGCTGAAGTAGGCGACCTGTCGTCCGTCGGGCGCCCACGTGGGCCAGATCTCCGCCGACCCACTCGAATTCGTGATGTTGCGGACGTCGCCCTTCTCGGCGGGAATGGTGAAGATCTCGCCGCGCGCTTCGACGGCGGCGCGACGGCCCGTCGGTGAGAGCGCGAGGTTGGTCATGCTGCGGCCGACGTCCTTCCACTGCGGCATCATCCACGGGAAGTCGCCGTTCGCGGTGATGCTCACGACCTGCTCGCGACCCGTGCTGGGATCGAGGGTGTGGACGTTCCCTGCTTGCTCGAAGACGACGGTGTTGCCGCCCGCGTCGAGCGACTTGACGTCGAAGTCGGTGAACTTCGTCTGCTGCTTGAGCGCCTTGGACTTCGTGTCCCACGACCAGACGTTGGCGACGCCATCGCGATCGGAGATGAAGTAGACGACGTCGCCGACCCAGACGGGGTCGACGTCCTTGCTGTCTGTCCATGGGGGAGACACGACGTCGAGCGTAGAAAGGTCCGCCACCCAGATGGGCCGATTCTGTCCGCCGCGGTAGTTGCGACGCTCTTCGTCCCACGAGTTGTTCATGCGGTAGGCGACGCGCTTGCCGTCGGGCGAGATCTTGCCCTGATAGGCGCGCGGCATCGGCATGGCCTGTTCGGGCCCGCCGGAGGTCGACA
>JBDSML010000025.1:0-17693 GCA_039915865.1 Gemmatimonadaceae bacterium | reverse complement strand
GCGCCCTGTGCGATCCTGACCGGTCCGTCGATGTCACCCGCGCTGACGAACCGCTTCAAGTGGTATCCGTTCCTTCCAGGGAACCGACAGATCGGCCGGTCGCTCCACTTCCTCGTCATGTGCGCGTGCGTCGTGTTCATCCTGATGCACGTGACGCTGGTTGCACTCACCGGCGTCGTGCGGAACATGAACCACATCGTTGTCGGCACGGACGGCGAAAATCCAGTTGGCCTGATTCTCGGGCTGCTCGGGATCGGCAGCGTAGTCCTGATCAATGTCCTTGCCAACTGGACGGCATGGAAGCATCCCCGCGCGGTTCAGCACCTCTCCAAGGCGATCGTCAGCCCAGTCATGCGATCGCTTCTCGATCGGTCCACGCCGCAGGCCGAATTCCGTCGCGAAGATGTGTCGCCGTTCTTCTGGGTCAACGGCAACCTGCCGACCTCAGATGAATGGAAAGCACTGGCCACTGATGCTTTCAGGAACTACCGGCTCGAGGTACGCGGACTGGTGGATAATCCCCTTGCGTTGTCGCTCGACGACCTGAAGGCACTCGGAACAAAGACCCAGATCACGCTGCATCACTGCATTCAGGGCTGGTCAGGCATCGCCGAGTGGGGTGGATTGCCGCTCGCACAGGTGATCGCCTTGGCCCGGGCACGACCCAATGCCAGAGCAGTCGTGTTCTATTCGTTCGGCGAGGGCATCGACTTCAGCACGGGAGTCGCCGGCGGCCAGTACTACGACAGCCTCTCGATCAAGGACGCGCTGAATCCTTTCACGCTGCTGGCCTATGAAATGAACGGCCAGCCGCTGAATCACCTGCACGGGGCCCCATTGCGGCTGCGTGTCGAGAACCAACTCGGGTTCAAGATGGTCAAGTGGATTCAGGCGATCGAGTTGGTCGAGGACGTCAAGGCAATCAACAAGGGTGAAGGCGGCTACGCCGAGGACAACGAATACTTCGGCGAGCTGGCCAGCATCTGACACCGCCGCGCTAAAGCGCGACTACCATGCTGACCATTTCGGCTGACTTACGATAACGTCGCCACATCAGCCGACGCATGATCCGCGGGCGCCGCACCAGACCGCGCACGGCGGCTTGCGGCGAGCCGCGGGGCGTGCGCCGCAAGCAGGTCGCTCCGCGTAAGGATGCCGACCACGCGCCTCGGCTCCGCGCGCTCCACGACCGGCAGCCGGCCCACGCCCTGCGTGACCATCAGGTCAGCGGCGTCTCGCAGCGTACTGTCGCCGTACACCACCGCCGGCGCGCGACGCACCACATCGCGTACGCGTCGCAGGCCATCCAGCCCGATGTCTGGACCGGACAGCAGGTCGCGACGCGTCACCACGCCCACCAGCAGTCCGTCGCCATCGAGCACCGGGAAGCCCTGATGCAACGCCGACGCCGCCGAGTCGAGCCATTCACGCACATCCGCCAGCGCCGCATCCGCGTCCAGCGAAACGACGTCCGTGCTGGCCACATCGCGAGCAATCACATGGGCGAGGTGATCGGCCTCGTACTCGGTGCGCACTGGCGCGCCGCGACGCGCCATCTTCTCGGTCATGATCGAGTGGCGGCTCAAGAGCAGCGCGGCAAGGTAGGCCGCCGTGCAGCCCGCGAGCAGTGGCAAGAGTCCCACTGGCTGGCGAGTGGTTTCGAACGCAAAGACGATCGACGTGAGCAGAGCATGCGACGCTCCGGCAAAGGTTGCCGCCATGCCCACCAGTGCCGCAACGCGCGCGTCGACACCCAACGTCGGAGCGGCCGACGCGATGCCCGCACCAGCGAGAGCGCCCGCGCCGCCGCCAATCGTGAACAGTGGCGCCAGCGTACCACCACTCGTTCCGCTGCCGAGATACACCGCCCACGCGATGAGCTTCAGCACCACGAGCATGAACAGCGCCTTCCCGACGATCGTCCCACTGAGGATGCCAGCGATGTTGCTGTAGCCGACTCCGAGCACGCGTGGCTCCAGGTACCCGCAGATGCCGACCGCGACAGCGCCTATCGCCGGCCACCACATCCAATGGATCGGCAGTTTCTCGAATGCATCCTCGATCGCATAGGTGAATCGACTGACGCCGACCGCGAACGCACCAATCACGGCACCGAGCAACGCATAGATCAACAATGCTTCTCCGCCCGGCTGCACGAAGGCCGGCACCGCGAACACTGGCGCCGTGCCCTCGAATGCAACACGCACCGCCGCGGCGACGGCGGCGGCCAGCGCCACCGGGATGAGCGAGCGCGGGCGATACTCGAACAGGAGCAGCTCCACGGCGAGCAACACGGCGCTGACCGGGCTGCCGAACGTCGCCGCCATGCCTGCCGCCGCGCCGGCAGCGAGCAGTGTCTTTCGTTCGTCCGAGCTCACGTGCACGTACTGCCCCAGCATCGATCCAATCGCACCGCCCGTGGCGATGATGGGGCCCTCCGCCCCGAACGGACCGCCGGTGCCGATGGCCACCGCGGCGGACAATGGCTTGAGGAACATCACGCGCGCGGGAATTCGACTTTCGCCACGCAGCACCTTTTCCATGACCTCGGGGATGCCGTGCCCACGAATGGCGGCCGAGCCGTAGCGCGCCATCACGCCGACGAGCAGCGCACCCACCACCGGAATCACGAGCACCCACGCGCCAACGTGCGCATCCGCCGGCGACGAGAACGCCGTGCTCACGCGATGGAAGAAGGCGATGTTCGTGATCAGGCCGATGAGCATCACGAGCAGCCGCGCGACGAGTCCCGCGGCGGCAGCGATGACGATCGCCAGGCCGCAGATGAATACCGTGCGCCGGTCCACCGGCAGGTAGTCTTCGGGCACCCGATGCTCTGACGTGACGAACGCGTCGTACTCGAGCGCGAGGCCGGTGGACACGGGCAACGCTCCGTCCGAACGGTCATTCATCTCGCACGCTCCGTCTTGCGGGCCGGCTCGTCCGTCTCGCTCTCGAAGAAGAGTGGTGCATGCTCGCCACCGAGTCCCGCCGTCTCGAGCCATGCCTCGAGGGTGTCGGCGAGGGCCGAGCGTTGCGATGCCGTCAAGCGGGCGAGCCCGCTCACCAGCTGGGTCTGCACGGTGGCTGGTGCGGCATCGACCAGAGTGCGACCGCGCGTCGTGAGCGCAATCGAGGCGCGCCGTGCGTCGTCGGGCGACGGCGTGCGCGTGACCAGCCGCCGTTCGACAAGCCGTGTGACGACCCCCGACACCGTGCTCTGGTGCGTCAGCGTCAATTCCGCGAGCTCGTTGACGCTGAGCGCCCCGTCGGCATCGGCGAGCTGGCGAAGGATGAAGAGCTGCGCTCCACTGATGCCAGTGCGCGCGTGCGTGGCACGCGCCGAGCCGGCGAGTGCACGCACGAGGTGTCGGGCCGCATCCATCACGCGCGCCGCGTTCTTTGTATTGGTACCCATGTTATCATGATACCGGACATGGGTTGGCCGGACAAGTCCTGCCGTCAGTCGTCAGCCGCGCACCAGGTCGCGCAGCAGCGCGGTCAGCACCATTGGCAATCGCTCCGCGCGCGACAGCACCGCGAAGTCCCGACCGAAAATCCGCGTGGCATATCGCGGCGCGGCCCGATCCACGGTCAGACAAAAACAGTGCAGGCCCTGCAACCGCGCCTCGGCAACAGCCATGCGCGTGTCCTCGACGCCGTAGCGCCCTTCGTACCGATCCACGTCATTGGGGCGGCCATCAGACAGCAACACCAGGAGCTGGTGCCGCGCCGCCTGGCGCATCAGCCCACTGGTCGCGTGGCGGATCGCCGCGCCAGCGCGCGTGTAACCCGCAGGCTCCAACCCGGCGATCCGACGGCGGACATCCGCTAGCGCCGCACGGTCATCGAATTGCTTGACGACCCGAACCTCTACCCGTTCGGGCCCCTCGCCGGAGAATGAAAGAATGGCGTGCGGATCGCCCAGCGCGGCGAGTGCCTCGCCGACGATCAGCAGCGCCTCCTTCTCCACATCGATGATCCGCCGGTCGCCCGACACCCACCCATCGGTCGATGCGCTCACATCGACCAGCAACGTGATCGCGACGTCTCGCCGAAGCGGCCGCGTGTCGATATAGACGCGGTCATCCGACACGCCACCACCTCGGCGATCGGCAAACGCCGCCACCACCGCATCGACGTCGATCTCGGATCCGTCGAGTTGCCCTTTGAGCGCAGTCCGTCGCGGCCTGACGCGCTCGAAGTCGCGGCGGACACCGCGCAGCGTCGCCGCATGACGACGAAGCATCGTCTCGACCCATGCTCCGTCACCGTCCTCTGCCGGCCGCTCCCGCACGATGGCCCCGTGCGTCCGATACGCGTCGATCTCCCAGTCCCACTCGGGATAGACGATGCCGGACGCGGTGCGAGCGCGTTCGAGTTCGGGGATCCGATGGATCGGATCCTCGCCGATCAGCAGCTCATGCACTGCGTCACGCGAGCGAACCAGCCGCGCCTCAGGCAGCTCGGACAACGCATCCGCCAGCTCGCCCGGGTCGGCGTGCTGGTCCCGATCAGCGGGCCGCTGCAGCCCGGCCGGATCCTCGACCGTTTCCTGTGGATCGTCCGCCCGCACCATCCAGGTCCCCGACTCCTCGTCATCTTCCTCCTCGCCCGCGTCTCGGACCCGCGGTCGCCGCGGAAGCGCATGGCTGCGGGCCGCCCGCGCCGGTCCGTCGCCATCCACGAGCGCAGCGGTCATTGACGATTCAGGCGTGGCGACGATGGCGCCCCAGAGTGAGATCGGCGGAAGGCCCCGGTGCGCCCCAGCCACCTGACTCACCTCCGCGTGCATCGTCTCCGCCCAACGGCGCGAGTCAGCCGGCGTCTCGGCGACGATGAAAGGCGCGGGTGGCGTTGCCGGATCTGCCCTGAGCAGTGCGCGCAGCAGCGCGTCCATCGCCAGCTCCTGTTGTGAGGGCTGGGGGATGCGTGTTCTCGTCTCGTCCGCCTCGAGGCGAGCCTCCACCACGGCTGGTCGCAGCCGGGGCAGCATTCGTACGAGCAAGGCGTCGATCGCTGCCGCCTCGGCCAGAAGATAGAGGTCGCGGAGCAATCGATCTGTGTCGGGCACGAATGCCGATGTACGGCGTGATGCGCGCGACGCCTGTTCAAGCGCCAACAACCGGTACCGGTCGATGGCCGACGACGCGGAAAGATTTTCGAGTGCGGCAGGCAGACGGATCCGCCGGCCGTCGGTGGAGGAAATGGCGGTGTGCCTGTGTAGATGCGCGGTTCTCCGGCGAGCCAGTCGGGCGAGGAGACTGAGTGGTGCGGGCGGGTCGGCCACGCCGATTTCGGGAGCGTCCGGGAACAACGCGATGACGAACAGCTCCACGCGCCGGCGAACGTCGTTCAGTTGGAGTGGTCGCGTCTCTGCTCCCGCCGAACGCCTAGCCCACAGATCGCGTGCGAACCGCGTCGCGAGCAGCGCGCCCTCAGCGACTACGTCCTCGGGCTCTGCCACTGCTCAGAGGCTGGCTGCAATGAGATCGCTGATCGCCGCCAACAGATCCGGGTCGTCGGTCAGCGGCGCCATCAGCGCCACACGGCAAGCGCGTGCCGGAGCGATGCCACCGCTGATCAGCCGCGCGGTGGCTACAAGGAGCCGACTGCTCGGCACCTCGACGAGCCCTCGGTCGCGGAGTCGCCGTACCCGAATCGCCAGCTCCACCAACCCGGCCGCCGTCGCCTCGTCCACTCCGCCTTCGTGCGCGACAACTTGCCGCTCCAGCGCCGGGGGTGGAAAATCGAACGTCAATGAGACGAAGCGCTGCCGCGTGCTCGGCTTCAGGTCCTTGAGCACGTGCTGGTAGCCGGGATTGTACGACACCACCAGCTGGAACCCGGGCGCGGCCTCGACGATCTCGCCGGTCTTTTCAATGGGAAGCATGCGGCGGTCATCGGTGAGTGGATGGATCACCACCACCACGTCCTGCCGAGCTTCCACCACCTCGTCGAGGTAGCAGATCGCGCCCGCGCGCGCCGCGCGAGTCAGAGGACCGTCTTGCCAGACCGTCTCCCCGTCACGAACCAGCCAGCGCCCTGTCAGGTCGCTTGCCGAGAGATCGTCGTGGCATGCCACCGTGACGAGCGGCCGGCCGAGCCGCCACGCCATGTGCTCGACGAAGCGGGTCTTGCCGCATCCCGTCGGCCCCTTGAGCATGACGCCAAGGCCGCGCTGATGGCATTCTTCGAAGACGGCGATCTCGTCCTCGATCGGGATGTAAAAGGGCTCCGTTCCTCCCGGCTGCCGGAGCCCGTCGGACAAGCTGCGCGAAACGCTCGCCATCAGTTGCGTTGTCAAACCGCTTCCGACCCCACCGCAGGCCATGTCGCCGGCGCGGTTCTCCGCTTCGGCGCGAGAAAGAAGAAGTCGTAGAGATACAGCCCGACGCCGAGGACGAACACCAGCCCAGTGGCGAGCACCATGAGGAAGTGCACCTGAATCTTCGCCTGAGTCTCCAGATACCCGAGGCCCATGATCCGCTCGAGGTACGTCTGTCCGATGCCCGCGGCCGCAAACGCCATCGTCATGCCGAACATGCCGGCCATCTGGAGCCAGAAGGCCCAGAGCCCGACGGGTGACTCTCCCGCATCCTGGTCATGGCCAAAGAGGCCCGGGGTGGCATAGCTGATCATCGCCAGCACGATCATCACGTACGCTCCGAAGAACGCCATGTGGGCGTGCATCGCCGTGATCATCGTGCCATGCGTCCACCGATTGACGGACGGCCAGGTGTGCGCCAGACCCAGCACGCCCGCGCCGAGCGCGGAAAAAATCGCGCTTCCAATCGTCCAGTGGAGCGCCATGCGATTTGGATGCGACAACCCGGAACGCCGCATTGCCATGTACGCGTAGATGGCCATCCCCAGAAACGCGAGTGGCTCCAGTGCGCTGAAGAATCCGCCGAACACCAGCCAGTAACTGGGCACACCAACCCAGTAGTAATGGTGTGCCGTACCGAGGATTCCTGCGATGAACGTGAGACCGACGATGACGTAGAGCCACTTCTCCATCACTTCGCGGTCCGCCCCGGAGAGGCGGATCAGCAGATAGGCGAGCAGTCCGCCCTGCACCATCTCCCACACTCCCTCCACCCAGAGATGCACCGTCCACCACCGATAGTAGATGCTCACCGTGTAGTTGTCGTACGTGAGCAGCGCGGGCAGGTAGAGGAGGGCAGTGAGCGCGAGTCCGGAAACGAGCACCGTCTCCGTCGTGGTGAGCCGCTTCACCTTCCAGATGGTCATTCCGATGTTGTACAGGAACATGAGCATGACCACCACGATCGCGAGCTTCACCGGCATCGGCTGCTCCAGCAGCTTGTTCCCCTGCGTCCAGCCGAAGAGGTAGCCCACCACCGCCGTCACTCCGCCGAGCGTCCAGAGCCCGAGCGACCAGTAGGCCAGGCGAGGAGAATGCAGCTCCGTGCGCGACTCCTCAGGCACCAGCCAGTACGTGGCGCCCATGAAGCCGGTGAGCACCCAGAAAATGAGCAGATTGGTGTGGATCTCCTTGCTCACGTCGAACGGAAGGAACGCCTTGATCGGGTCCGGCCCCAGATACTTGGTGATCGCGAGGAGCCCGAACACCATCTGCAGCCCGTAGAGAAGCAGCGCCACCACGAAGTAGGGGTACGCGACAGCCTGGGTGCGATAACGCATGTCTGCTCCTCCCTACTTCAGGGTGATGAGATAGGCGACGAGTGCGTCGACCTGGGCCGGCGTGAGCGCCTGCGCGAACCCAGGTGGCATCATTGATTGGCCGTTGCTGGAATAGTTGGCGCCAGGCACGAGGTACGCGCCGGGCTCGAGGATCGACTCGCGAATGTACGTCGCCTCGTCAGTGGCCTTGCCGTGATAGTCGGCCGCCTTGATGCGCGACTCCGCCTTCTCGGCGATCCCGGCGAGCGACGGGCCGACGAGGTTCACGCCCGGCACGATGGAGTGGCAGGCAAAGCAGCCCGGCGACGACTGCCGGAAAAGAGACTGACCAACGGCAACGGGATCGTTCGATGCTGGTTGGGGAACGGCGCCGCCAATGTTGGTGCCGGGAATCGTTGCGCCCGACACCAGAATCGGACGCGGCGGCCAGCCTTGCGTATCGATCTTGCCCACCCAGCTCAGGAACGCGATCACCTCGTCGATTTCCTTGGGCGAGAGCTTCTGGTTCGGCATGATCCGCCGATCCCGTTCCTCGTTATAGAACTTTGTGGGGTCCGTCAGGAACGCGCGCAGGTACGGCGCCCCGCGCTGCTCCGCGATCTTCGTCAAGTCGGGCGCGTAGTAGGCGCCTTCACCGAGCAGCGTGTGACAGTTGATGCAGTCCTTTCGATGCCACACATGCTTGCCGGCGATCACGTCGGGCGTGATCTGGTCGGAGTGCGTGAGCTTGGGAAACTGCCGGTGCCCGTCGACGGTGAGCCCGATGAAGATCAGGGAGAACACGCCAGTCGAACCGAGGAAGAACGCGCGCGTCTGTCGCTTCGTGATAGGGCGCATCCGCTAGACGCCGATGTGACGATAGTAGCGCAGGGCCATAACCGCGCCGTAGCTGCCCGCGACTGTCATCAGGAGCACGACCAGCAAACAAAGTGCGCGAGTGAGGACTGCGGCACGCGGGTCGGGTGGTGCTGCGCGGAAACTCTCCATCGACGGCCTCCGGTGGGCACGAACGGGCAGTTGACAAGTATTCGAAACGGGGTCCGCATATATCACGCCCCTTCCTATGGAGCGCGACGCAGGCTAACGCAAGGATCACCGCCGTCTAGCAGCATTTCCGGCTCGAGAATTCGCGGCTGACGTTCCGTCGTTCACGCCAGTGCCGCCTTCACCGCCGCGACGATGTGGCTCGCCGAAATGCCATAGTGGTCGAGCAGTTCCTTCGGCTTGCCACTGTGTGGGATCTCACGCACCGCGAGCTTGTGTACGACGCATCGCTCCTCGGCTAACGCCGCGAGCACCGCGTCGCCGACACCGCCGTGCGCGTAGTGATCCTCGACCGTGATCACCACGCCGCCGCACGCGCGCGCCGCCGAGATCAGCGCATCGCGATCGATGGGTTGGACGCTGAAGACGTCGATGACACGTGTCGCGATGCCCGCCCGTGCGAGCTCGTCGTGCGCCGACAGCGCTTCGGCTACCGTGACGCCGCCAGCCACCACGAGCGCGCGATCGTGATCGCCCGTTCGCAGCACCTTGCACCGGCCGATCTCGAACAGTTCGTCCGCCCCGTAGACGATCGGCGTATCGGGTCGACCCAACCGCAGATAGCAGGGACCGGCGTGCGACGCCACCAGTTCCGTGGCGCGCCAGGCGCTCGTCGCATCCGCCGGATACAGTACGGTCATGTTCGGCTCGGCGCACAGCATCGCGAGATCCTCGAGTCCCATCTGCGACGGACCATCTTCGCCGATCGAGACGCCGACGTGCGTGCCTGCGACCTTGATGCCGGTGCCGCCGATGCACGCCATGCGCACGAAGTCGAACGCACGGCTGAAGAATGCGCCGAAGGTCGACACGAACGGAATGCGTCCGCGTGCGGCAAGACCCATTGCCATGCCCACCATGTTCTGCTCGGCGATGTAGCCTTCGAAGAAACGATCCGGTGCAACAGCCTGGAAGTCTTCCGTGTATGTCGAGTTCTCCACGTCGCCGTCGATCGCGACGATGGCTGGCCAGTCGCGACCGATCGCGGCAAGCGCTGCACCAAATGCCTTGCGTGGAGCGAATGGCTTGCCGCCCACGACATACGGAGGTGGCGGTGCATCGCTGCCGCGGCGAGCGACGGCATTCGGCGACAGGGCACTCGTGTCACGCGTCGGCGCTCGCGGTGACCACGGCCCCTGTTGTCCATGCAGTTCGGGCTCGAGTGCAGCCACCGCGCGCCGCGCGTCATCGGGGCTGAGCGGCTTGCCATGCTCGCCTTCCTTGCCTTCGAGTCCCGGAAGTCCCTTGCCCTTCACGGTGCGCGCGAGGACGATCGTCGGTCGGTCGTGTGTGTCGGACGCCGTTCGATACGCGGCAAGCAGCGCGTCGACATCGTGACCATCGACCACGAGTGCCTGCCAGCCGAATGATTCCCAACGCGCCCTGTAAACGTCCATGTCGTACTCGAGCATCGTTGGCTGGCTCTGGCCCAGCCGGTTGATGTCGATCGTCGCGCACAGACTGTCGAGCGCGTAACGCGCACCGAGTTCGGCGGCTTCCCACACCGAGCCTTCCGCGCTCTCGCCATCGCCCATCAGGACATACGTCCTGCGGTCGACACCGAGCAGACGCGCGTCGAGCGCGAGTCCGATGCCTGCCGAGAGTCCCTGCCCCAGCGAGCCCGTGGCCACGTCGACGAAGGGCAACCGCGGCGTGGGATGCCCTTCGAGATCGGAGTCGAGCCGACGCAGCGTGAGTAAATGCTCGCGCGGAAATGCGCCCGCTTCGGCCCAGGCGGCGTAGAGAATCGGCGCCGCATGCCCCTTGGAGAGCACGAACACGTCGTTGTGTGGCGCGCGCGGCTGCTGCACGTCGTAACGCATTACGTCGAAGAACAGCACGGCCATGATTTCCGCGGCAGACGCGCAGCTCGTCGGGTGGCCGCTCGCGGCCGCAGTCGTCGCCTGCACCGAGTCGATGCGAAGCTGCGCGGCGATCTCCCGCAGCGTCGCCGCCGAGCGTTCGGACGTGCGCTGGGGACTGGCACTGCGAGGAGCGTCGATGCCCACGATTGGTTGCCTCCGGCGGCGATGACGTTGACCCGTGCCGCATTATGTATGCCTACCAATGTATTTAATGCATACTGCGGACGAGGGAATGCACGGCTTACCCTCCGCGCACCAATCGCACCGCCGCGGCAACAAGGAGAACGCCGAGGATCGCGTTGACGCGGGCAAGCAACCCCGCGCGTCGTCGAAACGCGAGTGCCTCTGGCGACCCGGGTGTCGCGCGGCCTGCGCGCGGTCCAAGCATGAAGTCGTGGACCGCACTGATGGCAATCATCAGCGTGACGATCGACAGCTTCACCGCGAGCGCCTGGCCGGCGCTCGTCATCCAGAACTGGCGAGAATCCAGCACACCGCGCCACTGCAGCCACCCGCGGTAGTGCAAATTGACGACGCCGGTGACGACGAGTACGCCAATCGTCCACCATGCCATTCGACGAAAGCGGCGCCCGAGCTCGTGGAAGACGCGCTGCCGGAGCGCGGGCGGTTCGATCGCGCGGAACACCGACGCGCCAACGAGACCGATGAAGAACATCCCTCCAAGCCACAGCATCGCCGCGAGGACGTGCACAGTGACGTTGACATAGTAGAGCATGGCATCTCGTCCACGGCGTCAGTTCGGCCGACCCGGCTCGCGACCACTCGGCCAGCAACCTACCGATGCGACCGCGAGCTGTCGCTGGTCTGTCCGTCCGAGCACATGGTACGGGTGCATCATCGCTCCGCGGTACCCCCCGGCGCGCTGGCATGCCATCGACGCGGTGATGACAAGGGCCGTTCCTCGAGCCTGGCGAGCGTGAGCCTGGTTCAGACATCCGTCACTTGCCGGATTCGCCCCCTGCGCGGCGACCATTGGCAAAGGCCGGATGCCGCGCCGACAGATGTCGGATACTCCACTCATCGGCGCCTCCGCAGCTTGCAGGCAACCCGATCGAAGGAGTCCCCAGATGCTGCCCAACCCGCTACACCCAGCCGTTGTTCACTTCCCCGTGGTGCTCGCCTTCCTGCTCCCGCTCTTCGCGCTGGGGGCGCTCTGGACCATCAGGCGGGGCACCGCTCCGCGCCGCGCATGGGCGGTGCCCGTCGCACTCTCGGCCGCCCTCGCGCTCAGTGCCTGGGTCGCCGTTCAGACCGGCGCTTCGCAGGAGGAGCGCGTGGAGAAGATCGTGGCCGACCAGCCGCTCGACACGCACGAGGATGCGGCGGAGCTGTTTCTGAATTTGTCCGGCGCTCTTGTGCTCGTCACAGTCACAGGACTCGCCGGCGGCGTCGTCGGACGTTCGGCCCGCGTTCTCGCCACGGGTGGCGCGACCGCGCTGGTGATCATGGCGATCAATGTCGGCCACAGTGGCGGCGAGCTCGTCTACCGGTACGGCGCGGCGAGCGCGTACACCGAGGCCGGCACTCCCACCGCCGTCAGGCCGCCGATTGGAGAAGGCGCCATCGCCCCGGCGGCGCTGGTGGCCGACAAGCGGCCGCGCGCGCGCTGATCGCACCTCACTTCACTCGTACCGGAGCGGATCATGCCCAACACGAAAGAATGCACTGCGTGCCCGATCGCCGAGGTGAGCCGGCGCAGGTTCTTGCGCGATGCCGCCTTGGCCGCTGCGGCGACGATGGCCGCCCTCGGCTTGGCACCCGGCACCGCGTTCGCGGCGGCGGTACGAGCGACGGCGCCCCTGACCGCAACGCGCGCCGAGCGCACGTACGAAATACCACCGGTGGACAGTGTTGCCATCGACACTACCAACGAGGTGATTCTCGTTCGTTGGCACGGGAGCGCCTATGCCTTTGCCCTGGCATGTCCGCACCGCGGCACGTCCCTCGAGTGGCACGCCGATGAGGCGCGCGTCTTTTGCCCCAAGCACAAGGCGCGCTTCCGCCCCGACGGCGCGCACGACAGCGGACGCGAGTCCCGCAATCTCGATCGGTATGACATCCGGCGACAGGGAAACGCCCTCGTCGTCGCCCTCGGCGCGCTGCGCCGCGCCGATGTCGATCCGGTCGCGTGGGCGGGCGCGGTGGTGTCTGTGGGTTGAGGCGCGCGGTGCGCGCGGAAGCTGAGTAGACGCGATTGGAACTCGATCGACGCGCCGCGAGGGAACAATCTATGCCGGTGTTCAACGGGCCACGCCGATCCTCGTCGTCGACGTCCCGCGAGATGTCCGACGAGTAGCGCGTCGCGGTGGATACCACTTCACGCCTCTCACTACAGCCGGACAGCTCGAGCAATCTCGATGCCCAATTACACATATTTGATCGTCGGCGGCGGTATGACCGCCGCTGCCGCCGTCGCGGGTATCCGCGAAGGAGATCACGACGGCACGATCGGCGTCATCGGCAGTGAGTCGCATCCGCCCTACGATCGGCCACCCCTCTCCAAAGCACTGTGGAAGGGAGACCCGCTGGATAGCATATGGCGACATGTTGACGGGAGTGGCGTCACTTCGCATATGGGCCGGACCGTCCGAAGCCTGGACCCGAACAACAGACAGGTCCTCGACGACCAAGGCACGTCCCACACGTATGGCACGCTGCTGCTTGCCACCGGTTGCTCGCCTCGACGATTGCCGTTCGGAAGCGGGCAGATCATCTACTTCCGCACCGTGGACGACTACGAGCGCCTTCGTGGCATGACGGACCGGGGTAAGCGCTTCGCGATCATTGGCGGCGGATTCATCGGCTCGGAGTTGGCCGCATCGCTGGCCAGCAACGGGAAGCAGGTCGTCATGATCTTTCCGGACGCGGGGATCGGCAGCCGGATGTACCCAGCGGATCTGGCGGCGTACCTGACCAGCTTGTATCGAGACAACGGCGTCGAAGTACTGGCTGGAGCGAAAGTGACCGGCTGCGAATTGCGCGAGGGGAAGACGCCGGTCCTGAGAGTAGAGACGGATCAAGTCGGCAGCGAGCGGGAAGTGTCGGTCGACGGCGTAGTGGCTGGCATTGGCGCCGAACCGAACGTGGATCTGGCCCATGCGGCTGGCCTCACGGTGAACAACGGTATTCGCGTAAATTCTTCGCTCTGTACCAGCGATCCGAGGATCTATGCTGCGGGAGACGTAGCGAGCTATCACGACTCGTCCTTGAATGTGTGGCGCCGTGTCGAACACGCTGACAACGCCAACACGATGGGCGGGTTTGCTGGTGTCGCCATGTCCGGCCGGCCGGTCTCGTACGACCACCTGCCGTTCTTCTATTCTGACTTTTTCGATTTGGGGTACGAAGCGGTCGGCGAGCTGGACTCACGCCTGCAGATGGTCGCCGACTGGAAGGTGCCATTTCGGGAAGGCGTGATTTATTACCTCCGCGACGGGCGCCTGCGTGGCGTGCTACTCTGGAACATCTGGGGCCAGGTGGATGCGGCCCGCCGGCTGATTGGCTCTCCGGACATACTCCGCGCCGAAGATCTCAAGGGCCGCTTACCAGTGTGACAGCTCACACACACCCAGCCACATTCCCGGCAACAGTGCCGAGGCGTTTCTTCAACCAGGTGCTCGTGCCTGCCAACGCCATGTGCTCTTGTCGCACGAACATTGCACCGTTCATGGCGCGCTGAACGATGGTCCAGGCCAGGCGGGCGGCAATCAGAGTCGCGACATCCCGATGACCTTTTCTCATTTCGTCGTGGTCTTTCAGCAACCGGCTAGCACGCATCACCGGGAACTGACCCATCAACAACTGAGGAAGCCAAAGTGCCAACCAAGAAAGCGCCATCGTTCAAGACGATTCCCGCTGGCACCTCCGTAACCTGGCACTATCGTAGCGCCATTGGCCATGGGACCGTCACCGGCATCCACAAGCGCGGCACTACGGCGGCCAACACGATGTACTCAATCAGAGAACATGACCACCACCCTGGCGAACCGGCTGTCGTCTTCCATTCTGGCAAGGCACTGACGCGCACGGCGAAGAAGAGAACGGGTCCTTCGCCCAATACAGGGAAAGGCACCTGACGGGGCGCTCAGGTGTCGCACTCATCCGACGACTCGTTTCGAATTATCAAAGGATGCCATGGAGTCAGTGCTGTAATCATTCAGGATCAAGGTCAGGAGGCCCTCAATGAAATTCACGCGTAGAGTACTCGCAGTCGTAGGCGTTGCCGCCGTGGCTCTGGTGTTATCAGCCTGCAACAAATCCGGCAGCGACAAGTCCAGCGACAGTCAGAAGGCCGCCGCCAGTGACAGCCAGAACGCGGCCGCCGCCAGCGCGGCGGCAGCACAGCCGGTCGCCGCCACCTACGGTTCCGATACTACCAATTGGTTCGGTGGTCCGATCTACAACGGCGACCCTGCGCTCGGGGCCACCGCCGCACTGGTCAAGGCCGGCGGCGGTGCGGAGAAGTTCAGCTTTGCCAAGGCCTTGGTGTCGATGCTCGGCGAAAAAACAGTCAACGCCGAAGTGGCTAAGCTGACCCAACAGTACGGCAAGGCGAATGTCGACCATTTCATCGACGGTATGACTTTCACCGTCACGGATGGGCTGAAGCGGGCCACCGAGAAGGGCGTGAAGTTGCCGGAGCCGCCGGCCGCGCTCCACGGCGCTGCGCTTGCCAAGGCACTGGTAAAGGCCGGCACGGCGCCGGACGGCACCTTCTGGTCCGGCTATCTGTTCGACATGGCGCTATCACACCCGATCCATGTCGCCGTCATGGCCGACATCGACGCCAAGTTTGACCACGCCGCCGACGAAAACACCCACAAGATCCTCAATCAAGCGATGTACGACGTTGCTCAGGCGTTAGGTGACAAGAGCGTCAAGTTGGCTCCGCTGCACTGATGGCGAGAGTTGGCCGATCGGTCCGAGGAATCGAGCCATGGACGGACGCGCGCGACGCTGGTGAATGTGACAAGTGACGGAGGCCGGGTTGGACGAAGACAACGGACGCGGCCTCCGGCTGTTGCTCGCCGGTACGCTTCTCGTCATGGTGGTCGGCGGAACGGTGGATCTCTGGCTGGACGCGCCGGGCGATTGGCGTTCCGGACACGTGCTGTTCGAGTTCGCGATGCTGGCGTTCGCGATGGCTACCGCCGCGTTTCTCTGGCGCGAATGGGTTCGCGCAGAGCGGTCCGTCCACGATGTGCAGCGTGCACTGGCGGAGCGCCGCGAGGAGCGCGATGCGTGGAAGGCAAGCGCACGGGCCGCGCTCGATGGGCTGGGGCGGGCGATCGATGAGCGATTCGAAGCATGGGGGCTCACACCCACAGAGCGCGAGATCGCACTACTCCTCCTCAAGGGAAGACGCCACAAGGAAATCGCCTTCGATACCGAGCGCAGCGAACGGACCGTGCGCCAACACGCGGTCAGCATCTACCATAAGTCCCGGCTCGCCGGACGCGCGGAACTCTCCGCTTTCTTTCTGGAGGACATGATGCTCCCCGTCGACACACGCTCGGCGTCACACGTGGAAGGCCTGAATGCGACGGCGACGGACGCCGCGCAGTAAGGAATGCAACGCCTCGGATGTCGCCGGGGCGCATGGCTTCAACCGAAAGCGGAGCTATCCATGCCGAAGCATTCCAACCAGGTGCGCGGGACTCGCCGGTGTTCTCTCGGATACGTGCGATTCAGTGCGGTCGCCGCGCTGTTGACCGCGATGGTGCTGGGGTGTCGCGGCAAGCAGGATGTGGCTGGCGGAGGCGGCACTGCTGATGCGCGAGCGGTCGCGTCGACGGCGCCGGATCCCGATGTTCGGACCGCCGTCGTGCTGCCCGCGGAAGGGCGACACATGGTCCTCGTCGAGATGCGCGGCATGCTGACCTCCGTTCAGGAATTCATCTCCGCGTCAGCACGCGGGGACACGGCGGCGATGCGGGCCGCGGCACAGGCATCAGGTGTGGCCGCCGCTCGTGATATGAGCCCGGCGATGGAGCAGCGTCTCCCCGCGGAGTTCGTGCGCCTCGGGATGAGCACACACGCTGCGTGGGATTCACTGGCCACGGACGTCAGCCGTGGCGGACCGACCGGCCCGGCGCTTGGTCGGCTGGGAACGATCATGGGCAACTGCGCCGCTTGTCACGCCCAGTTCCGGATCAACCCCGAACACTAGTGTCACGCCGCGCCGGGTCGCGGGGCGATCACCGCCGCGACAATCAACTCCTCTAGGCCGGCTCGCATGCCGTGTGGCTCCTGGGCGTCGTACGCGACGATGTCGCCCGACTTCACCGAGCGATCTCCACCGGGACCCATCACACTGCCTGCGCCCGAAACGATCATGAGGAGCACGGTCGAGGTGCTCGTATGGACCGGTACCGCTTGCCCCGGCCCGATTCGGAAGATCACCACTCGCGCGTCGACCGAGTCGTGCACGAGCGCTGTCGCCGGCCGATCCGCATGCGCATTGACCGCGCTGGCAGCCAGCGCGCGCGCGTCGTAGACGTTCATGACGGCTCGATCGCCTCATGGAGGGCCGCCCACACCGCCTCGACCTCGATGCCATCGCGGCGCGCGGCCTCATCAACCGTCACCGCGCCGCCACAGCACGTGTCCATTCCGAAGCGGTTGAACACAGGAATCGTTTCCGCGAATCGCGCGACGATTGCATTGATCGTCATCGTCATATCGAGACTTGTCAGGTTTCTCATGAGATTGTTTGTAGGTGTCTTCAGGGTTGATGAATACATGGCCCGCGATATCGCCTCACTCCGGGAATGCATGTGGCGCGATCATCCCGGGATGCCAAGCGGGATCCCAGACGATTTGCGTATCGGCGCGCGCGATGCCCTCGACCAGCAACACAGCCCGTCGAACTCCGTCGGTAATGATCTGCTCCATCGGACATCCCGGCGTCGTCAGTGTGTAGGTGATCCGCGCGCAATCGCCGTCAACCACCACGCCGTAGACGAGCCCCAGCGTCACCACGTCGAGTCCCAGCTCTGGATCGATCACGGTCGCGAGCGCAGTCCAGATGGCGTCGGTGGCCCGCGCTGGCGCCGAGTCGGAGTTGTCGTGTTTCGGCATCATCGAGAGGGACCA
>JBDSML010000183.1:0-5051 GCA_039915865.1 Gemmatimonadaceae bacterium | reverse complement strand
GACGCGAGCGACGCACTCGCCGTCTCGGTGAGGATGCGGATGGCGCCGTGGTAGTGCTGGTAGGCACGCGCCGGAGTCCACGCGTCGTACGACGTGTTGTTCGCCACGCCGACGAGCCCTTGCATCGTGAGACGCCACGTCATCGACTTGCCCATCTGCGACACGCCCGCGGCGAGGATCGGATCGATGTTCGGCTCGATCGGATCCATGTACGGCGGAATGAAGATGCGCGTGCCGTTGGCGCCCTGCTGGTGGATGTCGTTGACGATCTGCGGATGCCACTGGTTGTAGAGCGAGTCGATGACCATCTGCGTCTCGACCTGCGTGAACGCGTACCAATCGCGGTTGTTGTCGTGGCCCGTGTAGTAGTGATAGAGCGTCGGCGGACCGCTGCCTTCCCACGCCGTACCGATCGAGCTGCGATACCAGTTGCCGACGATGTCCACGCCGTCGGGGTTGAGCGACGGGACGAGGATGGTGAGCGTGTTCTTGCGAATGTCCTTCGCCTCTTCCGTCTCGCTCGTCACCATCCTGTATGCGAGCGCCATCGGCGTGAGGATGCCGCCGACTTCCGTCGAATGGATGCTCGACGTCACGAGCACGACGACCTTGCCATCGCGCTCGAGTGCCGCGCGCTCCGGCGCGGATACGAGGCGCGGATCGGCGAGCTTGCGTTGCGCTTCCTTGACCTTCGGCAGGTTCGCGAGCGTGGCTTCGTCACCGATGAAGACGGCGATGAACGGGCGGCCAAGTGTCGTCTTGCCGAGCTCGCGCATCTGTACGCGGGGCGACGCGGCGTCGAGCGCCTTGAAGTACGCCACGACCTGCTGCCACTCGGGCAGTTTTCGATCGGCACCGGGCTCGAATCCGATGACCGATGCCGGCGTGGGGACGGCGCGTTGCGCGTTCGCGGTGATCGCGGGAATCAGCGACGCGGCGAGGACGACAGTCCAACGTAGGCGAATCATGTTGTTTGCGAATGGGTGTCGAGTAATGGCCACAAAAAATGCATCACGGGCGGGCTGCTTCCTTCGTTCGTCAGATGTCGGATACTTGAACTGACGGCTGGAATTCAAGAATTCAAGAATCACTTTCTTGCAACACGAGGTGCGCGCCGATGTCCGAGTCGGCTTGATCTATGACAACAGCGATCGAGTGAGAATGCCCGCCCCCTCATCGAACATGCTCGGCGTACATCCAGCGAACTGCAGGAACTCCCGTGTGAGGTGGGACTGATCGTAGAACCCGCACCACGCCGACACCTCACCCCAACTTCGCGCCGGTTCACGCTCCGCGAAGCGCAACGCACGCTGCACGCGCAGCATCCGCAGGTATAATTTCGGCGACAGCCCAACGCTCTCCTCGAAAACGCGCTGGAGCTGCCGTTCGCTGCGTCCAAGAGATTTGGCCACGCCGCGCACCGTGGCGCGTGAGCCATCGCGGGGGACATGCCGCAGCGCCCGATACACCGTGATTGCCGCCGCACTGGGCGCAGGCCGCCCCGCCACGTGCCGCCATAGCGCCTCCGTCACCGCACCGGCGAACGCACTGGGGCCCGCATCCGGTGAAAAATCATCGAGCCGTTCACGAAGCGCGCCTCCCACCGCCATCTCGAGCGGAACGATGTTGTCGCGCAACTCCACCGCACCCACGCCGAGCAGCGCGTGCATCGCCCACGGATGCAGCCGAACGCCGATGAGCGTCACGCGCCCCTGCGGACGCAACTGGATCGCCCCGGTGATCTGACCGGCGAGCATCGTCCGGTCGTGCACGTCCACCTCGCTGCCGCGAAGCCGATGGATTGGATCGCCGAGGTTGAAGATCAACTCAGGACAGCCGTCGGGCACGACGGGCTGCTCGGAGGAACCGGCTGGCGACGGAGCCGCATTCACCGTCCAGATGGCCCGTACATAGTCAGCGAGCCGCCCTTCGGGCGCGACGATGGTGTAGGCATCCGCCACGTCGGCTTTATCCAAGACGTGCCTCGCTCGATTCCATAGTATTGGACCTCACGATTCTCTCGAGGCTCATCACCACATGCACACGCCACTTCGCATCACCGCCCTGACCGCGCTATGCGTCCTCAGCATACCCGCTGCGGCACAAACGGCCAGCGCCGACAAGCTGACCTGGATGTCGGGGTGCTGGGAACTACGCACGCCAACACGCATCGTCGAAGAGTACTGGATGCGGCCGCGCGCCGGAACGATGATCGGCATGGGACGCACCGTCGTCCGCGACTCGATGACGGAGCGCGAATCCACTCTCATCCATATGAAGAACGGACGCCTCGCCTATGAAGCCAGTCCGAGCGGGCAGAAGCCGACGACCTTCCCCGCCATCGTCGTCACGGGCGACAGCGTGGTCTTCGAGGCGCCCGAGCATGACTTCCCGCAGCGCGTCGGCTACGCGCGTCGAGGCGCGGATTCGTTGGTCGCCTGGATCGAAGGGACGTCGAACGGACGCATGCGCCGCATTCCCTTTCCATACAAGCGCGTGTCCTGCTCGGGATGACTATTTACCGTCGCGCGGAGTTGTACTTCGATAAGATCTCGCGCACACGGTCAAGCGGGATCGCCTCCGTCGTCCGACCGCGCGCCGTCACGCTCGTCGCCATGAACAGGGAGTTGTAGATCGCCTCTTCCGTCGCCTCGACAACCCCCTGGAACAGCGCGGACATGTCGTCGTTCGGCAACTCGGCGACGCTCAAGAGCCGCGCCGTGCTATCCGGCGTCCGCGCCATGTTGGCCGGCACTCGCCGCACACCACGCGCCGTCGAGAACGCGATGACGAAGTCGCCGGACCCATTGGACGCGCTGGAACCCGTTCGGGCCAGACCCATGATTGCCCGCGCCGCCACGCGCTCGAGATTGCGGTCGGAGATCGGCGCATCCGTCGCCACGACGATCATCACCGAACCGTCGCCCTTCTCGCGCTCCACGGCATCCTTGAACGCATAGCGACCGAGCTCCTTCCCCACCGGAGCGCCGAGCACTTGCAGCACACCGCCGAAGTTGGTCTGCACGAGGACGCCGACAGTCCATCCGCCGAGCGTCTTCGGCAGCACGCGCGATGATGTGCCGATGCCGCCCTTCCACTCGAATGCATTGGTGCCCGCGCCCGCGCCGACACTGCCTTCGGCGACCGGCCCGCTCGCCGCGGTGGACAAGGCCTCGTGCACAGCCTGCGGAGTGACCGGCCGCGACCGAATCGCATTCAGGCCGCCGTCGTTCGTCTCGCCGATGAGCGGATTGATCGACCCCACACGCTCCATTCCCGGCTGCGCGAGCAGTTCCGCCACGAGCGCATCGGCGGCGCGCCACACGCACAGCGTGCACGTGAGCAGGATCGGCGTCTCGAGCTCGCCGAGCTCCTTCACCTGCGTCGACCCAATGAGCTTGCCGTACGCGTTGCCGACGTGAACGGCGGCCGGCACGCGGTCGAAGAACAGGTTGCCGCCATGCGGAAGAATCGCCGTGACACCTGTATGAATGGAGTCACCGCTGATGATCGTCGCGTGGCCGACCTTCACGCCGGCGACGTCGGTGATGGCGTTGTTGGCGCCCGGCTTGAAGATCCCCGGCGCGACGCCGAGGTCACGGGCGCGAACTCGGCCCTGCGCCGGTACAGATGGCGCCATCAGGGCGGCCGCGAGCACCACTCCAGCCGCAAGATCATATCGGATTTTCATGTGACCAAGATGCCCACCGGCGTCCGGCGTCGTCAGAGGATGACGACATCGCGCGAAGAAATCGCTTGACGGCCGTGCCACCATGGCCCTATCGTGAGTCCATGACGCCCCGCGCACGATTTTATGCGACCTCCTTTTTTAGCTACGGCTATCCCCTTGCGGGCCGTGGATGGAGACGTACGCGCGACTGACGGAGCCTGAAGCTCCTCGCCTACGAAACCGCCGCCGGCCCGTGGATCTCCACGGGCCGTTTTTTTTGCCAGGAACTCCACCCCCACGAGTGCTCTCATGATCATCATTACGAAACCCAACATCACCGACGACGAGCTGGACCACCTGCGAGAACGCATCGAGGCCGCCGGCCTCCACACCCATCTCTCGCGCGGTGAACATCGCACCATCATCGGCTGCATCGGGGACGAAAGCCGCCTCGCCGAACTTCCCCTCCGCTCCATCCCCGGCGTCGAATCCGTCATGCCCGTGCTCAAGCCGTACAAGCTCGCGTCGCGCGAGTTCGTCGTGAACCGCACGGTCGTGCGCATTGGCGAAGAGGCATCCATCGGCGGTGGACAGCTCACCGTCATCGCCGGCCCCTGCTCCGTCGAGAATCGCGCAATGCTCCATGAAACCGCAGCGGGCGTCCGCCTCGCCGGCGCGACGATCCTCCGCGGCGGAGCGTTCAAGCCCCGATCGTCGCCCTACTCCTTCCAGGGACTCGGCCGCGAAGCGCTCCAGCTCCTCTCCGAAGCGCGAGCCGAACACGGACTGCCGGTCGTCACCGAAGTGCTCGACACGCGCGACGTCGATCTCGTCGCCGAACATTCCGACATGCTGCAGGTCGGCGCGCGCAACATGCAGAACTACGCGCTCCTCGCCGAGCTCGGACGCGTGCAGCGGCCGGTGCTGCTCAAGCGCGGACTCTCCGGCACCATCGCCGAGCTGCTCATGTCGGCCGAGTACATCATGGCGCACGGCAATCACAACGTCGTGCTGTGCGAGCGCGGCATTCGTACCTTCGAACGTGCCACCCGCAACACCCTCGACGTGTCGGCCATTCCAGTCTTGCAGCGCGAGACACATCTTCCCGTCATCGTGGATCCGAGCCACGCTGGCGGCGACGCGAAGCTCGTCGCGCCTCTTGCTTTCGCCGCGATCGCGGCCGGCGCGGATGGCCTCATCATCGAGGTCCACCCGAATCCGGAGAATGCGCTCTCCGACGGAGACCAGTCGCTCGACTTCGCCGCCTTCGCGAAGGTCATGCAGAAGGTGTCTGCGTTCGCCGAAGCCGCGGATCGGTCTTTTACACCCCGCACAGATGTCGCGAGCGAATCGTTTACCAGTGCCGTCGCATGACGGACCA
>JBDSML010000121.1:0-13991 GCA_039915865.1 Gemmatimonadaceae bacterium | reverse complement strand
TACACCACCATCGCTTCGCGAAACAGCGCCTCTGCGCGCACGTTCTCCTTCCGTTCGATCATCACACTCCCGCGATTCGCGATCGCGATACCGAGCAGGTAGTGCCCGCCGCCATACACCTGCCGATAGATGTCCGCCATGCGCGCGAAATACGCATCCGCATCATCGAGCCGCTTGCCCTTCATCGCCACGGTCCCGAGCTCGTTCAACGCCGACGCGACCTTCGGATGCACGCGTCCATAAATATGCTCCTGCGTCGCGAGCGCCTTCACGAGCAACGGCGTCGCATCGTCGTACCTCGCCTGCCGCACGAGCGCACGCGCCAGCATCGTCTGCGCGGATGCCGTCCGCGGATCATCGGGGCCATACCACTGCTCCATGATCGCCAATCCCGAACGATCGTACTTCTCCGCCTCGGGATAATTTCCCTTCTCGAGTTGCACGGCACCGAGGCTGATATACCCATCGCCGACGAGCGGATGCTTCTCGCCATGGAGTGATGTGTACATCACCATCGCTCGTCGATAGAGCGAATCCGCCACGTCGAAATGCCCGGCGTAGAAGTGATTGTCGGCAAGCGCGACGACCGCCTTCGCGAGATCGGGCGTTCCCGCGCTGCGCGTCGCCTGAAGACGCACGGCCTCCTCGAGCACGGGGATCGCCTGTGCAAACGTGCCGCGCGCCTCGAGCACGCGGCCCAGCGCCGTGGTCGCATCGGCGACGTCGGGATGATCGGGCGGACGTAGCCGCCGACTCATCGCCAACCCGTCGCGCACGAGACGTTCAGCCTCGGGCACGCGCGCCTGCTCCACACGCAACCGACCCAGCGCAATCAAGCTCCGCGCGACGTCGGGATGATCGGCACCGTAGAGCGATCGGCGAGACTCGAGCGACGCACGCAACAACGTATCCGCCCGATCGAGACGACCGAGCTTCGTCAACACGCCGCCGAGTGTCTGATAGAGTTCGGCCTGCACTGCGGGCTCGGCGTCGAGACTCGCCGCTTCCTGCGCGCCGCGCTCCACAACGGTGAGCACGCGCAGTGAATCCGCTGGTCCAACCTCGTTGTCGCCACCCTGCAGCAGGTTCAGGACGAACCCCTGGATGCGCGCCGTCCGCGCCGTTTCGGCGACAGCTGCATTGCGCGCGTTCTGCAGGCGCACGGTGTACGACGCCACGAGCGCAACGACGAACACGAATACCGCTGCCGCCGCAGCGAGGGAAACACGCCTTCGCTGCACGAACTTTCGCAACCGATACCGCAGCGTATCGGGACGCGCCTCGAGTGGCTCACCCTTCAGGTAGTGATCGACGTCGCGCACGAGCGCATCGACGGTGCGATACCGCTGCTGCGGATCGCGATGCATCGCGGTCAGGCACAACACGTCGAGATCGCCCCACGCGGCACCCGCTTCTCGATCTCGCGTACGTCGAGCGGCAGCCGACGGCTTCTCCAGCGACTGCTCGACGATCACCGCTGCGGCCTGCGACGGCGTACGTCCCGCGAGGTCGAAGGGAAGGTGACCGGTCAGCAGCTCGTACAACACGACGCCCAGCGCATAGACATCGGTGTGCGTGCCGACCCGACCACCAGTGAGTTGCTCCGGCGCCGCGTAGGCCGGCGTCAGCAACCGCAATCCCGTCTGCGTCACGTCGTCGGCGTCGCCATCGTCGCTGAGCTGCTTGGCGATCCCGAAGTCGAGGAGCTTCACGCCGCCATCTGCGGTGACGAGCACGTTCGACGGCTTGATGTCGCGATGCACGACGAGATGACTGTGCGCATGCTGCACCGCGTCGCACACGTCGCGGAACAAGCGCAACCGCTCGGCGATCGTACATTGTTTCGCGTGACAGTACTTCGTCAGGTACTCGCCATCGACGTACTCCATGGCAATCCACGGCGTGCCGTCGTCGAGCGCGCCGGCGTCGAACAGCCGCGCGATGCCCGGGTGACTCAGCTGCGCGAGCGTCCGCTGCTCGCCGAGGAAGCGCTCGCGACGTGATGGAGAAAGTCGCCCGTCGCGCAACAGCTTGATCGCCGCAACACTGCCCAGATCTTCACGCTCCGCCAGATACACCACGCCCATGCCGCCTTCACCGAGCACGCGCGTGAGTCGATACGGCCCGACGATGAAGCTCGGCAACGATGAAGAGCCCGACGCATCGAACACCGCACGCGCCGCATGCGCGACGCCGCGGTCGAGAAACGACGAGCCGCGCACGTCTTCGTCGAGCAGCGCGAGCACCTGGCCCATCAACATGCGGTCGCCGTTGCAGCGTCGCTCGACGAACAGCCGCTGGTCAGCGCGTGGGAGGTCGCTCGCCAGGTGAAACACGGCTTGCATCTCTTCCCACCGTGCCGCGTCGATCTCGTCGGCGTCCGTCCGCGCGAAGTCGGTCATCGTGCGCGACGAATTTCGCTTGCCAGCCAGGACTTCGCGGCGCGCCAGTCGCGCAGTACGGTCGCCTCCGACACCTCGAGCAGCTCCGCGGTCTCCGTGACGTCGAGCCCACCGAAGAAGCGGCTCTCCACCATGAGGGCCTGGCGCGGGTTGAGTCGCGCGAGGTGGTCGAGCGCGGCGTCGAGCGCGAGCAGGTCGTCGCGACTCGTGGCAGCGACGTCCATCGACTCATCGAATGTGACGAACTCGACGTCGCCACCGCGCTTGTCCGCGTTCCGTCGTCGCGCGGCTTCGACGAGCACCTGCCGCATGGCGCGCGCGGCGATGCGCTTGAAATGCAGCGGCGACATCACGTTGAAGCGCGATGAGGACGACAGCTTCACCCACGCCTCATTGACGAGCGCTGTCGGAGAGATCGTCGCGGACGGATCACCTCTGCGCACGCTCGACGCGAGGCGGCGAAGCTCCTCGTAGGTGACGCTGAACAGGTGATCGAGCGCGTCCTGATCGGCCAGCACCGTCCCCGGTTCCGGCCGCGTCGTCGCGGCTTCGTTGTCCCTGGTGCCTGGGGTCATGACGGTTTTTTCCGTGCCGCGACGCAATGGGAGATGAAGCCCTCGCATGGTCTCAGGACCCGCGCGAGCCGCGTAACCCTACTTCTTCGGGGATTCCCGTGCAACCACACCGCTGCCGATCGCTTCACCTCGCAACAATCGCGTTCGCACTTCTCGTCGCCTGCGGAGGCTCCGACGGCGCATCCGCATCCGCCGCGAAGGTGCCCACGCGTTCCGGCGACGTCTGGGAGATCGACGGGAGTGCGGGCCGCGCGGCGTCGCCCGCCGCGATGCTCGCGTTCGTCAATGGGATGCACGTGCTCATCATTGACGGCGACGACGTCTTTGCCGGCACGCAGCGACTCGAGTCGAACCGCGCACCAGATGGCGTGCGGACGCTGCGGCTCGCCGACGGATCGAGCGCGGATCTCGTCCCGAACGGCGAGGCGTTCGAGCTGCGCTTCGCCAGCGGCGAACGGATTCCGCTACGGAAGCAGGCCGTGCACGCGGGTGTGTCACAATGAGAGCCATCATCGCCGTCGCCATGGTCCTCTCGGCGACCACGCTCCATGCACAGAGCGACAGCCTCGACGATCGGCTGGTCGCGCTCACCTACCACAAGCTCTCCGGCGAGACGATCGACCTGCGCGCCGCGGCAGAGCACAGTCCGGCGGTACAGCGCGCGTCGGGGTTCGATCGGCCCGACGTCATCACGTCGGAGGTCGCGCGGCTCGAGCACGACATGGCGAGCGCTGACGCGAAGCATGAGTTCGTCATGCGCGTGAATGACAACATCTCCGAGTACGACCACGACCGCGGCGAATTCTCCGTGATGCTCTTCAAGCCTGGCGTCTACATCGACATTCGGGCGCTTGGGCAGCAATACCGCCTCGTATTCGGAAACGCCGACGGACTGCGCGCCATCCCGATGCCCGACAAGGAGGCGGCGCGCTCCTTCGACGCGAAGCTCGCGTCGACCGGACGATTCGTCAGCAACGAGATCCGCTTTCGCGTCGCGGGTACAGGAGATCCGTCGGGCGCCGTCACGGGACAACACGTCATTCGCGCCGAGATCATCTCGGCGCGCCTGCTCGACCGAAATGGGAACGTGGTGTTCACGCCGCATGTGAATGCGGCGGCGCCGGTCGCCGTGGCGAAGCGGCTCGACGCGGGGGCCAATGACGTCGCCGGTCTGCATGTCGGCGTTCGCGCGAAGGATCTCGAGGCGACGATGCAGCGCATGTACGGACCGGTGAGCCGGCAGAAGCGCAGCAACAACTGGTTCGCCGGCTATCAGGGCGCCCTGGTCGTGAACGACATGAAGTGCATGGACATGCCGGGCCGCACAGGCGGGTCGCCGCAGCCAGGCACCGTGTGTGTCACCGCGTGGATCGACGGTAGCGACGTCGTGCGATCGATCCGCGTCGAGCGCGTGTTCTCCTACATGGACGCCGAGACGTTCCGGTCGACGCTCGTGAAGAAGTACGGGCCGGTGAGCGGCGCAAAGGAAGGCGGAACCTACGCGCTCGGCTGGGGCGCACCGGTGGATTCGTCGCTCGTCTACGACCACTCCGGCCCGCGCACATCGGTGGCCGCCTACTACGACGCGAGCGACGACATGTTCAGCCGCAGCATGAACGCACTGCCGCGCATTCGCGTGATCCTGCAACTCGTCGACGCCCAATGGGCGACTGCACAGCACTGATCAGATGGATGTCGTCCCGAGCCCCAGGCGAGGGACCTGCTCTTTCAAACCCGAACTCGCGAGCACAATGACCACGACACACGCACGCACACTCATCGCCGCAACTGCGATGTCACTCGTCAGCACGGTGGCAGGCGCTCAGGGCAACCCCTGTCAGCGCCGCACCGACTGCGCCGACGTCACGACCTTCACGGCATCGGTCACTGACTTCCGCACGAGCCAGCAGGACCGCGGCACACGAATGGTGACGACGACGGTTCGCTTCCAGAACAAGACGAACCGTCCGCTCATCCTCGGCTACGTGCAGAACTCCGGCATCGCGACGGACGATCAGGGCAACCGTTTCGTCGTCTACGGTGCGCAGGCCGTGCGCGGCATCGGCGAGATCGCGAATACGTTCGACCCGAAGTTCGTGCTGCAGCCAGGTGAGGCGAGCGACGCGCGGTTCGAGTACGTGTTCCGCATGCCGAATGCGAGCACCATCCTCGGCACCAGGTACGACGTCGAGCTCGCGGTGCGCGAGATCAATTCCGTGACGGGCAATCAATTCCGTCTCGGCCGCGAGCATGCGATTCAGTTCCGCGGCTTCGGTCCGGGCTGGACTCCCGGCGGACAGGTCGCGTCGCAGGCGTCGACCGAATCAGTCACGCAGGCATCGGCACCGACGCCGGCGATGCTGCCGCCAGAGGTTGACCTCTGTGCCGGCAAGACGCGTTGCTACGGCGCCGGTCCCTTTATCGCGGAGGTCGCACAGTTCACGACGTCGACGGAAGGAAACAAGAAGTACCACGTGCTGCGCACGAACCTGAAGGTGAGGAATGTCTCGTCACAGCCGATCATCCTCGCCTACAAGGCGACGTCCGACGGCGCCACCGACAACCTGGGCAACCGCTACTACTGGGGCACCGCTGGGACGTACGACATGAGTGTCACCGGCATCGGCAAGGTGGAAGGGCGCAACGCCGATCCGCAATTCGTGCTCGCGCCGGGCGAGTCGCGCACCGCGACGTTCTCGCTGGTGCGCCGTGATGCGAATGGCCGAGAGCTCGGGACGTCGTGGACACAGGACCTGACGCTGGTACAGCTGGAAATCTTGCCGAGCAACCAGGTGCGGGT
Source organism: Gemmatimonadaceae bacterium (assembly GCA_039915865.1). GTDB lineage: Bacteria > Gemmatimonadota > Gemmatimonadetes > Gemmatimonadales > Gemmatimonadaceae > AG11. Next base: position 8,214 of record JBDSML010000121.1, on the reverse strand, counting down.
TGGTCGGGAGTATGCGGTGAGCTTCAAGGACCTCAGCGCCAACGGATCGGATGCGGTGAACGCAGCGGGGCAGCAGGCGGGGAAGAAGCTGTTTGATGCGGTCCGGTCAAGGCTCGGCAAGCCCTGATTACACCGAGCGTGAGCGTGAGCTTCCAGCAATGAGCAAGTCAAAGCTCGAGCTGGAGCTCTAGCTCTAGCCAGGAGCTCGATCTGCTGAGTGCTGGAAGCTCACGCTCATGCTCAGACCGAGGCTGGCGCCACAACAGCCGCGCCGTATGTTGCGCCACGATGTCTGCCGCCGCCGTAATTGCCATCTTCGTTGCAGGCCTGATCGGCGGCGTCCTGATCACGCTCGCTCTCGCTCGCACGCGAAACGCCGCGGACGGCTCGGCGAACGCCAAGCTCGGCGAACTCCTCGCTCCGCTCCAGAGTGAGCTCGAGCGATACGACCAGCGCCTCAGCACCTTCGACCGCGAGCGCGCCATGCAGTTCGGCGCGCTGTCGGAGCAACTGCACATCGTCGCGGCGGCGAGTGAAGGACTGCGCGACCAGACCCAGCAACTCGCCTCCGCGCTCCGCACCCCCAACGTCCGCGGACGCTGGGGTGAGGTGCAACTGCGTCGCGTCGTCGAGCTGGCAGGAATGGCCGAGCATTGCGACTTCGAGACGCAGGTGACGACGTCCGCCGAAGATTCAGAGGGCGAAACGCGCACACTTCGGCCGGACATGGTCGTTCGGCTTCCCGGTGGAAGGGCGGTAATCGTCGACGCCAAGGCGCCACTCATTGCTTATCTGGACGCCAGTACAGCGACAGATGACCGAGATCGGGCCAGACTGCTTCGCGCGCATGCGGGGCACCTCCGCGCCCACATGGACGCTCTCGCCCGCAAGGCCTACTGGGAGCAGCTCGGGCCTGGCGCCACACCGGAGTTCGTCGTCCTCTTCCTGCCGGGTGAAGCCTTCTTCTCCGCAGCCCTCGAACACGATCCCGCGCTGCTCGACGATAGCGCCGCGCGCGGCGTCATCCTCGCGACGCCGACCACCCTGATCGCACTACTGCGGGCGGTGTCGTTCGGCTGGCGCGAGGCCCGCATCACCGACAACGCGCGCGAAATCAGCACACTGGGCAACACGCTCTATGAGCGGCTGGCCCAGATGGGAGCACATTTTCTGGAGCTCGGACACTCGCTCGATCGGGCTGTGGCGAGCTACAACCGCGCCGTCGGATCGCTCGAATCGCGCGTCTTCGTCACCGCGAGGCGATTCAGGGAGCTCGGCGCCGCTGCCGACAGGAGCGAGATCGAGCCGTTGAGCCCCGTCGGCGTGCAGGCGCGCGGGGTGCAGGCTCCGGAGCTCGCCGTCGCGCCACCAGCACCAACCTTCGAGACCGCCGAACCAGGGAACCGCCGATGACCGAGCCAACGATGCACCGCTGGGCCGTGGACTCCATCCAGGAGGGCGTGGCCCGCGTCGAAGAGGATGGAGAGCGGATGATCTCCGTTCCCGCCAATCTTCTTCCGCCCGGGGTGTCGGAAGGCCAACTTCTCCGGGTTACTCGCGCACCGGACAGCGAGGCGCGCGTCCTCACGATCGTCGCCGACCCGGAAGGAACGGCGAAGGCGCACAGGCGTTCGTCCGGGACCACGGCCGCGGCGATGGCCGAGTCGAAGAAGCAGGACCGGGGCGGCGACGTCTCGCTCTGAAGCGAGGTGGAACCGCCCGACGAAGCACAGCGTTCCGTGTGCTTCATGCGTCATTCGTTCATACCCGTCTCCATCCGCTCCTTAGCGGATCCCTGGTGTTGTCAGGGGTTGTCTCTCCGTCGCTCATTCAATCCAATCTATGAAGATCCGTCTTCTCCCCGTCGCGGTGGCTGCCGCGCTCGCGGGTTGCGGGACCAACAAGCCCGAATCCGCACCGACACCGGCCCCCACGCAGACCACTGCGACTCGGGGCGCGTTTCCCGTTCCTGGACAGGGCGGCGCCCAGGATACTGCGGGCCGAGCGCTCGGTGGAGCGGGCGGACCGCCGGCGACGGCACCGCGTCCGTACAATCGCGTCATCACCAGTGAAGCGAAGACCCGCCGCGGCCTGTTCGCGACGCATCGCGTCGGCGACCGCCTCTACTTCGAGATTCCCGCGAAGGAGTTGAACAAGGACCAGCTGATCGTCGGCCGCTATGCACGCGCCGCAGCGGCTGACCCGAACCTCCCCGGCGGCGGCTTCGGCAACTACGGCGGCGACCAGTTCAGCGAGTCGTCGCTGCGCTGGGAGCGGAACGGCAACCGCGTGCTCCTGCGCGCGCCGTCGTTCGCCATCACGGCCGACACCGCGCTGCCAGTCTACAAGGCGGTCGTCGCGTCGAACTACGCGCCGATCGTCGCTGTGTTCAACGTCGATACGTATGGTCCCGACAGTGCCGCGGTCATCGACGTCACGCGTCTCTTCACGACGGCCATCCCCGAGATCGCCGCGATCCGCGGTGCGATCGACCCGACGCGCTCGTATGTCGAGCGTGTGGTCGCGTTTCCGGACAACGTCGAGATCGAAGCCACACAGACGGGCACCGCAGCTGCTCCCGGTGGCGCACCTCAGCTTCCCGGGGGCGCACCGCGGCCCGCCTCGAGCGTGCTCGCGCACTGGAGCCTCGTGCGGCTGCCCGAGCAGCCGATGATGCCCCGCCGCTTCGATGAGCGCGTCGGCTTCTTCTCCGAGCGCTACGTCGACTTCGGGGCGGATACCCGCGCCGCGCGTCGCCAGTACATCACGAAGTTCCGTCTCGAGTGCGCCGGTCCGCGTGATGCGAGCGGCCTCTGTGCACCGAAGAAGCCCATCGTCTACTACGTGGATCCGAACACGCCCGAGCAGTGGAAGCCGTGGGTTCGCAAGGCCATCAACGACTGGAAGCCAGCGTTCGAAGAAGCCGGTTTCCGCGATGGTATCGTCGCCATGGATGCACCGGCCAACGATCCCGATTGGTCGCCTGAGGACATCCGCCACACCGTCGTCCGTTGGCTGCCCAGCACCACGGAGAATGCCGTCGGTCCGCATGTGAGCGATCCGCGCACCGGTGAGATCCTCAACGGCTCGTCGCGCATCTTCCAGAACGTCATCAACCTCAATCGCGACTGGTACTTCACGCAGGCGTCACATCTCGATGCGCGCGCTCGCACCTTCCCGTTCCCGGATTCCCTGACGGGCCGCCTGCTGGAATTCGTCGTGGCGCACGAGATCGGCCACACCATCGGCCTGCAGCACGACCAGATCGGCAGCTCGACGTACCCCGCCGATTCGATCCGTAGCCCGACCTGGGTCCACAAGATGGGCCACTCGCCGAGCATCATGGACTACTCGCGCTACAACTACGTGGCGCAGCCGGAAGACAAGATCGCGCTCGACGACATCATCCCGCGCATCGGCCCGTACGATCGCTATGCCATTGGTTGGGGGTACAGGCCCATTCCCGGTGCAACAACGCCCGACCAGGAGCGTCCGACGCTCGAGAAGTGGATCCGCCAGCAGGACGACACGCCCTGGTTCCGCTTCTCGGCCAACAACGAGTTCGGCGCCTTCGGCACGCAGAGCGAAGCAGTCGGCGATGCCGACCCGGTGAAGTCCACGGCACTCGGCTTCAAGAACATCCAGCGTGTGATCGGCTACGTCAGTGGCGCCGCGACGCGTGAGGGTGAGGACAACAGCGACCTGCGCGAGGTGTATGATCGCACGGTCGGCCAGTGGGCGACCGAGGCGAGCCACGTTGCGACGATCATCGGCGGCGGCACGGTGCAGTACAAGTCGGGCAGCCAGAGCGGCCCGGTGTATATCGCGATGTCGAAGGCTCGTCAGGTGGATGCGGTGCGCTTCATCAACACCGAGGTCTTCAAGACGCCGACGTACCTGATCCGTCCGGAGATCGCCGGTCGTATCGAGGCGGGCGGGATGATCACGCGCATCAACAACGCACAGGCGCGCGTGCTGAATGCGATGCTCGACGACGGCCGCATGAATCGCCTGCTCGAAGGCGAGGCGCTCGCGACGAACAAGGCGAGCGTCTACACACTGTCCGGTTTGCTCGACGACCTTCGTCGCGGTGTGTTCTCGGAGATTTACGCTGGCCAGTCGATCGACGCATTCCGTCGCGAGCTGCAGAGTGACTACCTGACGACGATCGAGCGGAAGCTGAATCCGCCGCCGGTGAATGCGGCACAGGTTGCACAGCTGGCACAGTTCGGCATCCGGATCACGCCGCTGAGTGACGATGCGAAATCACAACTGCGTGGTTCGCTCGTGGCGCTGCGCTCCGACCTGCGTGGTGCGTCGGGCAGGGGCGATCGTGGGACGCAGTTGCACGTGGCTGGGGCGATCAAGCGGATCGACGACATCCTCGATCCGAAGAAGTAGGTCACTGTCGTCCAACCTCCCGCTGTTCGTGCGGGGATGACAGACGAAAGGCGGGAGCGCGAAAGCGCTCCCGCCTTTTCCATTGCCGAGAATTCGGAGCATCGGCGAGTGACGAGGCCTCGTTGGCCTGAAGGGAGGGTTCAGCGATGGCTGAGTACCTGCTTGCCTGAGGATGCGTCCCGACATTCCTTGTCGAGTAGCTGAATCACATCGAGGGAGCAAACGTGGACGACAAGATTCTCGCGGCGGCCAAGGTCGCATTTCCCGACAAGGCGCCCGCCATCACGCTCGGCGCCATCGTCCATGATGGCGAATGCCACGCGGAGCCCATCGCGCGCGTGCCGCTCGCGATGCTCAACCGCCACGGGCTCGTCGCTGGAGCGACCGGAACCGGAAAGACGAAGACGCTGCAGCTGATGGCTGAGCAGCTCGCGGCGGCCGGGGTTCCGGTGTTCGTCGCGGACATCAAGGGAGACGTGTCGGGTGTCGCCGCACCCGGTGAGGCGTCGGCGCGCGTTACGCAGCGCGCCACGGAAACGGGCTATGCGTGGAACGCCACACCGTTTCCCGTCGAGTTTCTCAGCCTCACGGGCGCGCTCGGCGCACAGCTGCGTGCGACGGTGTCGTCGTTCGGGCCGCTGCTGCTCGCCAAGGTGCTCGACCTCAACGAGACGCAATCGTCGGTGCTGTCGCTGGTGTTCAAGTACGCGGACGATCGCGGCTTGCTGCTCCTCGACTTCAGCGACCTCCGTGCCGTGCTTCAACATCTCTCCGGCGACGGCGCGGCCGAACTCGCCGAGTATGGCGGAATGTCGAAGCAGACGGTCGGCGTGTTGCTGCGCGAGATGGTCGAGCTCGAACAGCAGGGCGCCGGCATCTTCTTCGGTGAGCCGGAGTTCGACCTCATGGACCTGATGCGCACGACGGCCGACGGCCGGGGCATCGTGAGCATCCTCGAGCTGCGTGACGTGCAGGAGAAGCCCGCGCTCTTCTCGACATTCATGATGTGGATGTTGGCCCGGCTCTACAATACGCTGCCCGAAGCGGGTGATCTCGACAAGCCGAAGCTCGTGTTCTTCTTCGACGAAGCGCATTTGCTCTTCGACGGCGCGAGCAAGGCGTTCGAGGAGCAGGTCGAGCGGGTCGTGCGGTTGATTCGTTCGAAGGGGGTTGGCGTCTTTTTCGTCACCCAGAGTCCCAAGGACGTCCCCGCCGACATCCTCGGCCAGCTCGGCAACCGCGTGCAGCATGCGTTGCGTGCATTCACGCCGGACGACGAGAAGGCACTGCGCGCCGCATCGCGCACCTTTCCGAAGACGCCCTTCTACGACGTGCCCGGCACGCTGACGTCGCTGGGTATTGGTGAGGCGTTCGTGACGGTGCTGAACACGAGTGGCGCGCCGACGCCTCCCTTTGCCGTGCGCATGGTGCCGCCGTCATCGCGAATGGGACCGCTCACCGACTCCGAGCTGCAGCAGCAGCTGCGGGCGTCATCGCAGGTGATGGAGTATGCGAGGGCGATCGATCGCGAGAGTGCGCGCGAAATGCTTGCCGCGAGGTCAGCGCCTGCCGCCGCGGCGGAGCAGGCGCCGGAGGTCGGCGATGCGCCCGCGCCGCGTGGCCGGCCGGCAAGGGAAGCGCCGACGATGTTCGAGCAGGTGCTCAAGTCGCCGATGGCGCGTACGGTGGCGGGCGTGGTGACACGCGGGCTGATGGGGGCGCTGCTTGGCTCTCCGGCGCGCCGTCGACGGTAGGAAGGGCGGGGCAGGATCAGCGACAGTCGGCGAGCGTCGACTTCCTGTCGCTCACGCCGCTCATGTTCACTCGACCGCGCGGCTTGCTGACCGTCGCGATGGAGCCTGGAGTGCCACCGGATTCGATGGTGATGGTGCCGTTGCGATCGGTGCGATACCAGCGGACGTGATGCTTGCGATACATGGCCTTGGCCTGCGTGTGCATGTGGCCATACAAATTCTGCGCAGCCACTGACACGACGAGCAGCGCTGGCTTCATGAGGTCGAGATATTCGTCGGTGACGCCGTTGCAGCTGCCGTGGTGATCGGCCTTCAACACGTCGACGCGCATGCCGGGCGATGTCGCGTATCCAGCGCGGATGAACGCCGCGATCGCATCGTGTTCGGCATCGCCGGCCATCCACATGGTGAACGACGCGGAGTCCGGCCCGACGAGCTTCAGTGCCGGTGAGCGATTGTTGGGATCACGACCGTTGGAGTCGGGCCGCATGATCTCGAGCTTCGCGCCGCCCTTGAGCGTCACGACGCAGATCGGCTTGCCGTTCACGCACGGATCGTCGGTATCGCGGTAGGTCAGCGAGCCGGCATGCACGCGTGATGCAATGGAATCGCGCAGCGTCTGGAGCGTCGCGTTCGACGACACGTCCTGATTCTCCCAGAAAAACCGCACCGTGATGTGCCGGCGGGTGGCGAAGAGCTCGCGCAGCCCCATGTAGTGGTCGGCGTGGGCGTGCGTGAGGATGACGGCGTCGATCGTCCCGTTGTTGAGGCCGAAGGCGTCGAGATGTTGGCCGAGTGTCGCGGCGCTCGGTCCGCCGTCGACGAGAATCGTCGAGCCACCGTTCTGGATGAGAATCGCGTCGCCTTGACCGACGTCGAGCACGCGGACGATCAGTGGCTGGTGCGTGGTGTCCCGAAGCGCGGGTTGGGCCGCAAGGCGGTTGCCGAGTGCGGCGAGCAGTGCGACGGAGAGGAAGAGGAATGGGCGCGGGCTGGTCACATTGCGAAGAGTGTCTGGGCGATGTTCTGGTGGCAAGAGCGATTGGTCGCGGCCAGTGTCACATCGTTGCGCCTTTGATCCGCTGTCCCGCGGTCCCGCTGCCCCAGAATTCCACTCTGGACAGGTCGACGAGAATAACGGATGATTCACGATCCCAATCGGCGGGCCCTATGCAATCACGTCGCACATTCGTCCATTCGCTCCTTGGCGCTGGTGTCGCCGCTCCCGTGATGCGCGGGGACGCGTTCACCAGGCTGTTTCGCGCCGGCGAGGTCGGAGGAGCGCTGCCGGGGGTCGCCGTGGCGGACGACGAGTCGTACTGGAACGAGATTCAGCGCGCCTTCGATCTCGACCGGACGATGGTCAACCTGAATAACGGCGGATGCAGTCCGGCACCGACGCATGTGCTGGAGCAGATGATCCGAGATCTTCGATTCTCGAACGAGCTTCCGGTCGATCACATGTGGCGCGTGCTGGAGCCGCGCATCGAGTCCGTGCGGCGCGACCTCGCGAAGGACTTCGGCTGCGATCCCGAGGAGATGGCGATCACGCGCAATGCGTCGGAGGCCAATGAGACGATGATCTTCGGCCTCGACCTCAAGGCGGGCGACGAGGTCGTGATGACGACGCAGAACTACCCGCGCATGCAGAACGCGTGGCGTCAGCGCGAGCGCCGCGAGGGGATCGTGCTCAAGCGGGTGAAGCTCGAGACGCCGGTGAAGAGCACGGCGTCGTACGTCGAGCAGATCGCGAAGGCGATCACGCCGCGGACGAAGGTCATCGAGGTGATGCACATCAGCTTCCAGACCGGCTACATCGCGCCGGTGCGGGAGATCGTCGAGCTGGCGAAGCCGAAGGGCATTCAGGTGTTCGTCGACGGCGCGCATGCGTTCGCCCACTTCCCCTTCACGCGCGACGAACTGGGATGCGATTACTACGGCACGAGCCTGCACAAATGGCTGCATGCGCCGATCGGTACGGGCTTCCTCTACGTACGCAAGGACAAGATCAAGTCGCTGTGGCCATTGATGGCGGGCGGTGTGGAGCAGGAGGGCGACA
>JBDSML010000215.1:0-4064 GCA_039915865.1 Gemmatimonadaceae bacterium | reverse complement strand
GGACGGCGCGCGCGCCATCGTGACCGGGTACGAGACCGGCCCGTACGGGGGCGAGGCGCTGGCGGACGTCCTGTTCGGCGTCGTCAACCCGAGCGGGAAGCTGCCGTTCACGTGGCCGCGCTTCAGTGGCGCGACGATGATCCCGTACGACCGCGCGCGACCGGCCGACATTGGTGGCACCGACACGACGAACAAGGGTTACGACCCGGAGTGGGCATTCGGACACGGGCTTTCGTTTACGACGTTCACATACTCCCACCTGCGCGTCGCAACACCGCGCATTGCTGCGACGGACTCGCTCCGCGTGTCGGTGACGGTGACGAACAGCGGGAGCCGCGCAGGCAAGGAGGTCGTGCAGCTCTACGTCCGAGATCTCGTCGCTTCTGTAACGCCACCGATGCGACGCCTCCGCCGATTCGAGAAGATCAGCCTCGCGTCGGGCGCATCGCGCACGGTGCGCTTTGTCGTCGCGGCGCGGGAGCTCAGTTTCGTGGGGCGAGACGACACGCTCGTGCTCGAGCCGGGCGCCTTCGATGCGATCGTCGGCGGGCTCACCGCGCGCTTCGAGGTGACCGGTTTGAAACCCGAGCGATGAGCTTGAGCGTGAGCCTCCAGCCCTGAGCTGGTCAGAGCTCGAGCTCGGGCTCGGACCTTAGCTCGAGCTCGGGCTCGATATGCTCAGAGCTGGAGGCTCGTGCTCAGGCTCAATGCTGCCGTGAAGGAGGGGCCGTCCGCCTGCAAGCACCGGATTGCGTACCATTGTGGTATACCGCCCTGCGACCTAGATTCGCCCCAGCCGTTCAACTGGGGTGAACCTGATGAAGCCACCAAACCGGATGCGACACGCGGCCTGGGTCGCGCTCCTGGCATTCGCGTCGCCGGCGTTCGCGCAGTCCCCGCCGACCATCGCGCAATTCCTCGCACCGGCGATGCCCATGGAGTTGGTGTCGGCGAAGAACGCCGACCGCATCGCGTGGCTCAGCTACGACAAGGGCGTCCGCAACGCGTACGCCGCCGCCGCGCCCGACTTCAAGCCCGTTCAAATCACCCGGTTCAACGACGACGACGGAGTCACGCTCACCGACCTGCAGATCTCCGATGATGGCCGGACGGTCACGTTCGCGCGCGGCAGCGAAGCGAATCGCGAAGGGTGGATCGCGAATCCGTCGAGCAATGCCAATGGCGGCGAGCGCGTGATCTGGACGGCGAAAACCGATGGAAGTGCGGCGTCGCGCGTCGTCGCCACGACTGCCGCCGCCAGCATGTCGCCCGACGGGCGTTCTGTGCTGTTTGCGAAGGACAGCCAGATTTACCTGGTGCCGGTCTCCGCGGAGCGACGTCTCACGGCGATGGACAAGGGCGACGCGCCGTTCATCAAGCTGTGGGGCCGCAACGGCGCCCCAAGCTGGTCACCCGACGGCTCGAAGATCGCCTTCGTGAGTGAGCGGCCGAATCACAGCTTTGTCGTCGTCTACGACATGAAGTCGCGCACGGTGCATTATGTCGCGCCGAGTGTGGACTTCGACAACAGTCCGGTCTGGTCGGAGGATGGAAAGCAGATCGCCTTCATTCGCCGGCCGGGAACGCCGTTCGGTCGACAGACGCAGGTGGGAATCGGCGGCATTGGCGGTCCTGCGGGACCGGCGGCTGCGCAGGCTGCCGCTGCTCCAACGGCCGGTCGCGGCCGCGGTCAGGGTCAAGCGGAAACCGGCGTCATGGGCGATGGACTCACGCGGGCCACGTTCGAAGGAGGCTACGGATCGGCGCTGATGGTAGCGAACGTCGCGACCGACGAGGCACACGAAGTCTGGCATCCGGCCGTCGGCCAGCAGATGCTGCCGCTCAACACCGCGCGCTGGGTTGGCGACAACCTGATCTTCCAGCGCGAGGATGGCGAGTGGACGCGGCTCTTTACCGTGTCCGCGACCAAACCGGGAACTCCCGTGGTGTTGACGCCGGGTGAAGGCATGGTGGAAACCACCGGCCTGTCATCCGATGGCAAGACGCTCTTCTACGGATCGAACGTCGGCGATATCGATCGTCGTCACGTGTGGAAGGTGCCCACGAGCGGCGGATCCGCGGTGCAAGTCACGACGGGCGATGAAGTCGAGATGTCACCCGCGCCGCTGGCGTCCGGAAAACTGCTCGCGGTGCTGACGTCGTCAGGCACGCGGCCGATGTCGGTAGGAATCGTTCCGGTGAATGGCGGTGCAAAGAAGCTCATCTTTCCGACGTTCGCGAAGGATTTTCCCTTCGCCGCATCGGTGAATTCCGAGAACGTGACGCTCAAGGCCGCAGACGGCGTGGAGTTTCACAACCAGCTCTTCCTGCCGAAGGGCATCAAGCCGGGCGAGAAACGTCCCGCGATGATCTTCGTGCATGGTGGTCCGCCGCGTCAGATGCTGCTCGGCTACCACTACATGGATTTCTATCACACGGCGTACGCGGTGAACGAATGGCTGCAAGCACAGGGCTACGTCGTGCTGTCGGTGAACTATCGACTTGGCATCGGCTATGGCCGGACGTTCCAGCAGGCGGGCGGCATCGGCGGAGGCGCGGGCAACGCCGAGTATCGCGATGTGCTCGCGGCGGGCAAGTATCTGCAGTCGCGCGCGGACGTCGATCCGAATCGCGTCGGCATCTGGGGACTGTCCTACGGCGGCGTTCTCGTCGCACAAGCGCTGGCGCGCAACTCCGACATCTTCTCGGCCGGCTTCGACATGGCCGGTGTGCATCTCTGGGGCAACAGCCTCGATACTGCCAGCGTGTCGTACAAGTCGTCGTCGATCTCGTCGATCGACAAGTGGAAGTCGCCGGTGCTGGTCTGGCAGGGCGACGACGACCGCAACGTGGATTTCTCGCAGACGATCGGCCTGGTGCAGTTGCTGCGGGCACATCATGTCCCGCACGAGCTGATCGTCTTCCCGGATGACACGCACGAAACGCTGATTCACAAGCGATGGCTGTACACGTTCGATCGCATGCAGGACTTCTTCCAGCGAAATCTTCTGAATCGAACAAGTCGCGCCGCGCAATGAAGTGAGCGGCCGCGTCCTTCGACTCTCCTCCTCCAGGATCGTTCACATGTTGCGTTCTTGCTGTCTCGCTGGTCTCGCGGTGCTCGCCAGCTTCTCGTCGGCCACCGCCCAACGATCGACCATCACGCGCGACGCATTTCGTGCGCGGGCCGACTCGCTCGTCTACACCTATCTCGCCGAATCGCGCGCGCCGAGCGCGGCATTCGCGGTGATTCGCGGCACCGACACGCTGGCCTATGGCGCGCACGGCCTCGCCAACGTCGACGCCTGGCGTGCGCCAACGGCCACGACGATCTACGAGATCGGCTCGATCACGAAGCAGTTCACGTCCGCCGCGATCATGAAGCTCGTGGAGCAGGGCCGCGTGAAGCTGGATGACGACCTGTCGAAGTTCGTGCCGCAGTTCCCGCTGCACGGCAAGAAGGTGTCGATTCGTCAGCTGCTGAATCACACGTCGGGCATCCATAGCTACACGTCGTCGCCGGGTTGGGCCAAGACGTGGAACGACGTGCTGTCGCCCGACGCGATCGTCAAGTTCGTCGCGGCCGACACGTTCGACTTCGCACCGGGCAGCGCATACCGGTACAACAACACGGGGTACGTGCTGCTCGGCATGGTGATAGAGAAGGCGTCGGGGCAGAAGTACGCGAACTATCTCGACGCGCAGTTCTTCAAGCCACTCGGTCTCCGGCAGACGTCCTACTGCAAGTCGAAGACGTCCGATCCCGCATTCGCGCTCGGATACAGCAAGGCAGACAACGGCACGAAGCGCGCGCAGTTCCTGGACCTCTCGCACCCGTTTGCAGCGGGCGCGCTGTGCTCCACGGTGGGCGACTTCGTGAAGTGGCAGCGAGCACTCGACGGCGGAAAGTTGGTGTCGCCCGCGTCGTACGCGCTCATGTCCACCGCCGACACGCTCAACAGCGGGCGCAAGATCAACTACGGCTTCGGCCTGGTGCCGGGAATGTACAACGGCCACAAGACGGTCTCGCACACCGGCGGCATCCCGGGGTTCGCGACGGCGGA
>JBDSML010000084.1:0-4882 GCA_039915865.1 Gemmatimonadaceae bacterium | reverse complement strand
GAAGAATCTTGGCCAGGATACGAATGACGCGATCGCCGTCATAGTACGAATACCGATCGTTGAACTCCTTGAAGTGATCGAGGTCGGCATAGCACATCGCGAATCGCGCATCGGACGCGATCTGCGCCGCTACGGCGGCTTCGATCTCCACGGCACCCGGGAGGCGCGTGGACGGATGGACCACGAGATCACGATCCGAACGCCGGAGCAGCGCGTTCAGGCGAATGACCTTTTCCGGCAGCGCGAGACCCTCCGGGACCACTTCGTCAGCACCCGCATTGAATGCGTCCGCGAAGCAGCTTTCACCATTGCCACAGAGAATGACGCTGGGGATGACGCCAGTGTAGGAGTCATGCTTGAGGCGCCTGCATGCCTCGTACACCATCTGCGGATTCGCTCGGGCGTCGAACGCAACGACACGCGGCCGCCCTCGAAGCGAAATCGCCATCAGCTCATCGATGTTGCTGACGGAAAGGACAATATCCGCCTGCCTCCCCAGCCATTCGGTAAGCACGGCTGGTGAGGGGGCGTCGTCCGGAGAGAAGAGGATGGCGCTGATCTTGACCAATCGTGCGTCCGACCGAGGTGGAGGCGCAAGATACGGTTCGCTCTAAGTGAAGTCAAACCGCGATGCCACTGTGAGTTGCGTCACTCGACGCACCCGGTGGCGATCAGAAAAAGAAGAAAGCAACTCCGAGCATACCGTACACGAGCAGAAGAAACGCTCCTTCGAGCCAGTGCGACTCAGCGTCGCGGACGACGCTCGTCGCCACGCCGACTGCAAGGGTGACTGCGGCAACCTCGAAGATGTTGAACGCCAGATCCATCGGGCGGCCGAGCGCGAGCCCGACGAACACGAGCACCGGTGCAATCAGGAGAGCCACCTGAACACTCGAGCCGATGGCGATGGAAACCGCGAGGTCCATACGGTTCCGCATCGCCATCAATACCGCCGAGCTGTGCTCGGCCGCGTTGCCGATGATCGGCACGATGATGATGCCGACGAACATCTGCGACAGCCCCACTCCCTTGATCGCCTGCTCCGTCGATCCAACCAGGATCTCCGACAACCAGCCGACGAACGCCGCTGAGCCAAGCAGCACGGCAACCGACTTCCCCATCGACCACGGCGCGTGACTCGATGCGTGCTCCTCGCGAGCCACTTCGGCACTTTCCCCGAAGATGGAGCGGTGCGTGCCCATCGAGTACACGAGGGAGAGCGCATAGCCCAGGATCAGCAGTCCGGCGACGCCAACCGACACCTTGCGCGTGAGGATATGCGACGGATCGGGATGCGTCGCCAGAAATACGGCCGGAATGACGAGCCCCACTACGGCAACGACCAACAGGGACATACTCAACCCGGCGAGCGCCACGCTGAACCGCTGCACCTTGTGCTTCAATCCACCGGCGAGCTGTGCCGCGCCCAGCACCAGCAGCAGGTTGCCGAGGATTGATCCGGTGATCGATGCCTTCACCAGCTCCACGAGTCCCGCCTGCAGCGCGAGCACCGCGATGATCAACTCCGCTAGGTTGCCAAGCGTCGCATTCATCAAGCCGCCGAGTGTCGGACCGGTGCGCGTCGAGATCTCCTCGGTCGCCTTGCCGAGATACCCGGAGAGCGGAACGATGCCGAGCGCCGCCAGCGCGAAAACGAGGACGGCGTTCGCGTGCATGTACTCCGCCACGATCGCTGCTGGCACGAAGATCAGGAGGACCGCGAGGAGCTTCATCTGATGGGGATGGAGGCTGAGACGTGCATTCCGCCGCCCGACGCCTGAATCAGGCGCACGCTGGCGAAGGCATCCACCGCACTGAGCAAGTGATTCGCGATGATCGCGACCAAAGCGTTGTTTGCACTACGAAATGCATCATTGCTGCGATTGATCGTCGTGTTGAAGACATCCCTCTCCAATTGCGCATTGCGCCAGCTCCAGCCATACGCCTGCGGAATGGCGCGTGACTCATAGAGCGCAAGGGCGTCGGCGTAGTTGGGATTGCCCGACGCGTCGCGCAACTCGAGCGGGATGCCGTACGTCTGCCGCGCGAGGATCCACTGCTCGCCGTTGTATGTGTCGGCATGGCTTTCCGGTATCGTCGCTCCTCCCGACGCCGACTCGCTGAACAATCCGCTCTCGAGAAACTTGCCGACCTTCTCATAGTACTGCCACGCCGTATCGGGATGCGTGCCGGGAAAATTGCGTCGCGCGATGTCCCGTGCAAGCGCACGGTACTCACGTGTGTTGTCGTTTGCCTCCCTCGTGTTCTTCGAGTACTGGAGGATGAGAAACGCCTCCGCGGCCAGATAGCCGACGAACCGATCCTTGCCGAGTCGCAGCTGGCCAAGTCCCGGTACGATTACCGAGGCGATGGGCGCCGACCAGAGTGGCAGCCGATCGACAGCGGTCAATATTCGCGATCGCTCGATTGCTCGCGTCGGCGACGCCGCCGTCGCGCTGTCGGCGTGGGCCACCCGAGTTGCACCGCTGCGCAATGCGGACGCATCCTGCGCGCGCACGCGCATCGGCGAGAGCAACGCAACGGCGAGTAGAAACCGGATGCCGAATGTGCGAATCGTCATAGGCCGACGCGAACCGAGATGTAGGTCGGCGGTGCTCCAAGGCCTGACGAAAAACTGTCGAAGATGCGCGCGATATCCAACTGCACGCGTCCACTCGTGAGACCGAGACCAAGCGAGGGTCCTGTCAACAGGGACGCGTCGCCGCCCGGCTGCTTCACGTAGCCGGCGCGGATGAACACGCGGCTTGGTCCGGTGGTGTAGCCGAGTTGCGCGCCGAGCCTGATTTCGCGGTTGTGCGCGGACCTGTCGCCCACCGCCTCCGCCGTCACACGGGTCGACACTTCCTTCGGCAGCTCCGCAAACACCGGATCGTACGAGACGCCGAGGTGCACGCGCATCGGCAGTTCGTCGGCCTGCGGTTGGTCGCGCACCTGAAGACTCAACCCCAGGTTGCGGACCTCGAGGCCAATTCGCAGAGGCTTGTTGGCGATCGGGCGGTACTGGATGCCGATGTCCACCGCGCTCGTGCCGAATGCCGGTTCGTTGCCGACTTGGCCACGGAACAGGTGATACGTCACTCCGGCGTCGAAGGTCGAGCCGAAGTCGGCCGCAAATGACGCACCGAGGACGAACGTCCGATTGATGAAGGCGCTGGTCGGTGTGTTCGTGCTGTCCACTCCCTCACCGACGCCAGCGTCGAATATTCGCGCTGACAGGGCGAAGACGCCGATCGGCTTGACAGGCAGGATGAACGACGCGGCGTCCCCCTTGATCAGGATGTTCTCGAAGTGGTCGAGCGCGAACTCCGGCTTCGTCAGTCGCGAGAGGCCGGCCGGATTCCACCAGACCGATTCGCTCCCCTGTTCGGCGACGAACGCGGTCCCCATGCCAGTGGCACGGGCACCGATGGGAAACAACAGGTCCAGCGCGCCGCTGTTGGCCTGTGCCGTCGCGATCGAGGGTGCGATGACGAGGGCGAGCAATGCGAGCAACGCGACGCGCCGCTTCACTCCTTCCGACGGACGCGTTAGACGCATGCGCAACCGCTCAGAGCGGGGTTGCCTCGTCGATCAGCATGATGGGGATGTCATCGCGCACGGGATAACGCAGACGACAAGCGGGGCACACGAGCGACTGCTCGGCGTCGCGATACTCGAGCGCGCCCTTGCACTTCGGGCAGACCAGGATGGCGAGCAGCTGTGGAGAGAGCGTCATGCAGAGTGGTCGTCGTGGAGCCGGTAACCGAAGCGGCGGATGGCGCTATCGCTCTTCCGCCAATTCGGAAGCACTTTCACCCAGAGATCGAGATACACCGCGGCACCGACGAAGGCTTCGACCTTGATGCGTGCTGCGCGGCCGATGTCGCGGATGCGTTGCCCGCCTGCGCCGATGAGGATGCGCTTCTGGCTTTCGCGCTCGACGTAGAGCACCGTCCGAATGTATACCGGCGACTGGGTCTCGCGGAACTCCTCCACCTCGCATGCGAGACTGTACGGAACTTCTTCGTCGAGCTGCTCGAGCGCCGTTTCGCGCACGAGCTCCGACACGAAGAACCGAACCGAAGCGGTGCTGATTTCGTCTTCTGGATAGAGGAAGGGGCTCTCGGGCAGGAGGGAACCGATCGCCGTAAAGAGGTCGTCAACTCCTTCGCCGGTGAGCGCCGAGATGAATCGCGCATCGGGCAGGGCTTCGGCGAGCTCCGTGCGTTCGACGGGACGGATGGCGTCCATCTTGTTGAGGACGGTCCAGACCGGGGCCTTTGGCATCCTCTCGAGCTCTGCGGCCTCGAGCAGCGATGGCGGTGTGCGCTCGGTTGCATCGGCGAGGTAGATGACGATGTCGGCGTCCTTCAGTGCGCGGAGCGCGGTGCCGCGCATGGCGCGCTGAAGCTCGTAGCGTGGGTTGAGCAGGCCTGGCGTGTCCAGGATGATCATTTGGACGTCGCCGGCGGTGTGTATGCCGACGACGCGGTCGCGCGTGGATTGGGGCTTGTCGCTGACGATGGCCAGCTTCTCACCCATCACGCGATTGAGGAGGGTGGATTTGCCCGCGTTGGGCTTTCCGACGACAGTGACGATTCCGGCTCTAGGCATCGGAGGAGATGACGAGGAGTGCTGGGAAGATAGGATGATAGACGGACAGGAGGATGGGAAGGCAATGGGTGCCGCCTGTATCGTCTAAGCTGCGATTACCTATCAAACGAAATGCCCCCGTTGCGAACGCAACGGGGGCATTTCTAATAGGTGCCGGCGACGGCCTACTCTCCCGCGTCCTCTCGGACGGAGTACCATCGGCGCTGTAGGGCTTAACGACCGTGTTCGGGATGGGAACGGGTGTGGCCCCTACGCTCTAGTCGCCAGC
>JBDSML010000081.1:0-10272 GCA_039915865.1 Gemmatimonadaceae bacterium | reverse complement strand
CCGATGCCGGCAAGTCGCTCGACGGCGCGCGCGCCAAGTTCGCCGATGCGAAACGGGAGCTCGAGGTCGTCGAACGCGAAGTGCGTGAATCGAGCGAGATCGTGAGCCCCTACACCGGGCGCATCCTCGAGGTGCTCGCGACGCAGGGCAGTTATGTGCGCGGCGGCGATCCCATCGCCACGCTCGACCTGCGCGGACGGTCCGTGAAGGGACTCGAGGCCGTCGTCTACGTGAAGTCGACCGACGGCAAGCGGCTCAAGCCGGGCATGAAGATCCACCTGGCACCGTCCACGGTACGCCGCGAGGAATACGGATTCCTCGAGGGAACGGTCACGTTCGTTTCCGATTTTCCCGCCACGCCGCGCGGCATGACGCGCACGCTCAAGAACGACAAGCTGGTCACGTCGCTCGCCGGCAACGACGCGCCATATCAGGTCTTCGCCGATCTCACCCCCGATGCGAGCACACCCAGCCAGTATCGCTGGACGAGCTCCAAGGGCCCACCGGTGAGCATCGAGAGCGGCACGATGTGCACGGCCGACATCCTCGTCCGCGAGCAGCGCCCCATCGACATGGTCGTCCCGATCCTCCGCCGTCAGGTGGGTCTGTGATCCGCCGCGCGCGCACGATCATCCGCGAGCCGGCGAGGAGCTGATGGCGCCGAAACTTGCCGAGCTGATTCGCCAGGGCAGCGCGCGCGTGCGACAGACCGCTGCCAAGGGCGCTCGACTCGTCGATCCATTCGTCTCCTCGCGCGCTCGTCTGCCCGGTGGCCCGCGTCCCGGACGCACCATCACGCCGACGATTCTCCAGATGGAGGCCGTGGAATGCGGCGCCGCGGCACTCGCCATCGTGCTCGCGCATTTCGGACGCTATGTCCCGCTCGAGGAGCTCCGCGTGGCTTGCGGCGTCTCACGCGACGGCAGCAAGGCGAGCAACATCCTCCGCGCGGCACGCGACTACGGACTCACCGCGCAAGGCTACAAGCGCGAGCCAAGTCACCTCGACGCGATGCCGCGTCCAATGATCATTCATTGGAACTTCAACCACTTCGTGGTGCTCGAGGGCTTCTCCGCGAAGGGCGTGTTCCTCAACGATCCCGCGCAGGGCCCACGCGTCGTCTCCCATGAAGAGTTCGACACGTCGTTCACGGGGATCGCGCTCACCTTCGCACCATCGCCGGCCTTCAAGCCGGGTGGTCAACGACGCGGACTGCTGCCGGCGCTCGCTCGTCGCCTGAATGGCGCGCAGGCCGCGATCGTCTTCGCGATCCTCGGCGGCCTCGCCCTCGTCGTTCCCGGACTCGTCGTCCCCGCGTTCTCTCGCGTGTTCGTCGACGACGTGCTGGTCAAGGGGCTGATGAGCTGGATCTCGCCACTGCTGTACGTCATGGGCGCCACCGCGCTCGTCCGCGCGGCACTCTCGTGGCTCCAGTCGTCGCATCTCCTCCGGCTCGAGACGAAGTTCGCACTCCAGACGTCGAGCTCCTTCTTCTGGCACGTCCTCCGGTTGCCCGTCGGCTTCTTCGCGCAGCGATACGCCGGCGAGATCGGATCGCGCGTCGCGATCAACGATCGCATCGCGTCGCTCCTTGCCGAAGAGCTGGCGACGACGGTGCTCAACATCGTGATGATCAGCTTCTACGCGGCGCTGATGATCCAGTACGACGCCCTCCTCACGATACTCGGCGTCGCCACCGCGGTCGTGAATCTTGCGATCTTTCGCTTCGTGGCGCGTCGCCGGAAGGATCTCAACCAGCGGCTGCGGCGCGATCAGGGGGCGCTGCTCGGCGTCGCCATGAGCGGCCTCCAGAGCATCGAGACGCTCAAGGCGAATGGATGGGAATCCGACTTCTTCGCCAAGTGGGCCGGCTATCAGGTCAAGGCCGTGAACGGACAGCAGGCGCTCGACCTCCAGACGCGTGCGCTGTCCGTCGTGCCGCCCATGCTGTTGGCCGTCAACACGGCACTGCTGTTCGGCCTTGGCGGCCTGCGCATCATGAGCGGCGGCATGAGCATCGGCATGCTCATCGCCTTCCAGGCGCTGATGCTCAGCTTCCTCTCGCCGGTCAACCGCCTTGTCGAGTTGGCGTCCACGCTCGATGAAGTCAGCGGCGACATGCATCGTCTCGACGACGTCCTGCGCGCGCCGCTCGACCCGCAGGCCGCGCAACCGATGGTGGAAGCGGTGGAGTCGGCGGCCGTCACGGACACGCACGACGCCGAGCCCGCACCTCGCCGCACGCGGCTCACCGGCCGCCTTGACCTCAGGAACATCACGTTCGGCTACAGCCGCTTCGACCCACCACGCATCGAAGGATTCGATCTCTCGCTCCGGCCCGGGAGCCGAGTCGCCCTCATCGGCGCATCGGGCTGCGGCAAGTCGACGATCGCTCGCCTGGTGTGCGGATTGTACGCCCAATGGACTGGGGACATCCTGCTCGACGGCACTCCGCGCGACCAGCTCGCGCGCGACGAGCTGATTGCGTCCTTCGCTGTCGTCGACCAGGACATCTTCCTCTTCGAAGGCACGGTCAAGGACAACCTCACGCTGTGGGACACCACGGTCGACGAAGCCGACGTCATTCGCGCCGCGCGCGATGCGTGTATTCACGATGAGATCACCTCGCGCGCCGGTGGCTATGCGAGTCTCGTCGACGAAGGGGGCCGCAACTTCAGCGGCGGTCAGCGCCAGCGGCTCGAGATCGCCCGCGCCCTCGTCGCCAACCCGGCGCTGCTCGTGCTCGACGAAGCGACCAGCGCGCTCGACCCCACCACCGAGGAGGAGATCGACAACAATCTCCGTCGGCGCGGATGCACCTGCCTCATCATCGCGCATCGCCTGAGCACCATCCGCGACTGCGACGAGATCATCCTGCTCGACAAGGGACGCATCGCGCAGCGCGGAACACATCGCGGCATGCGCGACATCGATGGTCCGTACCGCGACCTCATCGCCGAGGAGTGACTCATGATCGCAGAGGTTGAAGCGGCTGTCGGCACGCGCGCACGCGAGTTCATCCTCGGCTACGGCACGCCCGCCGACGTCGGGAGCGACCGCCCGTTCGCCGTCGCCGGCGACATGCTCTGGCTCGTCGAGAGCGGGTTCGTCGACGTCTTCATGGTCACCACCAGCGACGACGGACAGACGGGCCCACGCGAACACATTGCCCGCGTCCTGCGCGACGGTGTGCTTGTCGGGTTCGGCGCGCCGCCGCCCGCTGGTGCCAGTCTCCTCGCCGTCGGCGCTGCCGACACTCGGCTCTGGAGCCTGGGCATCGCCGACCTTCGCGACGCCATCGCTCGTGATGACGTGCGGGTCAATGTCGTCCCGAGCGAAGGGAATGAGCTCCTCTTCCCGACTGATTGCCTCCGCCACGACGTGATGCTCCTGGCCGAGGGCTGGGCGGCGTCCATCTGCGCCGGCATCACCAGCGACGCTGCGCCGCGAAAGAATGTCGCCGAGCTGCCCATCGAGGGCACACTCACGTTGACGAACGGCACGTCGGCCCGACCGGCGACGGACATCATATGGGTCGAGGCCGAGGGCACGGCGAACCTCGCTGGCCGCGTCGCCCTTCCGCTCGCCGACGGCGTGCTGCATCCCATTTCGCGCGAGCTGTGGGTGAAGGCTGCCGGCACGGTGCAGATTCGCTCCGTGCGCCGCGAGAGCATCGGTGACGCACTGTGGCCGAGCCTGGCCAATCTACAGGTGACGGCGCTTGCGGCAGCGCGCGAGAATGCCTCGCGTGCCGTCGACGCGGTGGAGCGTCGTCGCAGTCGGCAGGCGGAAGAGAATGCCTCCGCACTTGGCGGCGCACTGCGCACCCTCGCCGGTGCGATGCGTCTCGGCGGCACTGATCGGCGGCCGCAGCGGACGCGTGCGCGCGACGACGGAGCGTACGACGCACTGCTGACCGCGATGCGTCGCGTCGGTGATGTCGTCGGCGTGACGATCACGCCACCGGAAAATCTCGCATGGGTCGGCGTCGAGGAACCCGTCGACGCCGTCGCCCGCAGCTCGCGCTTCCGCACTCGGCGCGTCATCCTCACCAAGTCGTGGTGGAAGCGCGATGCAGGTCCGCTCCTCGGCTTCCTCGACGGCACGAGCAGTCGCGAAGCGGTCGCGTTGTTGCCGCGTCCAGGCGGTGGCTATGACATGCATCGCAAGAGTCAGCCACCGGTGCGCGTCACGGCAGCGACTGCCGCGCTGCTCATTCCCTCCGCGACAGCTATTTACCGACCGTTCCCCGCGACGGCACTCACCCTGAGCGATGTGCTGCGCTTCGCGCTGCACGGCTGCTGGCGCGACATCATCACCGTCGGCGTGCTCGGGGCGGTGGGCGGTGCGCTCGCGATGGTCATCCCGTTCTCGATCGGCCTGCTGTTCGACACAGTGATCCCGAGTGCGGATCGCGGGCAGCTGCTCCAACTCGCCGCCGTGCTGATCGTCGTCGCCATGGCGTCGATGATCTTCGAGCTCGTGCGCACCATCGCCCTCCTGCGCGTCGAAGGGCGCATGCAGGTCACGGTGCAGGCTGCACTGTGGGATCGCCTGCTCGAGCTGCCGACATCGTTCTTCCGTACCTACGCCGCCGGTGACCTCGCCGTACGCGCCATGAGCATCGACGGTATTCGCGCGCTGCTCACCGGCACGGTGACGACTGCACTCGTCGCCGGCATCTTCTCCGTGTTCAACTTCGCGATGATGTTCGTGTATAGCTCGGCGCTCGCGTGGCGCGGCGTCGCGCTGATCCTCACGCTGCTCCTCGTCACGCTCGTCGCCGGCTGGCTCCAGCTCTCCACGCAACGTCACGTCTCGCTGCTGCGCGGCAAGACGTCAGGGCTCGTGTTGCAGCTGTTGAGCAGTATCGCCAAGCTGCGTGTCGCCGGCGCCGAAGTGCGTGCCTTTGCCATCTGGGCGCGGCACTTCGGTGAACAGCGCCGCCAGCAGTTCAAGTCCCGCTTCGTCCGCAACGCCTACGGGACGCTGAACATCGCGCTGCCGACCTTCGCCCTCATGGTGATCTTCGGCGCCGCGACGGCGATGATGCAGGCCGATGCCGCCGCCGCCGCACGCGGTGCCCCGGTGTCTGCACCGCTGCGCACCGGTGAGTTTCTCGCGTTCCTTGCGGCATTCAGCGCATGTCTCGCCGGCACGCTGGCCACAGGCGCGAGTCTCCTGACCGCTGCGGGCATCGTACCGCTGTACGAGCAGGCGCGTCCGATCTTTACCACCGCGCCAGAGGTCGGTGAAGCCAAGCGCGACCCAGGAGTGCTGGAAGGCGACATCGAAGCGCAGCATCTCAGCTTCCGGTATCTGCCCGGTTCACCATTGGTGCTCAACGACCTGTCCTTCCGTATCCGGCCTGGCGAATGCGTTGCGCTCGTCGGTCCGTCGGGGTCCGGCAAGTCGTCGATCATCCGCGCCTTGCTGGGCTTCGAGGCGCTGGAGACCGGCTCCATCTACCTCGACGGCCACGACATGAGTGGGCTCGACATGCGTGCCGTGCGCCGACAGATCGGTGTCGTACTGCAGCAGAGTCGCCTCAATGCGGGCGACATCTATGCGAACATCGTCGGATCGTCACTCGCCACCGAGGAAGACGCGTGGGCGGCTGCCGAGATGGCCGGTCTCGCCGCCGACATTCGCGAGATGCCGATGGGCATGAACACCGTGATCAGCGAAGGTGGCGGCACGCTTTCCGGCGGCCAGCGCCAGCGGCTCATGATCGCACGTGCCTTTGTCCGTCGCCCGAAGATCGTGCTGTTCGACGAAGCAACGAGCGCACTCGACAACCACGCACAGGCGATCGTGAGCGAGAGTCTCGCGAAGCTGCGCGCCACTCGCATCATCGTCGCACATCGGCTCAGCACCGTCATGGGGGCCGACCGCATCCTCGTCGTCATCGGAGGACAGATCGTCGAGCACGGCTCCTATTCAGAACTGATGCGGCAGGACGGCGCGTTCGCAGAATTGGCGCGCCGGCAGCTGGCATGACGTACCGACGGCGGTTCCCACATTCACGTCAGGTGGACCCATGATGACTCGCTCCGTTCGCGCACTCGCGCTGCTCGGCACTGCTCTTCTCGCGACGACCCTCATGCTGGCCTGCGCTGACGCGAAGTCGCAGTCGTCCGCCAGTCGCGACGCCAGGGCCGGTGCGCCCATCGTCATCGCGGCCGCATGGCCATGGTCCGCGCAGCCCAATCTCCTGTACGAGAAGGGCATGCGCCTGGCGCTCGACGACGCCAATGCCGCCGGTGGCGCGGCGGGTCGGCAGTTTCGGTTGCTCCGCGTGGACGACCACGAGTCGGTCGACGAGGGCCGGCTCGTCGCACAACGACTCGCTGCCGAAGGGCAGGTGAGCGCCGTCATCGGCCACATGCAATCGTACGTGACAGTTCCTGCCGCGGCCGTCTACGACGCCGCCGGCATCGTACTCATCGCGCCGACGTCTACCGACGCAGCGCTCACCTCGCGCGGCTATGCGCGGGTGTTCCGCACGATCTTCACCGATCGCGACGCTGGACGACAGATGGCCGAGCTGGCAAAGACGAAAGGCGTGCAGCGCGTCGGCATCTTCTATATCCGGAACGACTACGGACGCGCACTGTCCAATGCGTTCGAGGTGCGCGCGAATGCCCTCGGCCTCGACATCATCGATCGACAGTCGTACGATCCCGGCAGTCGCGGCGCCGCGGAATTGGAGCAGATCGTCCGCCTGTGGAAGGAGCGGCATGTCGACGGCGTCTTCCTCGCCGCGGAAGCCGGCCCCGCAGCGCGCATCGCCCGTGAGCTCAAGCGGCAGAAGGTAGCGGTGATGATGTTCGGTGGCGACGCGCTCGGCATCCCGCCCTTTCTCGCCGAGGGCGGCGATGCGGTGAACGGAATCATGCTGCCGACGCCGTTCCATCCGGGCGATCCGCGCCCCGAAGTACAGCGCTTCGCCGCCGCGTTCCAGAAGCGCTTCGGACTGCAGCCGGACGCACTGGCGGCGCTCGGCTATGACGCCGTGCAGGTGCTCACACACGCGATGCGCGTCGCCGGTTCGCCCGAGGCCGAAAAGGTCGCGCCCGTGCTGCACGGGCTGCGCAATTGGAAGGGCGTGACGGGCACTTTCTCCTTCGACGCCTCGGGCGATCTCTCGACCAACCCAATCACCACCGTCGTCGTACGAAACGGCGAATTCACCTACCTCGGCGCAGGTGGAACGTCGATGCATGCGTCGGTGCCGTGAGGGAGTTGCTCGTCGAGCGGCGGCGTGCGATTCTCGAGGCGGCGGGGGCGACCCCCGTCGAGTGCGCGGAGCTGTTGGCGTACAGCGACAACCGCTTCGCGCTGCCCGACGACGCGCCGCTTCCCGCATTGCCGCTCGACGACGAGCCGTTCGTCATTGCATGGGAGCAGCGATTGCACCAGTCGCGAGAGCAGGGAGCCTGGACGGCACTGCGACGCTGGATGCCGCAGCTGCACTTTCCCATCGCCGAGGGCGTAAGCGCGTCTGCCGACTATCGCCGCGCGACGCACTCAGGAGTGTTTCCCGATGGCGCAGGCCTCGAGCTCGAGCAGCCCGACGCACTTTCATTCGAACTCCATTCATCGCCCGCCGGCCGAATACCCGTGGTTCGTACGTCATGCCGCGCTGACTTCGAGGCGCTCGTCTGTGCGCTCACCCGGCGCAACGAGCCTGAGGTGATTCCCGCGTCGATGGGGGCGTGCATGGTCAGTGGCCACACCAACTGGCAGTCGGTGCAATTGCTGCGTTCCGCGTGGGAAGCCGCGGATCCGAGCCATCGTTCGGACTCCGTGTGGCTTTCCACCCTCCGCATGATCTCGCCCGGCGGCGACCTGTACCGCGACCGCTTCATTCTCGTCAGCGACGGCGCCTACAGCGGCATTGCGGCGGGCGCGCTCGGGCTGCGTCACGACGAGTGGGTATCGTGCTCGCGGACGATTCGCGTCGAGCACGAGTGTGCGCACTATCTCACCCGCCGGATGTTCGGCGCGATGACCAACTCGCTGTTCGACGAGCTGATCGCGGACTACAGTGGCATCGTCGCAGCGGCGGGCGCCTTCCGCGCCGATTGGTTCCTCGCCTTCATGGGTCTCTCCAGCCGCTCGTACGTGCGCGACAGTGGACGCATTCGCAACTATCGTGGCAATCCCGTGCTTTCCGCGGGAGCATTCTCCGTCCTGCGGAGGCTCGTCTTCGATGCCGCACACAATGTCGAGCGGTTCGACGCCCAGCTCACTGAACCGCGCACGCTGCAGTCGCGCGTCGAGGCACTGACGGCGCTCGCCGCCTTCTCGCTCGAGGAGTTGGCGGCCGCCGACGCACCGGAGCGACTGCTCGAACGGGTGCCCGGCACTCGGCGCTTCGCTCACACGCACTGACGGTCGACACATGCGCGGCCTTGGTGTCTTTGGTGCCCTCGGCGTCGATGCTGATACGTTGCCCTGTCGCGAGCACCTGATCGTGGACGGCATGATGGTCCGCTCGGCATTCGTGCCGCTTCGTGAGCCGCGATTCGAGCCCCAGCGGCATGCGTATGCGCACCAGGTGCTCGTGCGCGTGAACGCGTTCTCGTGCAACTACCGCGATAAGGGATTCTTCCGCGATCTCCATCGGCTGCCGGGCAATCGCTGTCGTGTCATCGGCTCCGAATTCGCCGGCATCGTCATGGCCGTCGGAGCGCGTGTCACGCATGTCCGCGTGGGGGACCGCGTGATCGGCCAGAACGCGTATCACCGGCTGTCGCCGGCGGACGCTGCGTCGCCGGCGGGGCTTCCAACCAACTCTGCGTCGCGCGAGCTCCTCGTGCTGCACGAGCGAAAGGTTGCCGTCCTTCCAGAATGCATGTCGAGTACGGACGCCGCCGCGTTCAGCGTGGGTGCGCAGACTGCATTCAGCATGATGCGCCGGGCACAGGTCCATCCCGGTGCATTGGCTCTGGTCACCTCGGCGACCTCCAATACGTCGCTCAGCCTCATCGCCGCACTCCGATTAGCCGGCGTGCGGGTGATTGCCGCGACTGCCTCCACTGGGTGCGAAGCACGTCTCTCGTCGCTCGGCGCAGAGGCTGTTGTTTCGACGGAACAGCTTGGCGATGCGTGTCGTGCACGCGGCGAGCTCGCCTTCGTGTTCGATCCGTTCTTCGATCTGCACCTCGAGCGGAGTGTGGAGTTGCTCGCACCGTTCGGCACGTACGTCACGTGCGGCTTCGCGGGCCAGAACGACGCGACGCGCGCGAGTGTCGGCGCCGCGGTGAACGCCGAGTCGGTGATGCGCCACGCGATCGTGAAGAACCTCGTGATCATCGGCAATTGCCTCGGCGCTGCCGGCGATCTCACGGACGCCCTCGGCGCGTGGTTGCAGGGCAGGATGCCTGTCGTCATCGACTCCGTGCATCGTGGCGATGACGCACCGGCCTTTCTCGCCCGAACCTTTGTCGACCGGCGGCGATTCGGCAAAGTGGTCTTCAGCTACGAGGCGGATGTGACGGCGGGCACCGCACTCGCTTGACCATGCCATAGGCACCGTTTAGCTTCTATAGTTGTGGGAGCCGAAAGGCGCTCGCAGAATGTGGGGGACGCTCCCCACATTTTTTTATTGCCGGACGCTACCTAGAGACAACATGAACGAAGCATTGGAACGTGTTGTCGTGCAAGAACTTGATGAGGCGCAGTTCGATCTCGTCGAGCTCCGGCAGGGGGGCACCAGGTCGCGCCCGGTTCTGGAGGTCAGAATCGATCGGCGCGACGGCCAGAAGGTGACCGTCGATGATTGCGCGCGCGCTTCTCGCGCCCTTGAGGCACGGTTGGACGGCGGCGGTCTCGTCTCAGAGCAGTATGTGTTGCAGGTGTCGTCTCCCGGTGAGCGTCCGTTGCGGACGCCCGACGAGTGGCGACGCTTCGTCGGTCGCTGGGCGAGCGTGCTCGCGCCGGATTTCGGCGGTCGGCTCGAGGGCGAGATCCTCGCGCTCGATGAGGATGGTGGGGAAGTAGCAGTCACGCTCAAGCCGGAGCGCGGTGAGTCGAAGCGTATTCCACTCGCGGCGGTCAAGGAGGCGAGGCTGGCGTTCCGCTTTTCATAACGACAGGTCACGGGTCGCCGAAGTGACGACCCTTTTTCAGCGAGGTCTTGGATGGTCAGTTCCGCAGAGATGTTGGCGGCGTTCCGCGAGTTGTCGAACTCGAAGCAGCTCGACCGGACGGAGCTCTACGGGCTTCTGCAGGACGGCTTCATGGCCGCGCTGGCGAAGAAGTACG
>JBDSML010000050.1:0-43651 GCA_039915865.1 Gemmatimonadaceae bacterium | reverse complement strand
CCGTTGTACGATGCGCTCGACGAGATGATGCCGCAGGAGCGCGTGCAGAAGGCGCTCGAGACGCGTGTCATCGAGATCGCGCCGCTGGCGTTCATGCGGGGTCGTACCCTCAGCGACGCGTTCGTCATCCTCGATGAAGCGCAGAACGCGACGGCGATGCAGATGAAGATGTTCCTGACGCGCCTTGGCGTGAACTCGCAGATCGTCATCACGGGCGACAAGACGCAGATCGACCTGCCCAAGCGCGAGGAGTCCGGCCTCATGCAGGTCGAGCGCATCCTGCCGGGCATCGATGGAATTGCCTTTCACTACTTCACGGACGTCGACGTCGTGCGCCACCGCCTGGTGCGCGACATCATCAAGGCGTACGCGGAGGACGGGGATTAGCACGGTGACGCGCGTGGTGCAGGTGGCTGTAGCGCAGGTCCGGATTCCAGTGTCGCTCGCCCGCGTGCAACGCGTGGCGGAGTCCGTGCTGCGCGCTGAACGTGTGCGCGACGCGGCGGTGTCGGTGACGTTTCTCTCCGACAGGAAAATGGCGGCGCTCAACTGGAGCCATCTGCAACACCGCGGCGCGACGGACGTGATCTCGTTCGGTTTCGCACCTGTCGTCACGGGTGCACCGCTCACGGGGGACATCTACATCGCGCCGGCCGTCGCCCGGCGCAACGCGGTCGCGCACGGCGCGGGCATCCGGGAAGAGCTGCTGCGCCTCGTCGTGCATGGAATGCTGCACGTGATCGGCTACGAGCATCCCGTGGACGATGCGCGCTACGGCTCGCCGATGTGGCAGCGGCAGGAACGTCTGCTGCGCGGCGCATTGGAGAGCGCATGAACGTCACGGCCCTCGTCGTCGCGGTTGGCGCGATCACGATCGCGACGCTCGCGGCGGCAGCCGACGGCGCGTTGCTCGGGGGCGAACCCGAGCCCGAACCGGCACCGCCCGTCGTTGGCGTCCTGCGCAGTCGTGAACGCGCCCACCGCGCGCTCGCGCTGTCACGCGTGCTCGTCCATCTCGTGACCGGCGCCGCCCTCGCGCGGCTCCTCGGCATCCAGCGTGGTGACGGCATCGCCGGAGCGGCGATCTCGTTCGCGGCCGCGCTCTTCGTCGTGATCGTCGTCGAAGGCATCGGACGGTCGCTCGGATTCGCGACGGCGCCGCGGTTCATACTCGCGTTTGCGCCACTCGTGCGCCTGCTCGAATTCATCCTGTCGCCGGTGCTGCGACTCGGCGCGATGCTCGACGTCCTGTTCGAACGACTGATGCCCGCCCCGACGATCGAGGAGCGGGCGGAGCTGCGCGAGGAGGCCACCGAGCAGTTCCGCCACGTCCTCGCTGCGGAGGCAGACGTTTCCCGCGATGCGGAGCGGCTCATCCACGGCGTGTTCTCGCTTGGCGATACGGCGGTCCGTGAAGTGATGATCCCACGCGTGGACATCGTCGGCATCGACGTGACGACGCACTGGAGCGAGGCGGTGGACCGCGTGCGCAGCAGTGAGCACGCGCGCTTCCCGGTCTATGACGACACGCTCGACAATGTGATCGGCATCCTCTACGCCAAGGACCTGCTCCCCTTCGTCATCGATGACGACGAACCGATGCTCGGCTGGCAGACGCTCGTGCGCCCCGCGCAGTTCATCCCGACCTCGAAGCCGATCGACCTGCAGCTGCGCGACTTCAAGGCGAGCCGGACGCACATCGCCATCGTGAGCGATGAGTTCGGCGGGACCGCCGGCCTCGTCACCATCGAGGATGTGCTCGAGGAGATCGTCGGCGAGATCCATGACGAGTATGACGTCGAGGAGCCGGAGGTGGAGCAGGAGGCCGGCCGGTGCTTCTGGGTGAGCGGCCGCTTGTCGCTCGAGGAGCTGAGCGAGCTGCTCGGACAGGACTTCCTGCAGGACGACGTGAATACGGTGGGAGGGCTGGTCTATGAAGCGTTCGACCACGTGCCTCGCGCCGGCGAGTCCATCGTCATCGGCGCGTACAAGCTCGTCGTCGAACGGGTGCGCGGTCGCCGCGTGGAGCGAGTGTACTTCGAGCGAGTGCATCCGCTCGCAGCGTCGGCGGCCGAATGACGTCCGGCGACTTGCTTCTCGCGCTCGCGGTGCTCGCTGTCGCGGCGCTCACGGCGGGTGGCATGGCGATGCGCTCGGTGAGCCGCATCTGGCTTCGGCATTGGGTGGAGCAACAGTTGCGCGGCTCGCGCGCGGCGCTTGCCTACCTGGAGCGCCCGCAACGCCTCATCATCGCCTCCAGCGCGACCGTCGCGTTGATCCTCGTGCTGAGCGGCGAGCTGATTGCCAGCGATCATGCACGGAACCTGAAGGCGCTCGCGGCGGCCCTCGCCCTCTTCGCGATCATCGTCATCGTCCTCGGCCAACTGTTGCCACGCGCCATCGCGCGGCGCCTTGCGCCAACCGTGGCGTCGTTTCTCTCTCCGCTGCTCGAAGCGGCAGCGTTGATCGCTGCGCCGATCGTCGCCGCGGGGCGCCTCGCCAGCCGCCCGTTCGAGAAGCGATCGCTCGCCGACAGCACGACGCAGCGCGATGCGATCCAGGACCTGCTGCGCGAGGGCGAGCTGGAGGGCGTGGGCGAGCGGCAGGAGCTGGAAATCATCACGGGCGTGATGAAGTTCGGCGGGAAGGCCGTGGCCGACGTGATGATCGCCCGCGAGGGGATCTTCGCGATTGGCCGCGACGCGACCGCGCGCGAAATTGCCGAGGAAGTGGCGACGTCGGCGTTCAGTCGCGTGCCGGTGTTCGAGGGATCACTGGACCACGTCGTCGGGATGATTCATGCCTTTGACGTGTTGAAGTATGGGGGCGAGCGTATGCCGCCGCTTCGTCCGGTTGCCATGGCGCCGGCCAGTACGCCCTGTAGTGATCTCCTCTTCCGCATGCTTCGCAAGCGCACGCACCTCGCGATCGTGCAGGACGCCGAGGGTCAGACGATCGGGCTGGTGACGCTGGAGGATCTGCTCGAGGAGCTGGTGGGCGACATTCGGGATGAGCACGACGAACCGGCGCAGGGCCCGCCGTGATGGTCGTACACGAGGAGATCGATGCCGTACTTGTTCGCTATGTCTTTCGCTTCTCTCTACCTGTTTCACGCTGACGATGCACGAACGACTGATCGCTGACTTCACTGCAGGCAAAAAGGCCGCGCTCGCGCGGGCCATCAGCATCGTCGAAAACCACCGGCCCGGGTTCGAGGAACTGCTGGCGAATTGGCACCCGCGCCTCGGCCACGCGCGCCGCATCGGCATCACTGGTCCGCCCGGCGCGGGCAAGAGCACGCTGACCACCGGTCTCACGAAGGCCTATCGGGCGCAGGGATTGACGGTGGGCATCATCGCTGTGGATCCGACGTCGCCATTCACCGGTGGCGCGCTGCTCGGCGATCGCATTCGCATGGAGGAAGTCGCGCTCGATCCGGGCGTCTACATCCGCTCGCTCGCCACGCGTGGCTCGCTTGGGGGACTCTCCGCCGCGACGCGCGAAACCTCGGACGTCCTCGACGCCTTCGGCATCGATCGCATCCTCATCGAGACCGTCGGTGTGGGCCAGAGTGAGCTCGACGTCGCGCGGACCGCCGACAGCAGCCTCGTCGTTCTCGTGCCCGAGTCGGGCGACTCGATCCAGACACTCAAGGCTGGTCTCATGGAGATCGCCGATATCTTTACCGTGAACAAGGCCGATCGCCCGGGCGCGGACCGGTTGCGTAATGAGATCGAGGTGATGCTCGGCATGCGGAGTGGGGCGACCATGCGGAACGTTCCTGCCCACCACGGCGTAGATCTTTCGAAGAACAACATTCTCAGGCAGGTGCGTGCAGCGGCACAGAGTGTCGATACCACGCATTGGACCCCGCCCGTCCTGCGTACGGTCGCCGTAAAGGACGAAGGGATCGACGAGCTGGTCGCGGCCCTCGACAGGCACTTCCAGTATCTTGAGGACAGTGGCGCACTGCGCGCGCGGCGGCGGGCTCGTCTGCGCGAGCGAGTCGTTGAAGTGGTAGAAGACAAGACCCGTCGGCGGTTGTGGGGCGATGCCGCGACGAATCAATGGCTCGAGGAGCGCCTGCCCGAACTCGAAACCGGGTCGGCCACTCCGTTCGCGATTGCGGACGACCTCCTCGCGCGAAGCGTGGACCTTCTGACACGGACATCGGGATGACGTCGATGCGAGAGCTCTCCGACACGATCGGGGAGCAGCAGGCCGAAATAGAGCGGTTGCGCGACGAGGTGGCGGAGTGGCGCCGCGCGTACGAGAAGGGAAAGAAGCGCGAGATCGCCTTCGCCAACTCGGAGCAGGAAGTCGAGCCGCTGTACACCGAGCTCGACGTCGAGCACCACGACGCGGAGAAGCTGAGTGTGCCGGGCGTCTATCCGTTCACGCGCGGCATCCATCCCACCGGCTACCGCGGCAAGCTGTGGACGATGCGCCAGTTCGCCGGCTTTGGCAGCGCGAGCGACACCAACGAGCGATTCAAGTTCCTGCTCGATCACGGCCAGACCGGACTCTCCACGGCCTTCGACTTTCCGACGTTGATGGGCTACGACTCCGATCATCCGCGCTCGGAGGGTGAGGTTGGAAAGACCGGCGTCGCGATCTCGAGCCTCGCCGACATGGAAGTGCTGTTCGACGGCATTCCGCTCGACGAAGTGTCCACGTCGATGACGATCAACGGGCCGGCGATCATCCTCTGGGCGTTCTACATTGCCGCCGCCGAGAAGCAGGGTGTGCCGAGCGAGAAGCTGCAGGGCACGATCCAGAACGACATCCTCAAAGAGTACATGGCGCAGCATGCGTGGTGCTTTCCCATCGAGCCCGCGCTCCGCCTTATCGTCGATTGCTTCGCGTGGGGCGCGGAGCACGCGCCGAAGTGGAATACGGTCTCGATCTCCGGGTACCACATTCGCGAAGCGGGTGCGACGGCGGCGCAGGAGTTGGCGTTCACGCTCGCCGATGGGTTCACCTATGTCGAGCGGGGCATCGCCCGTGGTCTGAACGTCGACGACTTTGCGCCGCGGCTCTCGTTCTTCTGGGACATCCACAACGATTTCTTCGAGGAGATCGCCAAGCTGCGCGCGGCGCGTCGCATCTGGGCGCGCCACATGAAGGAGCGCTATGGCGCGACGGGCAAGTCGCTGCACATGCGCTTCCATTCACAGACCGCCGGCGTCACGCTCACCGCACAGCAGCCGATGAACAACATCGTGCGCGTCGCCTACCAGGCGCTCGCCGCGGTCCTTGGCGGCACGCAGTCGCTGCACACCAATTCGATGGACGAGACGCTCGCGCTGCCCACCGAGCATGCGGTGCAGGTGGCGCTTCGCACGCAACAGGTGCTCGCCTACGAAACAGGCGTCCCCAACGTGATGGATCCACTCGGCGGTTCCTATTATGTCGAAGCGCTGACGGACCAGCTCGAGTCGGACGCCGAGGCGATGTTCGCCGAGATCGAGACGGTCGGTGGCGTGGTCGAGGGACTCGAGCAGGGATGGTTCCAGCGGAAGATCCACGAATCGGCCGCGCGGCAGCAGCGGGAGATCGAACAGCAGCGCCGAGTGATCGTCGGCGTCAACGAGTTCATCTCGGAAGGAGATGCGCTCGACATTCCGCTGCTGAAGATCGGCGAGGAAGTGGATCGCGAGCAGCGCATGCGTCTGGCGAAGGTGCGTGCGGAGCGCGACCAGGCGCTCTGCGACGTGCGTCTCGAGAAGCTGCGCACGGCGGCGCGCGGAACGGAGAACGTCTTTCCGCACATCCTGGACTGTGCCCGTGCGTACTGCACGCTGTTCGAGATCCGCCGTGCGCTCGAGGACGTGTTCGGCGCGTATCGCGAGCCGGTGTTCTTCTGAGCGCACGTAAGCGACCGGCGCGAGGAGTTGGAGCGGCGCGGAGCGCCGCGACTTCCCCTAAGCTCCACCAGTCGGCGCCTTCAGGCGCCGACTGGTGGGAGACATACTTCGACGCCCACTATCTTCTCGAGTACGAGCCGATCGTCACCGAGCAGCGCGACCGCCATGAAGTCGCGCGACTGATGGACGTGCTCGCGCTGCCGGCGGGCTCGCGCATTCTCGACGTGCCGTGCGGACAGGGCCGCCACGCGCATCCGCTCGCGGAGGCCGGCTTCCTCGTGGACGGACTCGATTACTCGAAGCACCTCATCGCCAAGGCACGTGCGCGCGGCACCGGAGCGTCGCTCAAGTACACCATCGGCGACATGCGAAAGTTGCCGGCGCGATGGACCAATCGGTTCGATGCCGTCGTCAACCTTTTTACGTCGTTCGGCTTCTTCACCGACACGAATGACGACGCGCGCACGATCGCCGAGTTCGCACGCGTCCTCAAGCCCGGCGGTACGCTCGTCTGGCACGGCGGCAGCCGCGATGGCGTGATGGCGAAATTCCTGTCGCGCGACTGGTGGAAGTCGGACGACGGCACGATGATCGGACACGAGCGTGCATTTGATCCACTTTCCGGCATCCTGAGCATCGACACCGCGTGGGAAGGCCCGTCGAGCAGCGGCACGCGCTCGCATCGCATCCGGCTGTACACGGCGTCGCGACTCGCCGAACTCTGTCTCGACGCGGGACTCATCGTCGAGGAAGCGTACGACGGCTTTCGCGATCGTCCACTCACTCGGCGCTCGGGCGAGATGCTGCTCGTCGCTCGCCGATCGGTGTGATGGCCAGCGGCCGCGAAGACCGCGTCACGCAACACTACTGTCGCCGCGCGCACGTCATCGAGACTGATCTCGGGGCCGAGCTCATCCTGCTCGACCCAGCGACGCAGGAGATGTTCAGCCTCAATCCCACAGGCCGCGAGGTGTGGCGCGCGCTCGACGACCGTGCGTCCGTCGAGGGGGCGAGTGGTCAGCTGTTCCCGCTCATCGATGACCTGACGCGACATCTGCTCTCGGCGTGGCCTGGCGGCCCGGACGCCGATCTCGATCGGCTGGCGGCGAGTACGACCGCTTCACTGCCCGCGCTCCGCGCGTTCCTCGATGGCGAGAGCAATTGTCGGGCAGGGCGTTACCCCGCCGCAGTGGAGCGATTGCAGGAAGCAGTGCGGCTCGACTCGACATTCGCACTCGCGCGTTACCGCTTGAGCAGCGAGTACGTGGGACAACCAGACGGACCTCAGCAAGTCGAGCGCGGACCGGGGGCTCGCATACTCGAACCGTCTGCCTCCAGCTGTGCGCAACGTGCTCGAAGCGCGACTGCTGCACCAGCGCGGGCGTCCGGAGGAAGCAGAGCGCCGACTGCTCGCCGTGCTTGCCGACCAGCCACACATGCTGGAGGCGTGGTACTATCTCGGCGAGGTGCGGGCGCATTGGTCGTCGCTTCTCGCGCGGCCCGTGTTCGAGGCGGATGCCGCGCTGCGTCACGCCCTCTCGCGCACACCGACACAGGTGGGAATGGCGATACACCTGGCGCGTCTCGCCGCACTGCGCGGCGATCGCGCCGAGCTCGATTCGCTCGCGGCGGCGGTGCTGCGCGCGGAGCCTGCGGCAGACCAGGCGCGCGAGATGCGCGCGCTGCGCGCGGTCGCGCACGACGATGCTGAAACGCTCCGTGGCATTGCGAGCGACTTGCGCACGGGCCACGATGCGACCGCACTCGCGCTCGCACAGTCCGTCGCCGCGCACGCCGGCGACGCTGCAGCGGCAAGCCTGCTGTCCGCCGCGCTGATCTTTCCTGAGCATGCGCGTTGGGCGCGGGCGCAAGGTGAGCTGCTGGCGGCGCGTCTCGCCGCTGCAGAGGGCAGGTGGGCCATCGCGACAGCGAGGCTCGATGCCGCCAGAGATGTCGGTCCTGGCGCACTGCTCGAATATCGCGCGTTCTTCGCCACACTCCCGTTCGCGCCGACCGCACGTGGGGAGCTCACGCGTCTTCGCGCCGCGCTCGAGCGCGCGCCCACGGGCGCGGTGGCGTCGGACGTGAGCCGCTATCGCTGGCCCTTTGATTCGCTGACGGCAGGGAGGCGCCTCTATCTGCTCGCGGTGCTCGATCTGCGCCTTGGCGATTCCGTCTCCGCTGACGCGCGCGCTGCCCAGCTCGAGCATCTGCAAGGGGTTTCAGCGCTCGACGCAGCCTATGCGCGCGAGCTGGCGTTGCCGGTGCGGTCCGCGATTGCGCTTACGCGCGGCGACCCCGCCGCTGCGCTCACGGCGCTCGGGCCACCGACGATCGGGATTGATTCCGCGTATCCATCTTCACACTCATATCCGCACGCGCAGGCGCGATGGCTGCGTGCTGAGGCGCTTCGTGCACTCGGACGAGTACCTGACGCGATACGCGTGTACGCGTCGTTCCCCGATCCGGAAAGCTACGACCTTCCTTATCTCGCGCCCGCACTTCGTCGCCGCGCGGACTTGCTGCGAACGCTTGGCGATCGCGCGGGGGCAGCGGCGCTCGACGCCCGCGCCGCTCGGCTCTGCCAGCAGCCGGATCCGGGGACGCGCCTTCCGCCCTGAGGACGGCCGTCAGCGCCGCGCCGCTGGAGCAGCGCCAGCCGACTGGTCGCGCGCTGCATTCGGTTGCAGACGCAGGCGCACCTTTTCGAACATCTCCGTGAGCGTCGTGGGGTTCACGACGCTGAGGTGCGAGCCCGGCCGGAAGACGCAGTTCGCCCGAGGCGCGTACTTGCGCACCGTCGCGAGGATGGTCTCGTGGGGGATGCCTTGCCAGTAGCCGTCGTTCGCGGCGATCAACACCTCCGCCGGCCCATTCCAGGGCCGCGTGATGCGGGACGACACGTGCTGCGCGATGAAGCCCAGCTGCGTCGTCGAGACGTACGACCACTTCACGCCGTAGCAGATGAAGCGTGACTCGATGTCCGCCTTCTCGAACCATCGCCGCTGGTGCCCTTCACGCCACGGGAAGGTCGCCACCACTTCGGGATTGAACCGCTTGAGTGCGTTGTGGTTCGGGTACGCGAACCACTCGTAGCCGTGCGTCTCGACCCCAGTGAGCGGATAGAAGAAGTTCTGCCACTTCGTCGGCAGGTATTTGTCCGGCGCACAGGCGACCCACGCCAGCTCGACGCGTGACTCGAGCTCACCAGGCGGGAACGTGCTCGCCACCGCGAGGAAGTCGTAGACGCCATTGCTCGAACACGTCACGATGATGCGGTCGAAGCGCTCGAGCAGCGCGACGAGGTCGGCGCGAAGCTTCGCGAGCTTCTCGTCCGTGTTCTGCACGGTGTACTTGTCCCAGATCGGCGCCCGCGCGGAAAACGACGGAATGAACAGCGCCTTCATGGCGATCTGCGAACCGAACACCCGCGTGACGCTCGGCAGCGCGAGCCGCATCTGCCCCGGCGTTCCGCTGATGCCCGGGACGAAATACATGCCGTACTGGGAGACCTCCGGATTGCCGATCTCGGCGACGTCGTCGTAGTACTGGCGGTAGTCGTTGAGCGAGTCGAGATAGGCCTTGAGAAACGTCGGGGCGTAGCGTCCCACCGCTTTGGTCGTCATCGGCGCTCAGCCCGGGCCTTCGAGCGATGCCTTCCGCTGGGCGAGCTCCTTCTTCAAGCCATCGTGCGTACGGTCGATGACCCGTCCGCGGATGTTGAGCAGGCCACCCGGCAGGTGATCGAATCGCATACGCTGCACGACGATGTAGTAGACGCCATTGCCGCTCGGCGCGTCGGGCTTGTCGAGGATCGTCGTCAGCGTGAACGCGCCAAGGAAGTAGTGGCTCGCGTAAAGCTGCTTGGCACTCACCAGCGCCAGCGGAGAGTTCGGTGGCGAGTAGATCGAGACGTGGTTGATGCTGAGGATCGGACGCATGCGATCCATCTTGTCGCTCGCCCAGTAGATCGCGTCCGTGACGCCGGGCAGTGACCCAGTCGGATAGCTCTCGAGGTACTTGTGCAGGGTCGGGACGTAGTCGAACAGGTACGGCGATTCGGCGAGCAGTCCCTTGAAGATATCTGCCGCGCTCCTCGCTTCCTTCTGGTCCCCGTACGCGACCATCGCCGCCGTGCCGCCGCGACGATAGTTGTTGACGTACACGGCGGACTCGCGGCGCACCATGTTCTCGACCTGCGCGCGCGCGGTGGGCGAGTTCCAGTCGATTCCCTTGCCGAACTCCTCGATGTTCTTGGCCGGCATCTTCACGTCGCATTCGCCGGGACGACAGCCCTTGATCGCATCGAAGTCGCTGCCCTCGACGACGAAGGAGCTCACGTCCGTGGCGACGGCTGGCGTGGAGAACATGCCGAACGCGGTGCGGCTCGGCGACTTGAGGTAGTTCGGAAGGTCGCGCACGCGCTTCACCACGTCGTCGCGCGACGAGTTGATCGCGACGATGCCGAACAGCGCCACCTCGTCGCGATCGGCGGCATTGAGCACCTTGGTGACGACCTCGCCCCGCTTCGCCTGCTCGATCTCGGAGGCGCTCAGGCCGATGTACTTCGCGAGGAAGCGGGCCGGCTCGCCCGGCGGGACCGTCCCGCCCTGCGCCGCCGCAGACTCGCCGAGCGTTACCGCGACCAGCGAGGCAATCAACGCCGTCGCCAGGCGACGCCGGTTCACCGTACGCAAGCTGCCCAACATGGTGGACCTCCGAAGAATGGTCTCGTTTGGCGAATATAAAGAGGCCGGCCCGATGGGTAAGTGGCCGGCCGCTCGTCGAGCATCAGCGCACCGCCGGCGACTGCGCGTCGTCAGGGGCGCCGGTGTCCACGTCGTTCGCCCGCACTGCCGGTGACCGGAGATGGGCGAGGATCAACGGGAACACGTCGCGCGCGGCGTGCTTGCCGATGATGCAGTCGATGTCGCCATAGTCGGCAATCACCACACGACGATAGTGCTGCGGCCCGTTCACCTTCGCGAGCGCATCGAACGTCGCCTGCGTGCTCGAAGGGAGGAAGCAGCGATTCTTCTCGCCGTGCAGGTACGTGATCGGAATGGCGAGTCGCTCGAGATCGTGCAGATAGCTGGTGCCGTCCGCCTTCACCGCGTGGCCCGACCGGACCATGCGCGCCAGCTGCGTGAACGCGCTCAGGCTCGTGACGCCGAACAACTCGTGCACCGCATCGTGTACCGGGCGATTCAGTTGCTCGTGCTCGTACATCTGGCCGTACATGAACGTGATGCGACGGCACACGGGGTTCGTGCACGACTCCTCGGCGGGCAGCAGGCGCAGCGCCGTGTCGAAGATCCGTGATTGCCAGCCCTTCATCTCGGTGCGCGCCGTGAGTGACTGCTTGCCGAACGCCTGCAGGACCTCGGGCACGTGGAGTCCCGACTTGAAGCGCCCCATCGGCGGCGTGATGAGGTGCATTCCCATTTGCAGGCATACGGCCGACCGCACGCCCTCGAGTCCCTCGATGAGCGCCATGTGCAGCGTGAGCGCGCCGAAGCCCTGCGCGACGACGTCGATCTCGTTCGTCGCCGTGACCTCGCGCACGCGTGCGACCGCCGCCGGAAGGTCGAACGTCGCGACCTGGTCGGCCGTGACGTCCGCGACGGATGCCTCGAGGTCCACGCTCGCGCGATGATCGAGCACCCATACGTCGTGTCCTGCCTCGTGCAGGTACTCCACGAGGTTGGTGTCCACCAGGTCGGTCGAGAACACGCGGCCCGACATGCCAATGCCGTGCACGAGCAGCACCGGGGTACCAGCACCTTCATAGCGCAGCATGCGCAACGCGACACCGTCCTCCGTCGTGAGGAAGTGCATCTCGGGCGCCTCCGTTCGCAGCTCGCGCAACGTGCGCGGCACCGCATCCGGATCGAGCACGCTGCGGCGCGCGAGCACTCCGCCGTAGGTATCGTAGAGCGCGCCGGCAAAGAAGCGGCCGAAGTCCGCCGCCGCCTTCAACCGGCGAACGAGGCTGCCGGCTCCGGTGATCTTGAAGGTGCGCATCTGCGTCGCGAAGTCCTTCGGCAGAATGCGAAGCACGCCGCGACCGACCACCGGTCCCTTGCCGTCGAGCCCTTCGTGAATCGTCACGAACAGGGTCGACGTGTCCGGCCAGAGGTCGAGACCCTTGTCGTCGCGCACGTGCTTGAAACCGTGCAGGTAGAAGTGATGACCGCCCTCGCTGCTCATCGGCATGTGGTACGTCATGCGGCGAGCGCGCGGATCATCGGGATCCCGGGTCAGCAGCTCGAACGACCCATGCGTGACCCGAAACGGACGCGGCGCGAGCGCCGGCGCGCGCACGGTACCATGCAGCAACGCCTGATGCCTCGGGTTGCGCAGCATCTCGTCGAGATCATCGGTCATGATGGTCGCCGTGAAATCGAGCTTGCTGCCCTCCGCTTCTCCTGCCGTTGCCGCAGCGCGAAAGTCGGTGACGACGTCCGTGCCCAGTGCGACGAAGCCGCGCATCGCCTCCGTGAACTCGATGCCGACGCGCCGCGCCGCAATCTGTGTGCGCGGTGCCGACGGAAGATCGTAGCTCAACGGAGCGCCGCGCTCTTCCGCGATGAGCGCGGCGGTCCGCTCGGCGAGCGCAGAGATCGTCAGGAAGGGATTCACGCCGAGTGAGCGCGGCATGACGGATCCATCCGAGACGTACAGTCCCTCGTGAATCCCGGAGCCCGAACTGCCGGCGAACACGCGGCCGCGATCGTCGACGACGCCATGCTCCGCCGTCTCGCTCATGCCGCATCCGCCGAGTGGATGCACCGTGACCAGGTTCTTCCCCATGCGGTCGGACCAGCTGGGATTCTTGATGTAGGTGCCGCCCAGCGCCGCGGTCGCGCGCAGCAGCTCGGCGTTGATGCGCTCGAAGATCGACTGCTTGCCGCAGTCGGGCCAGTGGATGCGAATGCGATCGTCGACGAGCGCGATCTTGCCGCACGCGTCGTCGTGCGCCATCACGAGGAAGGTCTGCGTGTTCGCGACGGCACCGGTGCTGACCCCCGGAATGAGTGCCTTCATCTCACGCACTTTCTCGTCGGCGTACTCCTGCAGCCCCGAATCCGTGGCCTCGCCGAGCATACGCGCGGCCATGAACAGTGACGACGCGAGCATCGGCGCGAGCGTGGACGGAATGACGCCTTCCTCGATGATCATGCCGTCCTCGAGCTTCTCGGTGTTGCGCAGGTCGATCAAGCTCGTGATGCACGGTCCCGGTCCGCCCTGCCGATGGCTGCCGACACCAATGCCATGGATCGGCACGTTCGCGTTGTACGCAAAGCCGAGGACGTCGCCGTTGCCCGTGAAGGAGTGTCCGACCTTGTCGGACATCGGCAGGCCGGCGTCGCGCGAGCGCAGCAGGATTTCCGTGCTGCCGAGGCTCCCGGCGGCGAGGATGACCGTCTCGGCCGCGACGAACATCGACGACGCGCCGAACTTCCGCATGCCACTGCCGCTCACCTCGAAGCGAACGAGCCACCGCTTGCCCTTCTTCTCGATCCGCCGCACGGAACAGCCGGTGAAAAGCTCCGCGCCGTGGTTGTGCGCGTCGGGCAGGTAGTTCATGAGCAGCGTGTTCTTCGCGCCGATATTGCAGCCGCCCACGCAGTTGCCGCAGTTGTTGCACTCGTGCTGTTCGATGCCGACGTGATTGACCCCATTCTCGAACGACACGGTGATCGGCGGCTGGAAGACCGACGCGCCCATGTGCTTGGCCGACCGCGCCATCGCCTGGAGCTTGTGCGGCTGCGCGACGTGCGACGGAAACGACATCGGACGCAGCATCTCACGCGCGCGTGTGACACCGTCGGCGAAGCGCGTCTCGCGATCGGCGCGGATGGCGTCGGGCCACTTGGTGTCGAGCCACACACGTTCGTCCGGCAGGATCGCGACGTTGGCGTTGATCAACGACGTGCCGCCGAGCCCACATCCCACAAGCACCGAGATGTCGGCGTTCACGTGGAAGTCGTACAGCGCATTCGGCGCACCCATGCGCCGGTTCGCAAAATCCATCTGGACTTCGCGCATCGCCTCGAGGGGACCTTCGGGAAAGTCACCAGGCTGGCGTTCGTCGCCGCGCTCGAGCAGGCAGACCTTCAGGCCGGCCCGGGCAAGGCGACTCGCGTTGATGGCGCCACCGTAGCCCGAGCCCACGACAACGACGTCGTATTCCTCGGACATGCGGTCGATGGGCGTGGCGATGTACGTCATCTGGGGAACTCCTGCGACGTGATCGGTTGGGCGCCGCGCGCCCCTGAACGAAGACCTCCGCCGGTCACCGCGTTCCGGCCGGCACGCGATCGACGACGTTCAAGCGGTCGCCGTCATTGCGCTGGATCGGATACATCCCGGTAATGGACTCCACGACTTCGTCTTCACTCATCGGGAACGGATCGCCCTGTTTGATCAACTCCTTCACGGACCCGTACCAGATGCGTCCGTTGTCGATGGCCACGCAGTACGGATCGCCGAACCATCCGCCCGTGTTGTAGTACTGGATGCCGTCCGACAGCGTGGCCGTGCCCTCGAAGTGGGTGTGCCCGAAGATGACGGCGTCGAATCCGCGACTGCCCGATGCCTCCGCACCCTCACGGAAGCAGGCGCGCTCTCCCTTGATCCAGTTTTCCGCGGGCGGCGCTTCCTTCTTCCCGAACAGCCCGAAGCCCGACAGCCCCCATTCCGAGAAGGCGACGAACGCGTCGTTGCCCGCGTGCAGCGCCAGGTAGAATTTTGGGCTGATCCCGATGGCGAGGCGGCCGATCAGGGTGAAGGCGTCGTAGATGCGTGGAAAGCGAAGGAACATGTCGTCGTACATGTGCCCATGCTCGATCCGAAAGCGCTTGTCGCCCGATGACACCGACAGGAAGGGCACGACCCGCATGCGCCCGACGTCGGTGAGGAAGTGCTCGAGGGCGATGTCGTGGTTGCCCACCGTGTAATAGATCCGCAGGTCGTTCTGCCCGAACTTGAGGAACAATCCGACGGACGGTGTGATATCCGATACGAGCAGTGACAGCGACAGCTGGGCGAGGTCGATGCCGTCGCCGTTGATGCAGACCGAGTAGCGATGCTCGAGCGCGAACTGCACGAAGGCCGTGAACTCGCGGCGTGTCCGGTGGAGCCGGTTGCCCATGTGAATGTCGGAGACGACGAGCATCCGGTCTTCCCGCACGGCAGTCTTCATGGTGCGACCGGTGCGTCCGCTGATCCGTTGGCGGATTTGAACTCGGCGCCGGCGCCCATCATGAACGCCGACCGTGCGAGGCGGTTGCCGAATTCCGCCGTCGCGAGCTTGAACACGAGCTTCTCGTCCAGATCGCGAATGCGCCCGCTCAGCTGCTGGAGGAGCTCGAAGGCGAAGGTGGGATCGCGACGAATCTGGAGGAGGAGGGTTCCTGGACGGAGCACCAGCAGCGACACATCGCCGATGGCGTGCGCCGTCGCACTGCGCGGCAGTCCTTCGAGCAGCGACATCTCACCGAAGAAGCTGCCGCGATCGAGCACCGCGAGTCGCATCGAGTGCCCGCCGACGCTCTTGGAGATCTCGACCTTCCCCGTGCGCACGACGAACATCTCCGAGGACGAGTCGCCTTCGTTGAAGATGATTTCCTTGTCGGAGAAGGTCTGGACTTCGTGGTGACGGGTGGCCTTCATGATGCAACTCCAGCTGGTGTATCCGCTTTCGCGCGGAACAGGTGGCCGCTGCGGCGACCGTCGCTGTCCGGCCCAGCATAGTTGGCGGGGAGCGCGTCGACGTGCTCGAGCAGCGCACGCACGAACGCGAGGTACTGCTCGAGGAGGGGATCCGTCATCGCGACTTCGAGACGATGCGTGGTTTGCCGCGCGTCAAAGCAGGTCAGCATGGGCGCAGGGTCGGCGCCGATCAGCGCGCATGCGCGCTCGATGACCGGGCGCGTTTCGAGACCCGGCGACTGTCCCGCCAGTCGCAGCACCGCACGCATGTACGCGTTGAACGACGGAAATCCGCTCAGTAGGAGCGACCCGATGTCCGTCGGCCCGGTGGTGGCGACCATCAAGCGCAGTCGCAAGTGGAGCAGCGTGTCGCGGATCTCACGCTCGGTCTGCTGGCGCAGCCCGGCGTACGTCACCCAATCCACCGCGATCGGGTCGTCGCCCCACAGGACTTCCCGGGCGTCGTTCATGTCCGAGATCTCGATGGCGAATGAGTCCTGCATGCCGCGCCATTCTTCCCACGAATAGAGATACGGCGGCGTGTTGCCCTGGCGGATCCATTGCTGGAGCACAGGCGCGGCACGGACCAGCGTCTGCGCCGTGATCGACTCGAGGATGACGAGGAGATTGAGGTCGCTGACGCCAGGAATCGATTCGCCGCGAGGCAGGGACCCGAAGACCACGACGCTGCGCAACTCTGCCGCGAAGGTGGTCCGAAGGAGAGCAGTGAGCTTGGCTGCGGTTGTGCGTGCATCGGCCATGGGTGCGACGATGTCTGCGTTCAGGGGGTGGCCGCGAGGCCTCGAGATCGCCGTTGGCGGAACGGGTCAGGAGGCGTACACAGTATCACGCGCGCGGAAATACGGATAGTCCTTTTCGGGTCACGGGCCCCCGAGGGGACGCACTTCACCGTTGCCCATCGCCCCCACATCGCGATGCTGCGTCAGCGCCAGGCCGCCGGCGGCGCACAGAAGCACGGACGCGACGTCGCCATGCGTACATAGCACGTAGGTAGCGCTGCCGTCCGCCTCCTGTAGTTCCCGCAGCAACGGCGCCACCCGAGCGAGAATGGACGCCGCGCTCTCCACCCCCCATTTCTCGTGCGCCGGGTCGGTGCGATCCTCCGTCCAGACGCGCTGATAATGCTCGTCGGAGCCGAGCTCGAACTCCCCGAACCCACGTTCGGCGAGCCGAGGGTCGACTAGAACAGTCGTTCCCAGCACGTCCGCGGCGATGGCGGCGGATTCCCGTGCGCGCAGCAGCGGCGACGAGATCACGCGGCAGTGCTGCGGGAGTACCCCCGCTCGGAGTGCCGCGATCACGGACTCACGCACCTGCGCTCGGCCAACCAGCGTCAGGCCGAACGCCTCGAACGCCGCGGCGGGACTACTCGCGATGAGACCTTTCACATTTGCTTCGCTCTGGC
Organism: Gemmatimonadaceae bacterium; assembly: GCA_039915865.1. GTDB lineage: Bacteria > Gemmatimonadota > Gemmatimonadetes > Gemmatimonadales > Gemmatimonadaceae > AG11. Next base: position 26,641 of record JBDSML010000050.1, on the reverse strand, counting down.
CGTGACGCAGGAGGCGAAAGCCGGAGGTGTTTTCTGGCAAGGACGTTGGCATCGCCAAATCTTGCGTTTGGCTGCAGCATCGGGAAGTACGTCTCGCATCCTCCCATCCTCCTCGACATACTGGCGCCAGAAGCGACACGATGCGAAGATACGCGCGTTCGCACCGTCGGCTCGTTTTGCTCGACAATCCCCCCAAGTCCCTGCGCGTCGCGCGCAACGCCGGCCAGCGCGGAACCCGAATGCATCGAATCGCTCAATCGGCACTCCTTTTTTGCGTTGTCCTCGCACCTGTTGCGCGCGCACAGGCACCCGCACCGCGCACGTTGACGCTGGAGCAGGCGCTCGCCGCGGCGCACGAGTCCAATGCGGGCCTGCGTGCCGTTCGCCAGCGCGTCGAGGAAGCGGGGCGTCGCAGCAACGTCGCGTTCAGCAACTACCTGCCGCGCGTGGCCACACAGGCGGCGTTCCTCGGCAGCGACAATACACGCGGAATCCTGCTGCCGGCCGGCTCCCTCGGAAACATTCCCGGTGTGGGCTCCTTTCCCCCATCGGCGACGAACATTCCGCAGGGCGGATCCAACATCGCCTTCGCCATGACGACGGCACAGCAGCCCGTCACTCAATACTTCTTGATCAAGGAAGGCCTCGGAGTCGCGCGCGCCGACGAAAGAATCAGTCGGGCCGAGCTGAGACGCACGGAGCAGGCGGTGTCGATCGGCGTGCTCAGGGCCTATGCCGGTGTGCTGATCGCCTCCCAGCGGAGCGAGGTCGCGCGTGCGCGCATCAGCACCGCGGCGCTGCGCGCCGGCACGCAGACGGCGGCCGTCCAATCCGGGATGGCGACGAATGTCGTTGCGCTCGAAGCGCGGTTTCGCGGGTTGCAAGCGCGTCAGGAGCTGCTCGAGGCAGAGAACGAGTACACGGATCTCAGCTACGCGCTCGCGGACGCCATCGGGTTGCCGGGCAACACACCGCTCGCGGTGGAGGCGCCGCCACCCGTGGCCGACCGCCTCGACTCCCTCGAGGTGTACGTCGCCGCCGGGATGCGCGCGAGCCCGGACATTCTCGAGGCCGAAGCGCTGGTGTCCAAGACGACGCACGGCGTGGCCGCGGCCAAGACGAGCTACATCCCCGAGATTGGGCTCTTCGGCAGCCACTTCTATCAGAGCTCGCTCCCCTTTCTTCCACACAACACCCTGTTCTTCGGCGCGATAGGCAGTTTCACACTGTTCGATTTCGGTGCGCGGAGCAACACACTCGCCGAGCGGAACGCGCAGTTGAGTGCCGCGAACCGGAACCTCGACCGGATCAAGGGCAAGGTGCGCGGTGATGTCGAGGCGTCGTACCGAAAGCTCGCGCGCGCGTTCGAGATGGCGGACGTGGCGCGCGAAGCACTGGCGCTGCGCGTCGAAGCGTTGCGCCTCCGCACCGTATCAACGGGCGCCGGTTACGGCATCCCCGCCGACCAGAGTGAAGCCACAGCCGACCGGCTCGAGGCCGACCTCAACGTATTGCGCGCCGAGATGGGCTACCGTATCGCCCGTGCGGAGCTGGAGCAGGCAGCAGGACGACTCGCGCGCTAAGCCGCGCCGGAGCAATCGACATGCAGACGACAAATACCGAAGGACACGAGCTCACGGCCGGCGCCACCACTGGCGGCGGACCCGGTATCGAATTTACCGAGACGATGCGTGGCTTCGCGTCCACGAAGGTCACGGATGACTATCACGCCGCAAGGGAGCAAGGCGAGCGCGATGGCACGAAGTTCGAATTCACCATGACCGTGATCGCGCGGAACATCGACCGGCTCATTGCCAATCCGGCGCACGAGGCGGTGCTGCGAGGCACCATCGATGCGCCGATGTTTTCCGCGACGCCATTGCGCGTGGACGCTGGCCGCTTCAACCTGCTGGTGCGCGATCCCGACCGTCCAGGCACGCGGAAGATGGTGTACGACATGCCTGCGGTCTCGGCCGAAGGGCGGAAGATCCACGCGACCGGATTCAAGACCATCCACGACGACGGTGGTCCCGATCTGTGGGCGGACACGACGACACTGTTCGTCACCGTGCACGAGGGCGACGCCAGCGGGCCCGTGATCGCCAAGGGCATCGTCAACATCCTGAGCACGGATTTCGCCAGACAACTCACCTCCATGAAGGCGATTGGAGCTGCCAACAAGCTCGAGGAGCTGAAGGCGATGGCCAAGTTCGGCCGTTTCTTCATGGGCGCCATGAACGAGATCTATGGCGGCGTCTTCGCCCGGCCGAGCGCGTTCAATCCGGATGCGCCACCGCGCGTGCGCCGGGAGCTGCGCACCGGGCCACCGGAGATCCATTACTTCAAGACGACGGACGACGTCCAGCTCAAGATGACGCGCTTCCAGGGCGGCACGAAGGGTCCGGTCATCGTCTCGCCGGGATTCGGCACGTCGGCGCACGCGTACACCATCGATACGACGGAGACGAACTTCCCCGAGTATCTGTTCGAGCACGGGTACGACACCTGGGTGCTCGACTACCGCGCGAGTCCCGATCTTCCCTCCGCGGCAACGCAGTTCACGCTCGACGACATCGCGCGCTACGACTATCCGGCCGCGGTGGAGAAGGTGCGAGAGTCAACTGGCGCCGAGTCGGTGCAGATCATGGCGCACTGCGTGGGGTCGCTCACCATGCTGATGTCCCTCGCCAACGGGCTTCCGCATGTGCGGTCGGCGGTGGCGTCGCAGCTCACGTTGCACCCGCGCGTTGCGCCGGTGAACAAGGCGAGAGCCAATCTCTACATGGCCAATCTCCTCAGCGCCGTCGGGATCGACACCCTCACCACCGAGACGCACGACGGCGCGGGCCAGTCGTGGACGGAAAAGCTGTACGACACCGCGCTGCGGCTCTATCCGGCGGGACAACAGTATTGCAGCAGTCCCTTCTGCCGCCGCATGATGTTCATGTATGGCGAGGTGTTCGACCACGACCAGCTGAACGACGCCACGCACGAGGCGATTCACGAGGCATTCGGCGTGGCCAACCTCGCGACGTTCAAGCAGATCACCCAGGCGCTGCGCGCGGGACACGTCGTGCACGCGAACGGCGAAGACTCCTATCTCGACAACGTCGATGGCCTCAGGCTGCCCATTGCGTTTCTGCACGGCGCGAAGAATCGGCTCTTTCTCCCCGAGGGCAGCTTGGCCACCTTCGAGTACCTCAAGGAGAAGAACGGGGCGGAATACTACACGCGCCACGTCTTCGACGACTACGCACATATGGACTGCTTCATCGGCAAGAACGCCGCACGGGATGTGTACCCCGTCGTGACCGCCGAGCTCGATCGGCACAACCCGACCTGATTCACATCGAGGAGAGCGAGCAATGGCGAATGTTCATGCTGATTTCACTCCGGGGACGATGAACGACGAATCGCACCACGGATCCCTCAAGGATCTCTTCGACTACCCGCTCATGTCGGCGCTCATCGAGCGCCGTACACGACGCATTCCTCGCGGACAGTCCGTGAACGCGGGGCCGCTCACCCATCAGAGCACCAATCAGCCGGCACCGCTGAGCAAGCTCGAGGAGGCCGTGCTCATCACGTGCATTACCGGCATCACGGGCGTGACCACGCACGACGGTCCGCTCACGAAGGCCAACGGCACGGACGAGTTGGGGACGCCGTTCCTGCACATCATGGCCCGCACGGGCTCGAGCGCCGACAACTGCCAGGCGACGCATTTCTTCATGATCAACGACGATGGCATCTTCCTGCTCAAGCACCCTGTGGGAACGAAAGCGCTGGAGTCGTTGAAGGGGCTGCCGCCGCGCTGGGCCGACTGGAGCGAGGCAGACTGGATCGGGGCTGCCGAGGCGTGCAAGGTGCGCGTGTCCGACAAGCGCCTCAGCTTTCCGCGCGAGTGGCCATACTACCTCGGCTGGAACGCGCAAGCGTCGAACGCCCCGGGTACCACCCTGTTCTATCCGCTGGTCGATGAGACGTGGCAGTACATCAACGCACTCTTGATTCTCGCTGCAGAGCCGGACGGTAAGCGTCCGCTCTTCCTCGACGACTGGCGCCAGTTCAAACCCAACGGCGCCTTCGAGTGGATGGCGAAGATCGCCGGCTCGGTCGGCCTCGCCGAAAAGATTCCTTACCATCCGATCGGTGGACTCAAGTGGGTCCGCAACGGATTCGCGTCGAAGGAGAGCCCCGGACCGCTCGGCTGGATTCACACGATGCGTACTGACTACGAAGCGTTCTTCTACTTCCAGAACCTGATGCTGCTTGGTCAGGGCATGGGTCTCGGCGGCTGGATCCACGGGGCGGTGTTCAATCCGTACATCTACATGGATGATCCGGCGAAAGGACTGCACGGCCTCGGCATGCGCTTCCAGCAGCCGAAGACGCTGTCGCCACTCGCTCCGGTGCCCGCCTCCCAGCCGAACCCCATCGGTATCGACGGCATCCTCGAAGCGCTGGTACCGCCGTACGTGAAGGACATGAACGAAGCGGTCGACAAGGTACTCGACGCGAAGTACGGCACGACCGGCTTCGCCTACGGCAACGAGGATGTGTTTTCGCGCTCCTATCGCAACAGGGACGACGCGAAGGCATACGTCACCAAGGGTACGAAATTCGGACCGCGGCAGGTCGAGTACGTAAAGGACGTCTGCAACTACCTCTACGACACGTACGGCCGCTTCCCCGCGCATGTGGACGCGTTCTACTCCCCGGGCATGTGGCTCCAGTTCTCGCACCTGGAGTTGGAGTACTACGACCGGTTCTTCGATCCGGCGCAGTACACGCGGCAGAAGCGCCACGATGGGGTGTGGCACCCATGAACCGAAGGGGGCGCTCGCCCCGCTCGCTGAAGGCCTTTGCTGCCGCTTGCGTCTGCTGTGCGCCGGCGGCTTACGCGCGCGGTGGTGGCGCGCTCACGAGGTCCGGCGCGATACTTGGAGATGGATTCCCCCCTTGGCCTGCAGCGACCACGTGGCTGCAGCGATGGGCGTCCGGACCCCCTTCGGCTCCACCATACGCCACTTCCTGGCGATGGCCGCAAGAACCAAGGGCCCTTCCTTGACCGATTTGGCGGTCCCGGGGCACTGGTAGTCGCCGGTGGCGAAGGGGAGATACGCGTACGCCGGCGACTTGGGCGCATCGGGGAGCCAGCGGTCCGGGTCGAAGCGCTGGGGCTCGGCCCAGTAACGGGGATCGCGGTGGAGCACCCAGGGCGAGAACCCCAAGAGACTTCCCGACGGCACGATGTCGTCGCCCAGCCGGAAATCCCCCTCGATCCCCCGGAAGAACGCCGGCACGGACGGGTAGAGGCGCAGCGATTCCTTCGTCACGCGCCTGGTATAGTCCAGCGCCGGGAGGTCGTCGGGAGTCGGGAGACGGTCCCCCAACACACGGTCCAACTCTTCGTGCAGCCGATTTTGGGCGTCGGGGTTTTTCCCCAACAGGTAACACGTCCACGCAGTGTGGGTGTGGAGGTTCTCCGCGCCGAACCACGCCTTGATGGTGCCACGGAAGTCCGCGCCGTTGGCTCCCATGCGATCGCCGGTCTCGACGAAGCGCGAGAGCAGATCCTGCCCTCCCTTTTCCTTTCTTCGTTCGGCCACCAAGGCGTCAACGGTGGAGTCCAGGAGCTTCCGCAGGCGGTGTCCCCGGATGGACTCGGGGGTGGCCAGGCGCCACCGGAGACGGCCGAACGGCCCCACCAGCGCCCCAAGCCAGTGGTCTCCTACGGCCATGGTGTCGTAGAGGCCCGGGCGGCTTGCGAGGTCTTCTCCCGTGATGCCCTTCCAACAGATGGTGTAGGTCATCTTGCGGAATTCCTCGTACGCCTCGATGGGCTGCCCATCCTTCCAACCGTCGGTCCACCGCACCGCCTCGGACACGGCGATTTCGAGAAGCCGGGGATCCTTCATCACGGGCAGCCACATCTCGTCCCTGTGGCACGCGTGGCGCTCTCCCGTTTCTACCGCGAGCCCCCCCTCATACCAGTCCTTGATGTGAGCCATGCGTCCCCGCGTAAGCGGAGGCCAGGCCTTACTGTGGAGCGCCTCGGCGATGTACGCCAAGTCCTTTACCATGTAGCACTGAAGCGACCCGAGTTTGAACGGCACCAGCGGACGCGAGTCATCAGCGACACGCTCCAAAAATCCCATGGGATCCTTCACGTACCGGATCAGGTCAATCCAACCGCGCAAGGTCGTTCTCCTGTCGGGGGGGGGTACAGGACGGCTTCGGTCGAGAGATGGCGATAGTACGTTCCCACCGGGCCGCGCGCCAGTTTGGGAATGAAGGCGGTCTCGAGCGGGCACTCTCGGGCGCTACACACGACCTCGCCCAGCGAGGAAATCCCCTGGCGATGCACGGCCTTCAACGCCCGAAGGGAGACCGCTTGGCCTCCCTTCCCGCGTCTTGCGCGACCCGACTTGGTGCAGCATATCCATGCGCGGGGGCCTGACGGCCCCTCGCTCTGCTCACGACCACTGCGCAGTCGGTCCGATCGTAACCTTCTCCTTCTCCAAGGAAGCTGCATGACTCATGCAAGCCAAGACGCGCCTGGTCGTACAGCGTCTCCGAAAAAGCTTACGCGCCCGACCTCGAGAGGGTGGATCGAGCTCGCGACCTTCCTGTCCGACCCGCTTACGTACCTGCCAAAGATCGCCAAGAAAGATGGTGGGGATCTCGTGCCTTTCCTGCTCGGCAGCCTGCCGTGCACGTTGGTGACGAAGCCGGAATACATCAAGCAAGGGTTGTTGAACGAAGATTGGCCGCCCATCACCCGAGGTCGTCTCGTCAACCTGACGAAGTGGTATCTGGGCGGACTGTTCGTGAACATGGGCGCCGAGCATCACCGCCAGCGCGACGACATCTGGAAGCCGATTCTCGCCGATCCGATCGTACCGAAACTGGCGGCCGAGCTGACGGAGGATTGGGCGGGCAAGTGGAAGGAAGGGCAGACCTTCGATATTTTCCGTGAACTGCGCGCCCTCTGCTTCACGATTGACTGGAAGGCGATGACCGGGGAGGATCTGCGCAACGATCCCAAGCTGCTCAACGCACTCGAGATCGGCGTCAACACACTTCCGTGGCTCATTCTGCCCATGGGGCTGACACGCTGGAACTTGCCGCTTCCCGCTACACTCGCCGCCAAGGGAGCGCAGAAGCTCATCAACGATCGTGTCACGGAACGCATCGCCGAACGTCGTCGCGACCCATCGAAGCAGGACCTGCTCGCTAAGATGGTCGCCATCCGCGATGCGAAGGGCTCGGTGACGACCGACGCGCAGCTCAACTCGACCGTCATGATGTATTTCGGTGCGGATCAGCTTCACGCCATGTACGCGTGGTTGTTCTACCTGCTCTCGCAGAACCCCGACGTCGAGGCAAAGCTGCAGGCGGAGCTCGATCGCGAACTGGGTGGACGCACCCCCGTTCCGGAGGACATGCACAAGCTGCCGTACCTGCACAACGTGCTGAAAGAGTCCATGCGCATCATGCCGCCCGTCTGGGGGTTCTTCCGCGAGCTGACGCAGGACTACCAGATGGGCGACACGTTGCTGCCGAGCGGGAGTCTCATGGGCTTCAGTCCGTGGGTCACCCAGCGCGATGAGCGCTACTGGCCAGAGCCGCTGCGCTTCAATCCGGATCGGTGGGCGAACGGCGCGAACATGCCGCCAGCACTCTCATACTTTCCATTCTCCGCTGGCCCGTACCGCTGTCACGGTACAGAGCTCGCTATGACGGAGGCGTTCCTGATGCTGACGATCATCGCGCAGCGCTGGAGCTTCCGGCCGACATCGAGCGCCGTGCCGGTACCAACGGCGACATGGTGCACGGAGCCAAAGGGCGGAATCGGCATGAAAGTCACGCCCCGGAAAAAATAAGGCTGCCGGTAACAGTGACGCCCCGCCGGTGCACGGCGGGCGTCGTTGTCTCGTGTGCTACCCGCTTAACGCAGGGTCTTCATGTACTCGATCAGTGCGCGCTTCTCGGCCTCGGGGAGCTCCGTGCCGTAGAGCGGCCCGGAATGACCCATGTTGCCATTCCCAGGCAAGCGGACATCGAACAGGAAGGAAGCCTTCCCCTTCACGTCGGCGATGTCAGTTCGGATTCCGACATTCACGGTGTCGTAGACGCCATGACCCGTGTAGAATGTCGGCTTGCCACCGTTTCGCTTGTCCTCCGGCGTCAGAAGATCGACGAGGGTAGGGACCGACCCATTGTGGAGGTACGGCGCGTGTGCCCAGACGCCGTCGAGCGGCTTGTTCGCGTAGCCGTTCGTGGCGGACATGTCCTTGATCTGCCACGGATAGCCCTTTCCGTAATTTGCCAACAGCTGGTTCAATTTCGGCGTGTACGAATGCAGCCGATGGGGGTCGGTTCTGACCACCTCGATCGGATCCACCTTGCCCGTCATCGCTCCGCCAATCGCGTGGCATGACGCGCACGCGCGCGTGAACACCTTTGCACCGCTCACGGCCTGTACGCTATCGATGTTCCATGGATATGCCGGCGCGGGAAGATCGCGCAGCCAATCGCTGATGCGTTCGATGGAACCGACCTCGATGCTGTTCCTCGTTGCACCCGCACCGAATGCCGCGCCCATGTCACGATCCTTCTTGCGTGGGCTGTTTCCGTCCCAGTTCATCGCCATGCCGATGCGAACGCGCTGCTGCCAGATCGCCGGATACGCTGCGGTACCGATGTTCTCTGCATCCGGTACCCCCGCGGCATAGTGCTCAGCGAGCTGGTTGACTTTGTACGGATTGAACGTGTCCACGCGCCCCGGCCCGAATAACGGCTTGCCGGAGAACAGTGGAGCAAACTGCTTGTTCTTCGCAGCGAGCCGCTCCTTCATCGTCGGAATGACGATCTTCGAATAGATCATCCGGTCCACCGCGTTCAAATTCGCGCCGTTGGCCTGCATGAGTGGAATGAGATAGTCGCCTTTGAAACGTGGATCTGCGCTCATGCTGAACAGGAACTGGAAGTACGCTCCGATATCGAGGTCCTTCGCTCCCATGCCGAGAATCACCCGTGGCTTTGCGTCCACCGCGGCACGCACGGTTCCGACGTGGCACGCGGCGCAGGTCAGTCCCGTGACGGGAACGAACACCTGGCGGGTGCTGAAGCCAATGGGCATGGCGTGCCCCGGCTCCTGGACGAAGCCGAACGCCGTGTAATCGTGCGGAGCACCCTTTGGGAGATACTCGGGAAATGCGCGAGGGAGCACCTTCATTATTTCGAGCGGAAGCCCGTTTTCCACGTCGCCGCCGATCGAACCGTACTTGAAGTGCTCAATCGGATCGTCGATTGCCTCGAGGTGGTTCGGCTTGTATCGGCTCACGGAGTAGGCCGCGGTCGTGGCAACCAGAATCAGAGCCACCGCGAGGACCTTCAGCCCAGTCTGACGCTTGTGCCCTGGCCCGGCCGAAGAGGTTGCGTTTGGTCTGCTCGACATTGGTACATCATCTCCGTCAGAGGCGTGTGAGCTTCGAAAGTGTCACCGCCGACGCGTTTTATCAACAGAGGCGAGCGCTCTCCGTCGAGCGGCGCACGTGCATGTTCGCTCTGGCGATACGCCAGCGCATCGCGCATGATTGTCCGCCGCAGGCCGCTCCTGACCGGAGCTGCTTCCCCCCCGAACGTCGAGCCGGAAGAGGCGCGTGTATAATGAGTGCACTTGTTCGTCTCCGCCGCAATTGGCTCCTCCCGATTGCCGGTCTTGCGGTGGGCGTTGCGACCATGCGATTGGTCGTCACCCAAAAGACCAGCGCGCAGGAACCGGCTACGGACGCCGCGGTGCCCGTCCTCGTGCGGAAGCCGGGACACATGGTTCGCTCCAACTACGTCGCGCTGAGTGGTGAAGTCGAGGGTTTGCGCACCGCGTCAATCGGGTTCAGTGTGCCCGGCGTCGTCGCGAGTGTGGAGGTGAACGAGGGTGACTTCGTCCGCCAGGGACAGGTCATCGCCACGCTCGACAGGACGGAGTACGACATCAACGTCGAAATGGCTGCGGCGCAGCGCGAGCGCGCCGAGGACGAGTACAAGCGGGCGAAGGTCGTCTTCGAGGCGAAGGGCATCCCGGAGAACGACTTCAACAAGGCCGGCACGGGGGTTCGGCTGGCGCGCGCGCAGGAAGCCATGGCGAGAAAGAAGCTTCAGGACACCCGTCTCGTCGCGCGCATGAGCGGCATGCTCGCTCGGCGGGGAATCGAGCCCGGCGAGCAAGCGGCTCCGGGTTACCCGCTGTTCACCATCGCGCAGATCGAGCCGGTGCAGGTGCGGGTCGGTGTGCCCGAGAGCGAAGTCTCCCGGATTGCGATCGGCGGCAAGGCCACGGTGTTGATCCCTTCGCTCAAGGGCGCGTCGTTTGCCGGCCGAGTGCGGCTCGTCGGCATCGCCGCGGACCCGGCGTCTCGCACCTATACGGCGAAAGTCGAGCTGCCCAATATGGGCCGCAAGCTCAGGCCAGGCATGATTGCGGAGGTACGCATCGAGGGATCCGAGTCGATCGACGCGTTGACGATCCCGGCAGAGGCCGTGGTGCGCGACGCGGCCGGCATCCTGCGCGTGTACGTCTATGAGGCGAAGACGCAGCGCGTGTACGCTCGACGCGTCACGATCGGCGCTGCGTACGGGCAGGAAGTGGAGGTGCGCGACGGAGTTGTCGCCGCCGACATGGTCGTGGTGGGCGGGCAGCATCGCGTGCGCGAGGGATCCCGCGTCGTGGCGCGCGTCGTCGTCGCGCCGACGCCAATGACCAAGGGCGAGCGATGAACCTGGTCAAGGCGTCGCTGCGCTATCCGCAGGTCACCTACTTCTTCACCGCGCTCGTCGTCGTCGCTGGAATCGCGGCGCTGCTCCAGATGCCGCGGCGCGAGGATCCGAAGGTGGTGATTCGGCGCGGACTCGTGCTCGCCGCGTTCCCGGGCGCCAGCGCGGCTCAGGTCGAGGAGCAGGTCACGAAGAAGATCGAACAGCAGCTCTTTACATACGGCGAGGTGAAGAAAGAGAAGACGATCTCCACGAGTCTCGCTGGTGGCGTCGTCGTCGATGTCACGCTGGATGACGCGCTCCCCGAGACGGGGCCGTTCTGGTCCAAGGTCCGTCACGACATGAACGAGCTGTCGTTCCAGGGACTGCCGAAGGGTGTCCTCGGACCGATCGTCAACGCGGATTTCGGCGACGTCCTGGCGATCCTGCTGGCGGTCACGGGAGAGCGGTACAGCCAGTCCGAGCTCGATGAGTATCTCAAGCAGATCGAAACGGAGGTCCTGCGTATCCCTTCGGTCTCGAAGGTCAAGCGCGTGGGCGAGCAGCCGGAGAAGATCTACATCACGGGGTCGATGCAGCGATTGGTGCAGTTCGGCATCACACCGCTCCACCTCATTGGCGCACTGCAGGCACAGAACGGCGTCTCGGAAGCGGGATCCTTCGCCGGCGGCAACACGCGGGCGCAAATCCGCACCACGGGATTGTACCAGAGCGAGGAGGAGATCCGCCGCCAGATGGTCGGCATGTCGAATCGCGGAACGCCGATCTACCTCGGCGACGTGGCGGATGTCGAGCGGCGGCAGGCCGATCCCGACTTTTTCGTGAGGGCGAATGGGAAGCCGTCGCTCATGCTCAGCCTCGAGATGCGCGACGGCTACAACATCGTCGATTTCGGACGGGAAGTCGACGCGAAGATCAATCAGGTAAAGGCGCAGCTGCCACCCGACGTGCATGTCGAGTACATGGTGGACCAGCCGAAAGTGGTAAAGCAGCGCATCAGCCATTTCCTCGTCGAGTTCGGGATGGCGCTGGTCGCCGTCGTCGCCGTCACGCTCATCCTCCTGCCATTCCCGGTGGCCGCGGTCGCGGCGACGGCGATCCCGATCACCGTCTTCATGACGTTCGCGATCCTGCGGTTGCTGGGGATCGAACTCCAGCAGGTGTCGCTGGCCGCGCTCATCGTGGTGCTCGGCATGGTCGTGGACGACGCCATCGTCATTGCAGACAACTACGTCGAGCTGCTGGATGAAGGCGTGCCGAACGAGGAAGCCGCGTGGCGCTCCGCGAGTGATCTCGCCGTTCCGGTGCTGGCTGCGACGGTGACCATCGCCGCGGCGTTTCTGCCGCTCGCTTTCTTGCCGGGATCCATGGGCGAATTCATGTTCTCGCTACCGGCCACGGTCGCGATTGCGTTGGCGAATTCCTACATCGTGGCGATGGTGTTGACGCCGCTCCTCTGCCGCGCCTTCATCAAGAAGGGGCTGCACGCGCATCCGGCACCCGGAACGCAGGCGGCGCCCAAGCGGCGTGGCGCGCTGGAGTACATGCAGGCCGCGTATGATCGCATCATCGCCTACGCGATGGTGCATAAGGCGCAGACGATGGCGTTCGGCGTTTTCGCTGTCGTCGCCGGACTCGGGCTCGGCGCGATCGTGCCGCAGCTCTTCTTTCCGCCGGCGGAGCGCGACGAGTTCGCGATCAACGTGTGGATGCCGGAAGGGACTCGCCTGGATGCGACGAACGCAGCAGTGCTCGAGATCGAGAAGGCACTGAAGGCTGACACGAACATCGTCACGTACGCGTCGTTCGTCGGGCAGGGCGGCCCGCGCTTCTTCTTCTCGTTCGAACCGGCCCTCCCTCGGCCGAACATCGCACAGATCATCGCGCGGACGAAATCAGTGGAGGCAACTCCACCGATCGTGACCCGGCTGCGCGCCGCGCTGCCACTCGCGGTTCCCGATGCGGAAATCGACGTCCAGCGGCTGACACAGGGCCTTCCCATGTGGGCGCCAATCGAGGTGCGCATCACGGGTCCCGACGTGAGCACGCTGAAACAGCTGGCGACGCGGGTATCCGACATCCTGCACAAGACGCCGCACAGCTTCATGGTGCGTGACGATTTCCGCGAGGATGCCTACGCGCTGCAGGTGAACGTCAACCCCGAGATCGCGAGCCGCCTCGGGATGACGAACACGGTCGTGTCCAACATGCTCGCCGGAACGTTCATGGGCATTCCGGTTTCGAAGCTATGGGAAGGCGATCGCTCCGTGGACATGGTGCTCCGTCTCGACGAAAGTCACCGGTCGCAGGCGGAGGACGTCGGCTCGACTTACATGGTTTCCGAGTACGCCCGCATGCCATTGAACGGTATCGCGGAGATCAAGCCGGTGTGGGAAGGGAGCAGGATCGTGCACCGCAACGGCGTCCGCACGATCACCGTGGGCAGTTTCGCCGACGAGGGCGTGTTGCCGTCGAAGCTACTCGCCGACGTGCGACCGAAGGTCGCCGCGCTCGCGCTCCCGCAAGGCTACGACATCGCGTATGGCGGCGAGTTTGCCGACCAGACGGAGAACTTCGGCCACCTGAGCGTCGGCATGCTCGTCGGCGTGCTGCTCATCTTCGTGATCCTGCTGTTCCAGTTCCAGAGCATCAAGGACGCGCTCGTCGTGATGGTGTCCATCCCACTGGCGTTGTTCGGCGCGTTTGCCGGGCTGCTGATCACGGGGAATGCGTTCGGCATGACGGCATTCATGGGCTTGATCAGCCTCACCGGCGTGGTGGTCCGCAACGCCATCATCCTCATCGATTTCATCCGCGGCAGGATCGCGGAGGGGCACTCGCTCGAAGCGGCTGCGCTCGAAGCCGGCCGGCGGCGCTTGCGTCCGATCTTCCTGACGACGGTGGCGGCGGCGGCTGGCCTGACGCCGATGATTCTTGCTCGATCCGGCCTGTGGTCACCACTCGCCAGCGTCATTGCCGTCGGCCTGATCTTCTCGATGATCTTTACACTCGTCGTTGTTCCCGTGCTGTACGTGCTCGTCACGCGCAACAAGCCCGGACAGCCCGCCGTCGCGAGGGCCGCCGTCCACCCGCACGCGGCCGGCGGGCAGGCAATGCAAAGCTCGTGAGCGCAGGCGCTCACGAGCTTCACGAACACGAACACCACGCTCGCGAACTACACCGTTGACGCGTCGCTCCGTCGTCCGGCCACGTGTCCCATCGACTGCGCGGCCTTCACCGCCTTCGTAACGCGGCTCTTTCGCGCCATGCTCGCCTTCCACGGCTGGAACGCATTGTCGACGCCCTCCAGTGCCTTGCCCAGTTCGGGATAATGGCGTCGCAGGACGGAGCGCATGTTGTTGTCCGCGATCCAGCCCAATCCGGTCTGCGTGTAGTACTCCGCCGTGTAGCAATCGGTGAGGAAGCGGTCGCTCTTGAGACGGCGCGTGGCCATGAGGATGAAGACGCGGAATGCCGTGTCGCTGAAGCCGAATCCCGCCGGCAGCGTCTCGGCATGCATGCCGATCTGAAGATCGACGCGTTCGATGTCACCTCCGTACATCTCCTTGAGCTCCGCCGCCCACACAGGATTGTCCGTCAACTCCTCGAACGTCTTCGGCACGTTCAGGTGCAGCAACCGGCGGAACGCACAGTAGCGCGGAACGCCACGCTCGCGATCACGGAGTACGTCCACCGCGCCGAGGTCCAGACGCACGCCATCGGGTAGCGTGAGATCCTGGAGGAAGCGCGGATAGTTGTGCAGGCACACGGCGCCGGGATGCTGAATGCCGAACGAATACCAGATGTCTTGTGCCTTCGCGCCCTCGCGCAGCACGCGCTCGGCGTTGAGCAGGATGATGTCGTTGAAGTCCAGCACTTCGAGCAACTCGTTGTCCTTCAGCGAATGGATCTCGAGCGTGTCGGGGAGCAGCGGATGCAGCCGGTACACCGAGACGAACTCCTCGGTGAGCTGATAGGGCGCGCCATGGTGATCGGCCTTCGATCCCGGAATACCGCTGATCACCTCGTTCTCGCTGAGGCGGCCGTACTTCCGATGCACCTTCTCTTCGGCCAACCCCCACCAGTTGGCGCGCATGCCGGTGTGCATCACGGGATGGTTCGTGATCGCGGGAGTCCATTCGACCGTGTGGATCTTGGCGATGAGCGCGGAGATGACCAGCTGCGCTGTGCCGAAGAGGTCGTCGTCGCCCATCTGCGGGTGGACGCGCTTGAGCTCATCGCAGACGGCGTTGTGCTCGAGTGCGAAGAGGGTGTGCAGCAGTCCCAGCCCGACCCACCAGTTCTCGCTGAATCCCGTCAGCGCAAAGCCGGTCTCCGGATCGAGGGGAAGTTGTCCGTCCTTCACGGTGAGCTTTCCGTCCGTGAACGACCGAACGGATTGCTGCTTCTCGAGCGAGCTGCCGTAGATGCCCGATGCATCCCACCAGTGTGATTCGGTATTGATGTACGTGGGCGGCATGTTCGCGTCGTCGTCGCAGCGCGTGTTGTCCTCCTTGCTGCTCGGCACGCGCATCGGCTTCTCGAACCAGTCGTCATCCTCCGCCACGGTCACTTCGAGCGGCTTGGCATGGTCGCGACCGTGGCCGAACCAGTCGTGCGTCTGGAACTGAATCCACGCCGCGGCAAGGAGGTTGAGGGACGTTGCGGGCTTGAACTCGTCGCGACGCATCAGCTTGCGGCTGATGTCGCGCGGATTCGGCTCCATCAGTCCCGGCATCGCCTCGGGGAAGGCGTGTTCGAGTGGCACGTTGCGCGCGAATCGCGTACCTGCCTTCCCCATGTCGGGATCGGACAGGTCGTTGTAGGAGCCGTCCGGGGTGCGGTATTTCCCACCGTATGGACACTGCGCCAAGGTCACCGGCGGGGTGCGCTTTCCACCGGGCGTGCGCGTGTCGTGCAGGTTCTGCGAGCGGAGCTGAATACGATATGCCAGCAGATTGAAGACGCCCAGCCAGTGAGGCAGTTTGTGCCAATGCGTGCGCCGGTTCACGGCGGAGAACCCAGCAATCAGCGCTCGGCCAATGATCGACGGTTTGCTCATGCGCTTTCCCTCGGCAGTTCAGGCCTGAATGGCGCCATGTGCGCCGGCGGGTGAGATGTGGTGGCACGTCATGTGAAAAGCGCCAGGAGATCCGGCCTGGTCCCCGAGCGATCCGGGCATTGGCCGCGGAGCGGTGATGGTCACGGTTGAACGAAGATGTTGCTGCAAGCGTGACGACGCCAGACCCCGACCGACGGCTCGGCGCACGGCAGTTGCCGCTCCCATGCATCCGTCGCATACTCCGGGCGATCGAGCGTACGATGCGCGCGCCATGCATCCGTATCAGTCGGCGTTCCCACCAAATCGCACCCACGACACTGTCCGTCCTCGCGCGAGATCACGACCGCCAACTTCGTCGCGCGCCCGCGACCGGCACGCAGCGGCCGTTGCGCGTCATGCTCCTCGCACTCGGGCTGCTCGTCCCGCTCAACTTGCCGTTCTCGGCTCCCCCGGTTGGCGCGGATGGAACCGTCGGGTGGTCCGTCGCGCCCACCTCGCGCCGAGCGGCTGCGTCGTCGCTCGATGAGGACCGCGCACCTCGTCACCACTATGTGATCACACGGGTGGCTCGCCGCGCACGCTCGGCCGGCATCCTTCCCGGCGACATGCTCCTTTCGATCGATGGGGTAATTGCGGATTCAGCCGCATTGGCCAGCCGACGGGCCATCATGCGCGAAGGCGACACGCTCACCCTCCAGCTCGAGCGCCATGGCGCGGTGCACGAGGCGCGAATTCGTGTATCGCCGGAAACGGTCGGCTACAAGTCGTACACGATCTACGTCATCCTGCTCACCTGGGTCACCTGGGGAGTGGGAATGGCGCTCGTGGCGTGGCGGGGACAGTCGACGCTGGCCCTTCTCCTCGGCGTGGCCATGATGTTGGTGCCACCGGTCGCGTTCTCGAGTGGCGTTCCAGGCGATGGAGTCATCCTGAGCGCCACTCGCATGATCTGGCAGTTCGAGGGGGCCGCCTTTCGAATCTTCTTTCCCGCCTTCCTGCTGCACGGGCTTGCGTCGCAATCGACGAATCGCGCGGTGCGATCACGAACGTTATGGAGTGTGGTATACGTCGCACTCGGCGCCGTGCTCTTCGTGGTCACGTCGTTTGGACACGACCCGCTCGCATGGGCGCACCAGGGATGGGAGCGCAACACACGGTTCATCGTTGGCTTGACGCTGGAGATGCTCACGGCAGTGGTAGGGGCGACGATGCTCTTCCGCGCGCCGTCGACGCAGCCCGTACCGCTGCGCCTCCTCTATGGATCGATCGTGCTCGCCAGCGCCACGGCGGGAGTCTTTTCGTTCACGACGCTCTGGCTCGGTCGTTGGGCGGGCGACGATTTTGTCTCGGGCGTCAACTCGCTCGCGATGTGCCTGCTGCCGAGTTGCGCGGCGCTGTACTTCTTCGGCCCCGGACAGCCCGAGGCACGGGCATGGCACGGCCGGCGCTGGACGGCGTCCGCGTTCTCGCTGGCGTTGAACGTCATTCACGGGTTGGTCATCGCCACGGCTGTCGCTGTGGTCCTCAACGGATCAGGGCAGAACCTGGGGGGGCTGGAGTGGCTCCTCTTCGTCACGGTGATCGCGGCGACGTTGCTCCCCGCGCCGGCGCTCCGATGGGTCCGCGCGATGGTGGACCGGCGGCTCTTTGCGCGATGGGTCAATGCGGAAGAGCGCGCGCAGGCGTTCGGACAGGAACTGAGCGGCGAGTTGGACCCGCATCGGATTGCCCATCGTGTCGCCGACGTGATCCCGGCACTGCTCGAAGTGACGAGTGCGGAACTGCTGTTCGCGCGTGGCTCTCTGGATCGGTGGGGAATGGATCATCCGCCGCGCCCTGGGGCATTGTCGCTCACCATCACGCACGATGAGGAGCTGGCGGCGCTGGTCACCGCACACGGAGAGACCACATTCCCCATCCACGGCCCGGAGCGGTCCATCATCGCCGCGATCCGCATCGGCCCTCGGGTCGATGGCGGCGCGATCGATCCGCCGGCACGCATCATCGTCACGACCATCTGTCAGGGCGTCAGCGCGGCATTACTCGCCGCGAAGGCGCACTTCGACCTGCGCTGCGCTGCCGTCGAACTGGCCGACGCGGAGCGGATTGCTGCGGTCGGCGCCATGACGGGCGGACTTGCCCACGAAATCAAGAATCCGCTTGCCGGCCTGAAAATGGGCGTCTACGTGCTCCAGCGCGACGGCGTCGATCCCACGAAACTGAAGCGCATCGAACGCGACGTCGGCCGGATCGACGACCTCGTGTCCGGCCTGCTTCGCGTCTCCAGCAACCGCGATGAACTCGACAACACGCTCCACTCCCTCGAGGAGGTCGACTTGCGCATGGTCGCGACCGCGTGCGTGGCCGACCTGCGACACAGCGCCGAGGATCGCAACATCACGATGATCGAACACTATCCCAGCGAGCCGGTTCTCCTGTTGGGTACACCGCGCCAGTTTCGCCTCGTCATGCTCAATCTCGTGTCGAACGCGGTCGAGAGCGTGTCAGAGGGCGGACGCGTAACATTATCGATGCGCGTACTGCCATCGGCGGTCGAGATCACGGTGCTGGATGACGGGCCCGGAATTCCGGAGACAATCAAGGATCGGGTGTTCGACCTGTACTTTTCGACGAAGCGTGGCGGCACCGGAATCGGGCTCGCACTGGTGCGTCGCGAAGCCGAGCGGCTCGGTGGGTCCGTCGAAGTCGCGTTCAGCACCGGACAGGGCACGCTGTTCCGCGTCACGCTGCCGCGCGCGGCATAGTCCCCGTCTCCTCACGACACTGCCCGTCCAATGACGAAGCCCCTCTTCCTGATCGTCGACGACGAACGAAACTTCCGCGAGTTCCTCGGCGAGGCGCTGCAGGGCGAGGGCTATGATGTCATCCACGCCGGTACCGCACGCGCCGGCCTGGCCATGGCGCGGCAATCGCTGCCACGCGTCATCCTGCTGGACCAGAATCTTCCCGACCAGTCGGGACTGGAATTGCTTCCGGAACTGCGCCGGCTGCCGGTCTGTCCCGTCATCATCGTGATCACGGCCCACGCGCAATTCGACTATGCGGTCGACGCCGTCAAGGCGGGCGCCTTTCATTACCTGCCGAAGCCGTTCGCCTTCTCGGACCTGCTCGACGTCCTCGCGAAAGCGACCATCACGGGCGCCGAACCGCGCGGTGTGGCGCCGGTGAGCAGCGCCCTGCACGCGATGATCGGCGCATGCCCAAGCATGGTGGAGCTCAAGCAACAGGTCGCACGCGTCGCGCGGAGCCCGGTCTCGGCGATCCTCGTCCAGGGCGAATCGGGCACCGGCAAGGAACTCGTTGCGCAGGCGATTCACGCCGAGAGCACGCGCGGCGCGCAGCGGATCGTCGCCGTGAACTGTGCGGCGCTCACGGACACGCTCCTGATGAGTGAGCTGTTCGGTCACGAGCGAGGTGCCTTCACCGATGCGCGTCAGCAACGCCGCGGGGTGTTCGAGCTGGCGCAGGGTGGAACACTCTTCCTTGATGAGGTCAGCGAGATGGGCGCACGTGCCCAGGCTGCGCTGCTGCGGACGCTCGAACAGCGACGGGTAGTACGCGTGGGGGGAAGCGACGAGATCGTGGTCGACGTGCGCGTGGTAGCGGCCACCAATCGCGATCTCGGACGCCAGGTGACATCGGGTCACTTTCGCGCCGACCTGTATCATCGCCTGAACGTCGTGCGGCTCGACCTTCCTCCGTTGCGCGATCGCGGGCACGACATCGAGTTGCTCGCCGATCACCTCTCGCGCGTAGTGGCTGAGCGCTATGCGGAGCCACAGCGTCCGTTTTCCAGTGAAGTGCGTGGCCTGCTCACGAGCTACACCTGGCCAGGTAACGTCCGAGAACTGCGCAACGGTATCGAGCGGGCATATGCGATGACTGGCGGCTCCACCATCACCGCCGCGTCGTTGCCCGCCGAGTGGGGCGCCAATCCGTTCCTTCCGGACGGAGGTCCGGCGACGCGCGTGGCAGCAGTCGGCTCGGTCGCCGGATTCCAGGACGCCAAGCGCGATGTCGTCGTGCACTTCGAGCAGGCGTTCCTGCGCACCGCCCTGGCGAACGCCGGCGGCAACGTGACGCTCGCCGCCGAACGCGCGGGCGTGTTGCGGCAGGTCTTTCAGCGAATGCTGATTCGACACGGCATCGCGCACGAGGAATTCCGCGATCCTTCAAGCACACGTTCGCGACGCGGCAAGTAGTCCTGGTGATGCGAAGTGCATCCTGGAGGATGCACTGCGCGCCACGTGGAAGGTGCACTTTGACGCGGGACAGCCGTCGCGGCGGTGAACATCGGTTGAACGCGACCCGAGCAACCTCGCCGCCCGCAGTGACTTAGCCCTGCGTCGTCCGCGCAGCAAATGCGCGACACTATGTGGCACCCGCCGTGCCTTCTGACTGACTCGAACGGCCGCGCAGACAGTGCACGTCGCGCGTCGCGTCGCCGTCCACGTGCACCCAGATCATCCCACCGCAGCCACGCGCCTCATGGGCGAGTGCCATGCTGTGCAACATCCCATCAAATGGCGAGGGCTTCGTGCGATCCGAGATCCGACATGCTCTAGGTCTGCTGGCGATCGGTACGGTGACGTCCGTAAGTGGACTCGACGCACGCACCACGCAATTGCGCCAGGACGACCCAGCGCCGCTCACGGCGGACCAGGTGTTGTCGATCACGTCGGTGATCGCCGGGCGCGACGCACCGACGTGGCATCCCGACGGTTCGCGCATCGCGTTCCTCGGAAGCTTTGGTGGCCCGATGGGCCTGTGGGAGGTGAGCGCCACGGGCGGTATGCCGCGGCAGTTGATCGAAGACGTCTCACTCGGTGGCGTGGGTTCGACGGCGTCGCAAAATCCCCTGTGGTCGCCCACCGGCGATTACGTCGCGTATGTCTCGAGCAAGGGTGGCGCACCGGAGATCTGGCTCTGGTCACCACGCGAGGGGCAGAACAGACCACTCACCGCGCTCGGCGGTCGCATCAATTCGATGAACTGGTCGCCCGACGGGCGACGCATCGCGTTTGCCGCGGACCGATACGGTAGTGAAGACATCTATGTCGTGGCCGTCCCGACGGGCGAGGTGACACGGTTGACGAGTCACCCGGACTATGAAGTGTTCCCGACGTGGACGCCGGACGGCCGGTACGTGGTGTTCGACCGGCTCGATGACAAGTGGCTGAACCACGACGTCCTCGCGATTCCTGCCGATGGCTCGGCGCCGCCGCGGCTCGTCGTGCGCGAACCGAACTTTTTCGACTACCGCGGCGGCACGGCCTTCGGGTATGCCGAGGTGTCGAAGGACGGTCGGCTCGTGCTCTTCCGTTCGCAGCGCAGCGGATGGCTCAACTATTGGACGGTACCGTTCGACGGAGGCACGCCACGCCCGGTGTTCGCGGAGAAGGCGGAGCAGAGCGAGGCATCATGGTCGCCGGACGGCAAGTCGGTCGCATACATCTCGAATCACAACGGCACGAACAGCCTTCAACTCGCGAGCCTTGCCGGCGGTGCACCACGCGCGCTCGTCGCGCCATCGGAGGGCGTCGTCTCGAAGGTCGCCTGGTCCACGGACGGCACACGCATCAGCTACAGCTTCGGCACGACGACCGCACCCGCTGACCTCTTCGTCGTCGATGTCGCGTCAGGCGTCTCGAAGCAGTTGACGACGTCGATGCCCACTGGCCTGAGGAACGATCAGCTGGTGACGCCACGAAAGATCACGTATCCGAGCGCCGATGGCTTCACGATCTCGGCGTATCTATACGAGCCGCGCGGCCTCAAGCCGGGCGAGAAGGCGCCCGGCATCGTGTGGGTGCATGGTGGTCCGACGGGACAATACAGCGACACGTATCAGGCGCAGGTGCAGTTCTTCGCCCAGCGTGGATACGCGATCATCCTGCCGAACATTCGCGGCAGCTCCGGCTACGGCCGCGCGTTCGAGGACGCGAACAACGACTGCTGGGGGCGCTGCGACCTGAAGGACGTCGTCGCGGCTGCCGACTACCTCAAGCAGCAGCCCTTCGTGAACGCGGCGAAGCTGGGCATTCACGGGATCAGCTACGGCGGGTGCATGACGATGTCCGCCATCGTCAACGCACCTGGCGTCTTCCAGGCAGCGATTCCCGAGTCCGGCTACGGCGACTGGGTGAAGTTCCACGAGTGGAATGACGAGTTGCAGCACACGAAGCTGCTGGCGTACGAGTTCGGGCCGTTTCCCGACAGCATCGCCGTCTACAAGCGCAACTCTCCGATCTACAATGTCAAGCGCGTCACGACACCCACGTTCCTCGTCCATGGAGAAGGCGCGAAGGCCGACTGGCGACCGGGCCAGCAGCCGGTCCCGGCGTCGCTCGACTTCGCGCGCGCGCTCGATGCCGAGTACAAGATCTTCCGGTACAAGGCGTATCCGGGTGAGACGTACTACGTCACGTCGCGTGCGAACGTGCGCACGAAGCTCGGCGACATGCTCGCGTTCTGGGATCAGTTCCTGAAGGACCGCGTCACTGATGCGCCCTCGGTCGCGCCGGTGGCGGGCATCGTTGGGGGCAGCCGGTGATGCGTCGATCCCTCGTGCGTGTGTTCACGACAGCGACGTGGGCGATGGCCGCGTGGTTCGTTCTGGCGCCGGCACCGCTCCCTGCGCAGAGTCCTGGCCGCTTCGAGGTGCGATTTCCGGCGTCGCTCGAGGCGAAGCCGGTGACGGGACGTGTCTTCGTGTCGCTGTATCCGCGCAACGATGCGGAGCCACGCATCGCCGCGTATCAGTCGGCGCGCACGCGCGTGGGTCGTATTCCGTTCTTCGCGGCCGACGTGAATCAGCTCGCACCGGGAGCGTGGGCCTCGATCGATCAGGATGCGATCGGCTATCCCTACTGGAACATCAAGGAGATTCCGCCCGGCGACTACTACGTGCAGGCCGTCTTCAACGTCTACACGAAGTACGAGCGCACCGACGGCCACACGATCTGGGCGCATCAGGACCAATGGGAAGGACAGCGCTGGGCGTTCGCGCCGGGCAACCTCGTGAGTACGCCGGTGAAGGTGCACGTCGATCCGGCGCGAGGGATCAAGGTGCAGCTCACCTTCGACCACAAGATCCCACCAATCGACGTCGCGCCGGATACGCGATGGGTGAAGCGCATCAAGATCCAGAGCCCGATGCTCACCAAGTGGTGGGGCCATCCGCAGTTCCTCGGCGCTACGATCCTGCTGCCCAAGGGGTATGACGAGAATCCCAATACGCGGTATCCTGTCGTGTTCGCGCAGGATCACTTCACCCTCGTCGCGCCGTTCAATTTCGCCACTGAGGACACGGCCGCCACACCGCCACTGAACCTCGCGGTGCCCGGCACATGGACCGCCGCCGACATCGATCGACCGACCGGTGGCGGCGGCAAGCGCGAGACGGGATACGAGTTCTTCCAGCAGTGGATCCGCGATGACATGCCGCGGATGATCGTCGTGAAGTTCCAGCATCCCACGCCGTTCTTCGACGATTCGTACGCCGTGAACTCCGTGAACAACGGCCCGTACGGCGACGCGATTCTCCAGGAGCTGATCCCCGAGTTGGAGAAGCGCTTTCGCATGATCGCGAAGCCATACGCCCGGGTTCTCACCGGTGGCTCGACCGGTGGATGGGAGTCGCTGGCACTGCAGGTCTACCATCCCGAGTACTTCGGCGGAACGTGGACGATGTATCCCGATCCGGTCGACTTCCGACGCTATCAACTCGTGGACATCTATCGTGACACGAGTGCGTTCCTCGTGCCGAACGCCGCACCGGGTGCACCCGAGCGCATGATGCAGATGAGCTCCGAGGGCCAGCCCGTCGCGACGATGCGCCAGATCTCGCAGATGGAGCTCGCCTCCGGAACGCGAGGACGGTCCGCCGCGCAGATCGACATCTGGAACGCGACGTACGGACCCGTCGGGGCCGATGGATATCCGCGCCAGCTCTGGGACCTGCGCACGGGAATCATCGATCGCGACGTTGCGCACTACATGCGCGACAAGGGATTCGACCTGCGCGACTACCTCGAGACGAACTGGTCGCGCATCGGTCCACAGCTGGTGGGCAAGCTGCACGTGCTCACCGGTGACATGGACGATTTCTACCTCGGCCCCGCGGTCTACAAGCTCGAGGATTTCCTCGAGTCCACACGCAGTCCGTATTACGGCGGATCGTTCCGGTACGGACGTCCGAACAAGGGACACGGATGGCAGCCCATGACCAACGCGGATCTGCTGCGTGAGATGGCCGCGCAGATTGCCCGCAATGCGCCCGCGGGAGAGCCCGTGGAGTCGTGGCGCGCCGCGCGCTAGCGAACTGACAGAGCACAACGGCCTTCGAGCTTCCTCACTTCTTCAGACGACTGACCATGCATCTACGCACTCTGGTTCGCGCCACGCTGATCGCGCTCACTGCGCTGGCATTGCCATCGTACACCCACGCGCAGGACTCGCCGCGCGTTCGCCAACTCGTCGGCAAGGTGACGGAAGAGGGAAGTGCCCTCCCGGCGACATCCGTGCAGATCCTTCTCGACGGCGCGCTGATCGGCACGAGTCGAGATGACGGGACCTATTCCGTGCGACTGCCGGCCGGTGCGGCAACGGTGACCTTCCGTCGCATCGGCTTTCGGCGCGTCGACCAGGTCGTCGGACCTGCGGTGGCGACGCTCGACGTCGTCATGGGACGCGACCTGCTGCGACTCTCCGAAGTCGTGGTGACGGGACAGGCCACCGGCATCGAACGGCGCAACTCCGCCACCGCCATCGCATCGGTCAATGCGGACGAACTGAATCGTGTGCCCGCGGCGAGCGTGGAGTCGATGCTCACCGGCAAGGTACCGGGTGCTGAAATCTCGAGTAACTCGGGCGCACCGGGCGGCGGCAACCAGATCCGCCTGCGCGGCATCTCCACCGTCATCGGCTCGGCGACGCCGCTCTACGTCGTGGACGGTGTCATCGTGAGCGATGCCACCATTCCACCGGGGGTGTTCGCCGTGACCGGTTCTTCCACTAACCCGGTCGTTGGCGGACGACAGGACAACGCCTCCAATCGCGTTGCCGATCTGGACCCCAACAACATCGAGCGCGTCGAGGTGTTGAAGGGCGCCACCGCCGCGTCGATCTATGGGTCGCGGGCCAACAACGGGGTCATCCTCATCACCACCAAGCGCGGTGCAGTGGGACGTCCGAAGTTCAACTTCATCCAGCGCGTCGGAACATCGCAGGTGTCGAAGAAGCTGGGGTCGCGGCGCTTCACGTCACAGGCCGATGCCATCGCCACGTGGGGTTCGGTCGTCGGTGCGCTGTGGACGCCCGATGCGTTCTACGACCACGAGCAGGAAGTGTACGGCCAGACGCCCGCGGCATGGGAGGACGTACTGAGCGTGAGCGGTGGCAGCGAAGATACGCGCTACTTCGTCTCCGCCCTCCTGAAGGACGACGGCGGCGTCATTCCGAAGACGGGATATCGCAAGCAGGCGCTCACCACGAGCATCGACCAGAACATCGGCAATCGGGTCGTTGCGCGCATCACGTCCAACGTGCTCGGTTCGACGACCGGCCGAGGACTGACGAACAACGACAACCGCGGCGTGGCACTCGGTCAGGCGCTCGCGCGCTCGCCGAGCTTCATCGACATGCGCCAGCGGGGCGATGGCTCATGGCCGATCAATCCTGCGTCGCAGAGCAATCCCCTCCAGACGGCAATGCTCTCGAGCAACGTGGAACAGGTGTATCGGGCGATCGGCTCGGGCAGCATCACGTACAACGCCATCACAGGTGACCGCCAACAGCTGCGCTTCGTCGCCAACGGAGGCCTCGACTTCTTCAACCAGCGCAGCAACATCCTCTCGCCGCCCGAGCTGCAGTTCGAGCCGCTCGACGGGCTTCCAGGTACGGCCGTGCGATCGAATGCACAGAACCTGAACATGAACCTCAACATCAGTGCGGTGCACACGTATCGCACTGCAGGCGGCGGACTCCTGGCCACGACGTCGCTGGGACACCAGTACGAGCAGCGGGGCCTGAGCAACGCACGCGTCGTGGCGCAGAACCTCATCGGTGGGCTCGACAACATCGGTCGCTCGACCGCGGTGAGCGTCAATGAAGACATCGCGCGCACCAACGACGTCGGCATCAACGCGCAGGAAGACCTCCTGCTGCTCGGCGAGAAGCTCTTTCTCGCTGCCGGCTTCCGTGCCGATCGCAGCTCCAACAACAGCGACGCGAGCAAGTACTACTACTTTCCGCGAGCGCAGGCATCGTATCGGGTGACGTCGCTGCCATGGCGGTTCGAGGAACTCAAGCTTCGTCTCGCCGTCGGTCGCTCCGGCAACCAGCCGCAATTCGGGCAGAAGTTCACCGAGTTCCTCGGTGCCAACATCGCCGGGCTGCCCTCGATCGAGATCCCCGCGGCAGGGCAAACCGCCGACCTCGACCTGCGCCCGGAGATCCAGACCGAGTTCGAGACCGGCTTCGACCTCTCGGTGCTGAACGGACGCGCCGCGCTCGAGTTCTCGTTCTTCAACAAGAAGATCGATGACCTCCTCGTCACGGCGACGCTCGCGAACTCCACCGGCTACGGATTGCGCATCTTCAACGGCGGCTCCATGCAGTCGCGCGGATACGAAGCGGCCATCCGTGCATTCCCCATCATCACGGGCGGCTTCGAGTGGAACTCCACCACGACGTTCTCCACGGTGAAGGCGAAAGTCCTGACGCTGCCCGTGCCGCCGTTCCAGACGCCCGGCTTCGGGACGACGTTCGGCGTCT
>JBDSML010000033.1:0-38145 GCA_039915865.1 Gemmatimonadaceae bacterium | reverse complement strand
GGCGGTCTCTATCGCAGCGACGATGCGGGCGAAAGCTGGACGGTCGTCAACACGACGCCGGGCATCATCACACGTCCCTTCTATTACGACAACGTCGACGCCGATCCCACGAACGCCGACGTCGTCTACGTCGGCACCGAAGGCTTCTACAAGTCCACCGACGGCGGGAAAAGCTTCCGCACCATGCGCACCCCGCACGGCGACAATCACGACATGTGGATCAACCCGACCAATGGGCAGATCTTCATCCAGTCGAACGACGGCGGCGCGAACGTCTCGCTGAACGGTGGCCTGAGCTGGAGTACGCAGGAGAATCAGCCGACGGCCGAGATCTACCAGGTCGCCGTGGACGACCAGTATCCGTATCGCGTCTACGGCGCGCAGCAGGACAACAGCACGCTCATCGTGCCGAGTCTTCCCGTCGGCTCGGCGGGTCTCGACGATCCAATTCAGAGCTGGCGTCAGGGTCCTGGCTGCGAGACAGGTCCGATCATCCCGAATCGCACCAACCCCGACACGGTTTACGGCGGCTGCAAGGGACAGTGGAGCCGCATGAGCCTGCGCACCGGTCAGGAGCAGCAGTCCTGGACGGGCGGGCAGTCGCTCTACGGCAACGCCAACGCCGACCTCCGCTATCGTTTTCAGCGCGTCTCGCCGATGGAGGTCTCTCCGCACGAGCCGCACACCGTCTATTACGGGTCGCAGTTCGTTCATCGCACGCGCGACGAAGGCGTCACCTGGGAGACGATCAGCCCCGACCTCACTGCGAACGATCCGCGGTATCGCGGCATCATCTCCGGTGCGCCGATCACGATCGATGTCACGGGCGAAGAGATGTACGCGACGCTGTACGCCATTCGCGAATCACCCCTCACGGCCGGCGTGATCTGGGCCGGTGCGAACGACGGCCCGATTCACGTCACCCGCGATGGCGGCAAGACGTGGAAGAACGTCACGCCGAAGGACCTCCCGCCCGGTGGACGCGTGCAGAACATCGACCCGTCGCCGCTGCGGCCCGGCGCCGCCTATGTCGCCGTGCTTCGCTACCTGCTTGGCGACTTCCAACCGTACATCTACAGGACGGAAGACTACGGCGCGACGTGGACGAAGATCGTGAACGGCATTCCGAATGATGCACCGACGCGTGTCGTACGCGAGGATCCCGCGCGCGCCGGATTGCTCTACGCCGGTACGGAGTTCGGCATGTACGTCTCGTTCGACGACGGCGCGCATTGGCATCCGTTCCAGATGAACCTGCCCATCACGCCGGTCACCGACATCAAGGTGCATCGCAACGATCTGGCGATCTCCACGCAGGGTCGTTCGTTCTGGATTCTCGACGATCTGTCACCACTGCACGAGATGAGTGACGCCGTCGTCGCGAAGTCCGCGCACTTCTTCTCGCCGCGCACGGCGATTCGCTATCGCTACCGCGCCGGTTTCGGTGGTGCCGAGGCGGATCGTGGTGCGTCGGATGATGCGCCGGTGTATGCGCCGGCCGGCGCGATGTTGAACTACTGGCTCGGATCGTCCGGGGCGGTGTCGATGGACATCCTCGACGCGAAAGGCGCGGTGGTTCGCAGCTTCTCGAGCGACAGCGTGCGCGACACACTGATGGTGCGCGCGGGAACGGCGCGACTTCCGTCGCAGGTGGGATTGAACCGCTTCATCTGGGACATGACGTATCCCGGCCCATGGAACGAGAATGCCAATCAGCGCGGCCGCAATGGACCGCTGGCGCCGCCGGGCACGTACACGGTGCGCGTGTCGGCGAATGGGACGACGATGATGCATCCGCTCACCCTGCGCGCCGATCCGCGCGTGATGAAGGATGGTATCACGCAGGCGGTGATGGAGGCGCAGCTCGTGCACAACCTCCGTGTGCGCGACCTGGTGAGCGACGCGAATCGCCTCGCCGCTCGGCTGCGCGTGGCGAAGATTCCCGCACTCGACAACGAGTTCTTCACGCCGCCTGTGCGGTACAGCCGGCCGGGTGTTCAGTCGCACATCACCTATCTGTACGGCATGACGCAGGGCGCCGACCAGCGCGTTCCGAAGGACGCCATCGATCGGTACCGCGAGCTACGGCAGGCGTTGGACGTCCTGACGAGGAAGCTGGACGCAGCGGCCGCACGGTAGCGTGTGACACCGTTCGAGCATCTCACCGTCCTGATCTCGATCGTGATCGGGATGGGGCTCGCGCACCTGCTGAACACGGTGCACGAGCTGATTCAGGTGCGCGCGCGGGTGAAGTTCTACTGGCTGTCGGTGCTGTGGTTCGTCCTCATCTTCATCAGCCTCATCGAGTGGTGGTGGGCGATCTTTGCCCTTCGCGACGAGGTCAAGTGGAATTTTTTCTACTTCCTTTTCGTTCTGCTGAGTCCCGTGTCGTTGTATCTCGCCGCGGCGTTCGTCCTTCCCGACGACAGCGAGCGCGGTCATGAGGTCATCGACCTGCGACGATACTATTACGAGAACAGCGCCTGGTTCTTCGGCGTATTGGCGGTGAATCCGGCGCTCGACGCCGTCCGTCATGCGCTGGAGAACCACAGCGTCTCCGACATGAGCGTGTGGAGCAACGCAATCGCGTCCGTGCTGGTCGCGTCACTGGGCGTGATGAAGAAGCCATGGTATCATGCGGCGATCACGCTGGTCGTCGCGACGCTGTTCGGTTCGTTCATCGTCTCGTCGGCGCTGTTGTTGCGCTGATCGGGGCGGGCTTTTGCGAGCCCTGCGGTTCATGACTGTCCCCCTGACAATCCGACTAAGGCGCCACAGCGATGAATCGGCGTCCTTGACGCTCACGCGCGCCAACGGTACGGTGACGTGGCAGCGTCAGAAGGGCAGGATCGGTATGGTGTTCCCTCCGCACGACCTGACGCACTTTGCCGTCGAGACGCAGCCCGGTTTCGGCGGGGGTTCAACGCGGCTTCTGCGTCCTCCTGCGTGGCGAAGCCTGCGTCGCCTGCGTTCCGTCGTATGGCGTTTCTGTTGTGCGGCTGTTCGGTCGATGCGCTCTCACCGCACCCGCATCGTTCCCTGCATCGACACCGCATGTCCCGGAAACGTACACAGGAACGTGTACTCACCCGGTTTCGTCGGCGCGACGAAGTAGATCGTCTCCGACTCCCGCGGCTCGATCAGCGCCGTGTTGAACAGCACGTCCACCGTGCGCGGCACGAAGTGCACTCGCGTCCCGTCGAGTCCGAGCGTGAGTGCAGCCTCGGCGACGCGGGTGGCGCTTCCGGGACGCACGATCACCACGTTGTGCAGCATGTCGCTCACGTTCGCGAAGTCGAGCTTCACGCGCGCGCCGGCGTTCACGTCGAAGCTCGCGATGCTGAACTTCAAGCCATCGACTCCCTGCACGCTCACCGTCTGATCAGCCATGCCATTCCAGTCTGCCGGCATGGTCGTCTGTCGCTTTGCGAGATTCGTTCGCCCCACTCCGCGCGGTTCAGGCGGCGTCGGACTGCTCGACACCGGCGCAACAACAGGTGCGGGCGCCGACGACGCCGCCACACGCTCACCGCGCGGAATCTGATTCAGCGTGTAGTAACCGACGTCGTGAAGCAGCGGCGCTCCGCTCTCTGACCGCACACCGGGCATCTTGATCTCGAAGATGTATCCCTCGCGCAGCGAGTCGACCACCACCCGCGCACTGCGCCCGTCCGCCGACACGACCACAGCGCGAATTGCGTGCGTCACCTGGTTGATCACCGGCGACCCGTAGATGTGATGGTACTTGTAGATGAAGCTCGTCACCGCGTAACTCGCCGGCTGCTCCGCCGTCGCTCTGTCCACCGGCGCAGTGAACGTGACCTCGAAGCCATCGGGCCGCGCTTCGATCCTGTGTGGCTCGAATGGCATCGCTCCAGTCCACACGAGCCGCTGCAACCCATACGGCGACTTACCCGTCGCGGCCCAACCGCGACTCGTCTGACCGACGTACATCGACCCGTCCTTGCCCCACACTTCTCGAAACACGCCCGACGCAAATCCCTCGCGGAACGGAAAGACGACCCCCTGGTAGACCCCGTTCACCTTCTCGAGGAAGACGCGCATGATCTTGCTCTGCCCTTCATCGCCGACGAACAGCTGTCCGGCGAATGGACCGAACGCACCACGCGTGGAGTCGACGAGAATCGCCGACGTCGAGATGCCGAGTATGGCGTGCGGGAACCAGACGGCGGGCGTCTTGAGATGCGGCACCCGCTTCGCGACCTCGAACTTGGGTTCGCCGGTATCGGGAATGTCCGCCTTCGTCAGCTTCACCGGCGATCCTGGCTCGCTCGACCACTTGAGCCCCATGGGGTTGCCGACGAAGTCGCCCGACTCCACATGCGTGATCCCGCCCGATCCCACCCAATCGCCCTGATTCTCCGAGTAGAACAGGTCGCCGTCGAGGTTGTACCCGAAGCTCGACGGTGACCGGAATCCGGCGGCGATAGGCGTCATCGTCCCCTTCGGATCGATCTGCAGCATCCACCCGCGCCACTTCACGAAGCTCTCGCCATAGCCAACCCATGCGAGATTGAGCGTCACGATCATGTCCCCCTTCGGCGAGAACACCGGCCCGAAGGAGTATTCGTGATAGTTGCCCGACAGCGGCCATGAGTAGACGGTCTCGTATCGATCGGCTCGTCCGTCTCCATCGACGTCACGAAGTCGCGTCAACTCGCTGCGCTGCGCCGCGTACAACGCGCCGTCACGGTAGGAGAGGCCGAGCGCCTCGTGTAACCCCTGCGCGAAGCGCGTGAAGTGCGGTCGCCCACCATTCAGGCTGCCCGGATTCTCGATGATCCACACCTCCCCTCGGCGCGTCGCCACGGCGAGTCGTCCATCGGGCAGTGTCTCGAGACCACCCACCTCGAGCACGATACCCTCGGGGATGGGAACGGTGAGCAACCGGTAGTAGTCATTCTCGGTGGCGCCGCGAACACTGTCGCCCGGTGGTCGCTGCGCGGTCGCGACGGACGTCGCCGCGACGAGAAGAGCGATGCCGAGATGGATCGAGAGTTTCATCGGACTACCAGACGATGGTGTAGACGATCCTGGCTTCACCACGATCGAAGCGCACCGGCATGAGCAACTCGTCTCGACCATTCACGGTGCGGATGCCCGGCGGCGTGCCGCCACCGGGCAGGGTGACGTAGAAGCTCCTGTCGCCCACGACGTACGACCCGTCGCGCTCGCGCGTGATGTGGTCACCCTGCGCGAGCTGGACATACAGCCCATTCGCCGTTCCGAGCAGGTGCAACTCCCGCCGCAGGGAGAGACCATCGTTCCCGGGGCGGATGGCGTCTTCGACCACGACGTTGCGCACACGATAGAGAAAGGTCGGATGCCGCGACGCGTTGAGTCGATATCCGTCGCGCTGGAGCGCTCGCTCGTCGACGATTGAATCCGGCCACGTCGCCTTCGCATCGTCGAGAAACACGAGCGTCGGCGTTCCCGGCAGTGTGAGCACGCTGCCGAGCGGTTCGGCAGTCTGGTCTTCGCCGCGCTCGTGCCACATCTGCGTCGTCTCGAGAAAGGGCCCGCGCCATGCGTAGAGCAACGCGCCTTGCGCCATGTCGTAGCTGTAGTGCACGCCGCGCGGATCGGCGACGGACACCGCGGTGACGCGCTTCGTGTTGCGGTGACGAAGGAAGCTGCGGATCAACACAGGCTCCACTTCCTGATCGACGACGATCGGATTCACGGGAGCATTCGCGGCGATCGCTTCACCTTCGTCATGCAGTGGCTGCCGCGCGACGCCCGGCCCTTCCACCCAGAGCGCAACGTTGCGCCGGTTGAATGACGGACGGTTCTTGTAAAAGCTCACCGAGAATGGATGCGGCCCGGCGGGCAGTTCGCGATCCGCGTAGCTGCGCCGGTCGCCGCCGCTGTGCACGAGTACAGGCACGCCATCAATCGTGAGTTTCCCTCCGCCGACACGCGCGCCACGCGTTGCCGAGTCGTTGCCGATCCACCCGAGGTCGAGCGTGAATCGATAGCGTCCTGTCGTCGGTGTCGTCAGCGTGCCGTCGTAGGCAAGTGCGAACTGATCCTGCACCGAGACGGTGTTGGCGGAGATGAACGTCGCGTCGCCGGGATGCACGAACGCGTGCGTCGCCACGTACGACGAGTCCATCGGCGCGCCCTGGAATACGCGATAGTGGAGGCCGGACAACTTCACCTCACCGGCGTACGACTTGTACCGGATGTTCCGCAGCGCGATTGGACCTCCGTCGCCACGAATCACCAATGCTCCGGTCTCGCGCTCATCCGTGAACGCGGCGCCGCGCGTCGGGCCAGCGACTTCGACATTTTCGTGCACGGCGACGCCATTCACCATCACCCTGGCGAACCGCGCATTCGCGATCTTCCTTCCTCCATCGAACGTCGGCGCGCGGAACATGATGTCGACGTGCTGCCAGAGACCCGGCGCTCGACTCGCGTTCTGCCGTGGCGGAGTGCCGGCGATGCCGCCGAGATCTGCCGACGTTGGAACGCGAGGCGACCAGCTGTCGGCGAGACTCACCTCATAGCGCCCCATGAGGTACACGCCGGAGCTTGCCCCTTTCGGCACCATCACGTCGAACGAGAGGTCGATGTCGCCATGCTCCCATGTCGAGACCAGCGGCGCGCGGGCGGCTGTCGTCGGCATGTTGACGAGGACGCCACTGCCGGGCGTCGCGAGGAGCGCGAGTGCACGGTTCCGATCTGCCGACACATTGCCGGCGATTCGCCAGTTGGCGCTCGTCGTCCGAAAGGCGCTGAGGTCCGCCAGCGAGACCACCTGTGGCGCGAGCTCGCTGCTCGCCGGCGGCGGTGCTTGCGCCGCACTCGCGGTTGCGACGACAGCGATGAGGAGGCCTGGCAGCAATCGATGCATCGAGCTCGCGGGCGCTGGGCGATGTGATCGGGTGCGAGTATCATACAGCCCGACCGCACCCGGCGCGATGCGACTTGATTACCCGATCGCTTTCACTCGCTTCAGGAAGGCGACGATCATCTCCGTCGCATCCGGCCCTGTCGGCGCCGTGAACGTCCCCTCCGCCGACCCTCCGCTCCACGCGTGTCCCACGCCGTCGAGCACCACTTTCTCGACGCTCGCCCCGCCCGCGTTCACCACCCTCCACTGACGCACCGTCGCCTCGAGATTGTTCGGCGACACGATCTTGTCGTCGCTGCCGTGCAGCGCGATCACGGGAATCGGCCGCGCGCGGGACCCCATCGCCGCGAGCGCCGCTGCGCCCAGCGCGTCGCCGTCCGTCGCGCCCTGCCGCATCGCGGTGAGCGCGCCCATCACGTCCGTCGCCGCAAACGCGGGAATGCCCGAATGCAACGCAAGAGCGGCATATCGCTCCGGATACGCGACCGCGAGATTCTCCGCCATCGCCGCACCCGCCGACATCCCGACGACCGACACGCGTCCGACTCCATGCGCACGCGCCACCGAGTCGATCAGCCCCGCGAGTAACGCCGTCTCGCCCTTGTCGCGCACCACGTTGTCGGGCAGGAACCAGTTCCAGCACTTCTGGGGATTCGCCGACGCCGGCTGCTCCGGATACACCACGATGAATCGTTCACGCTCGGCCACCGCATTCATGCGCGTCCCGCGCGCCAGGTCGTCCGCCGTCTGCGCACAGCCATGCAGCATCACCACCATCGCGCGCGCTTCCGGCTTGCTCGGCAACGACGACGGCGTGAACACCACGAGCTCGCGCGAGCCCTGTGCATTCGTGAACGTCGTCCGCGTCATCGGTGCAGGCATGACAGGCGATTGCGCGCGCGCGCACGCACCGGCAACCACCAGCGCGACGATCCAAAGTCGCATGCTCAGAACGTGATCCCTCCCCCGACCGTCACCACCTGACCCGAGATGTAGTTCGACTCCGGCGAGCAGAAGAGATACACGCCATCTGCCGCTTCCTCCGGCGTACCCAGCCGGCCAATCGGGATCGCATTCTGCTCGAGATGCTCGATGAGCGCGGGCTGCACACCAACCTTCCGCACTTCGCCAGATGCGTCCGCCTCCGAGACGATCGGCTGCGTCATGCGCGTCCTGATGAACCCGAACGCCACGCAGTTCACGTTCACCTTGTAGCGGCCCCACTCCTTGGCAAGCGTTTTCGTCATGCCGACCATCGCTGCTTTCGCCGTTGCGTAGTTCACCTGCCCGGCATTTCCACCGAGCCCGGACACCGACGAAATGTTCACCACTTTCCGGAACACCTCGCGCCCCTCGGCCGCCTCGGCCTTGCTGAACCCTCTGATTGGCTCAGCGGCGGCGCGCAGAATCCGGAATGGCGCCACGACGTGCACGTCCATCACCGCCTGGAATTGCTCGTCGGTCATCTTCTGGATGACGCTGTCCCAGGTGTAGCCGGCGTTGTTCACGATGATGTCCAGCCCACCGAAGGTTTCGAGCGCGCAGGTCACAAACCGATCGCCAAAATCACGCGCCGTCACGTCGCCGGAATACGCCACGGCAGTTCCACCCGCGGCACGAATCTCCTCCGCCACCTCGTTCGTGGGACCGGACTCGAGATCGTTCACGACGACGCGCGCGCCTTCACTCGCGAGCTTCAGCGCGACCGCTCGCCCAATGCCTCGCCCCGAGCCGGAAACGAGTGCGACTTTGCCTTCCAATTTCATGAAAACTCAGGATTCACTTGTTGTGGGTGCGCACGTAAAAGAAAGCGGCGACGAGAAAGAGCAGAAGGCGACAGAAAATGCCGGATTGACTACGGAGCTGATCCTGCCTTTTTGGTTTCTTTCCGCTCTTTCCTCTCGAACCGCTGTTCGAGACTCCGCGAATTCCAACCGTCAGATCTTCACATCCAGACCTTTCCAGTATTCGTCGCGCATCAACCGCTTCAGCGTCTTCCCTGCCGCATTGCGCGGAAACTCCGTCAGGATGACCACAGCGCACAGCTGTTGATACCGCGCACCAACCCGCTCATTCACCCAGCCCTTGAGCGTGACTTCATCCACGAGAGCGCCTGGTCGCAGGACGACTGCACCCATCGGCGCCTCGCCCCATTTTTCATTCGGAATGCCAAACACCGCCGCCTCGACCACATCGGGATGCGTCACCACCACTTCCTCGATGTCCTTCGGATAGACGTTCACGCCGCCGGAGATGATCAGGTCCTTCTTCCTGTCGACCAGATACAGATATCCATCCGCATCCAGGTAGCCCATATCGCCCGTGAACATCCATCCGTGACGAATCGCATCGGCAGTGAGATCCGGCCGCTTGTAGTAGCCAGGCATCAAAAGTGGACCTCGTCCGACGATCTCGCCCACCTCGCCCGGCGCGACATCCGATCCATCTGCGTCCGCAATTCGCAGCTCGAAGAACGGTTGCGGGCCGCCAACGGAACCCGCCTTTCTCGCCACATCCTCCTTGTCGAGGATCGTGATCACACCCTCGGTCAGCCCATATAGCTCGTAAAAGATCCCCGGCAACGCCGCCGTGAGCCGATCCTTGTGCTGCCGATGCAGCGGCGCTCCGACGGAACCGAGCATCTGCAATGTGGCCAGCTTCGCTGCCGAAAAGTTCGGCGCATTCATCACGGCGAGAATCTGCGACGGCACCATCATCACGTGCGTCACCTTCTCGCGTGCGACGGTCTCGATGAACTCCACCGCATCGAACCGCGCCTGCAGCACGTACGTCGTGCCGAGAAACAGCGCAGGCATCAGCGTCACGAAGGCGCCGTTGAAGACAAGCGACCCCGCATGCATTACCACGCTCTCCGGCGTCATCCGCCAGGTGCTCGCGAAATGCGTGCAGTAGTTTGCGCGAATGTAGTGCGTGTGGACGATGCCCTTCGGCATGCCCGTCGTCCCACTGCTGTAGACGATGTTGAACACGTCGTCGTTGCCGATCTCTACATGCGACGGCGCCTCGGCCGGCTGCTCCGACACGAGCGCCTCGTACTCGGTGTAGCCGTCGCGCTTCGCTCCGCCCAGCTTGAGGAAGCGACGCGTCTCGATCGCCGGGAGCTCGGCGCGCACGGAGTCGATCTCGTCCATCATCCCGTAGCCCAGGATGATCGCCACCGAATCCGAGTCGCGCAGCAGCGCCGCGAGCGCCGGCCCGCGCAGCAATGGACTCAACGGCACGAGCACCACGCCAATCTGGATCGCTGCCCAGTATGTCTCGAGCACTTCGGGACAATTCGGCATCACCACCGCCAGCTTGTCGCCCTTGGCCAGGCCGAGCGAGAGCAGCGCATTCGCGAGCTGGTTCACGCGCGCCGAGAGCTCCGACCACGTGAGTCGTGTCTCGCCGCACACGAGCGCCGGATGATCGCCACGATAGCGCGCATGCCGCGCGACCAGTGATCCGACGTTCATGACGATGTCATCCGACGCGCCAGCAGCGGGCTCCGCTTCAGGGACAGGAGAATCCCCGTCGCCACCGCCGCCATGACAGCGAGGACGACGAATGCACTCTCGTCTCTACCCGTGCGCGTGCGAAGAAATCCGATGAGATACGGGCCGATGAATCCGCCCACACTCCCGATCGCATTCACCAGCGCAATGCCGACCGCCGCCGAGCCGCCGCTCAGGAGCATCGTCGGAATCGTGACGAACGGCGCAAGGAAGCTCACCACCGATATCTGCATCAAGGCCAGGCTGGCAAAGCGCCACACAGGATCGGCCGTCGCCGCCGCACCGATGCAGCCGAGCATCGCAAAGGCCGCACATGCAGCTGCATGGCCCGGTCGCTCGCCCGTACGATCCGAGCTCGCACCGACGAGCAACAGCCCGACAGCACTGATCACAGCGATGGCGCCCGTGAGCATCCCCGTCGCGAAGTTGCTGACGTGCAGCGTCTCGCGGATGAGCAACGGCCCCCAGAAGAGATACGCGTAGCTCGCCGTCGTCAGCAGCAGCTGGATGATCGCCGCAAGCCATACCAGCGGGTGCAGGAGCGCGCGCAGCGGCGGCAAGCCATGCGGCGCCGGGTGCTCGCGCCTGTCCTGCTCCAACCGACGCGTCAACCACGTACGCTGCTCGACCGTCAGCCACTGCGCGTCCTCCGGCCGCTCCGTGAGATACCGGAGCGTCACGAAGCCCAACACCACCGACGGCACACCCTCGATGAGGAACAGCCACTGCCATCCCTGCAACCCGAGTCGGCCATCGAAGCCGAGCAACCATCCGCCGAGCGGACCGCCCAGCAACCCGGACAACGGTATGGCGATCATGAACAGCGCTAGCGACTTCGCGCGCATCGACGCGGGAAACCACTGGCTCAGATAGTAGATGATCGCCGGGAAGAAGCCCGCCTCGGCCACACCCAGCGAGAACCGCAGCACATAGAACTGGAGCGGCGTCCGCACGAACATCATCGCCACGGCGATCAACCCCCACGTGATCATGATCCGCGCGATCCACCGTCGAGCACCGACCTTCACCAGCACCAGGTTGCTCGGCACCTCGAACAGCGCGTAGCCGATGAAGAAGATCCCCGCCCCCAACCCGAACGCCGTGGAACTGAAGCCGAGATCCTTGTTCATCTGCAACGCGGCGAGGCCAACGTTCGAGCGGTCGAGAAAGTTGAAGACGTACAGCACGAAGACGAACGGGAGAATCCGGCGCCCCACGCCCTTCGTCGTCGCGTGCTCGAGATCCACATCGCTCGATGTCGATCCGTCGAGCGGCACCGCACTCGCGACAGCCGACACACTCACGCCACGCCCTCGCCCGCGAACTGCTCGATCTCGCGACGAACGGCCGACGCATTAGCGCCGAACAGCAACGTGATGTGATTGCCCGGCACGATGGCGTACGTCGCATTCGTGAACGCTCGCGCCGTGGCGCGCGCCACCTGCTCATCGAACAACGGCGGCGCGTCCGGCGGCCCGAACGGCCCGACCGCATTCAGCAGCAACACGGGTGCGGTCACCTGCTGGACGTGGGCCAGCCATGGCTCCGTCGCCACGCCCATCGCCGCCTGGCCGATCGCCGCATTGCTCGTCGCCGATCCCACGCTGCCATCCGGATGCTCCATCAGCTCCGCCCGAAAGTACGACTCCGCCGCATCGTCCCACATGCCATTCATGTACGGCGCGGAGCGGATCGCTGCCAGATATTCGTCCGCCGACGCAAAGGTCCGCGTCAGCCGATCGAGCGACGGCTTGAGCAGCACGCCGATCCGCGGGTGGGACGAGATTGCCGCGTCGATCACCACGAGCTTCGAGACACGCGCTGGATAGTGCGCCGCAATGTAGATGGCGAGATACCCGCCGAACGAGTGTCCGGCAAGCACCACGCGGTCGAGACCGAGGGAATCGAGCAGTGCGATCACATCCCGCGCATGATCGGCCATCTCATACCCACTCTCCGGCTTCCCACTCCGCGCTCGGCCGCGCAGATCTGGCGCGATCACACGGAACGCCGGGCTCAGTCCCGCGGCGATGATCCCCGCGAAGGAACTCGCGTTCGCCGACAGTCCGTGCAGCAGGACAATCGGCGACGCGCCCTTCGCGCCGGGGGCGTCGAGGTAGAACATCTCGAGACCACCCACGTTCCGTGTCTGCGATGTGGCGAGGGAAGCGCCACTGACGGAAACGCCACTGACGGTGGTCGCCATTACCGTGAGATGCGCATGCCGAGGAACAGCATCGTGCCGATCTGCGGCATGTTCACCATCTCGCTGTGCTTCCGGTTGAAGCCGCAGCCGCGATCTTCCGTCGCGATCTGCGAGTTCGCCGGCGTCGTGCCCGCGACGTACGTGACGCTGTTCGCCGTGCACGAGAACAGGTTGCTCACGCTCAGGTTCACCAACACGTTCTGCATCGCCGGCGCCTTCACGTTCACGCTCGCGTCGAGCGTACCGAAGGTCGGGATGACACCCAGGTTGGAGCCCGAGCGGAAGAAATAGCTGTTGACGTTGCGGAAGGTCATGCCTGCCGTCGCCGGTCCGATGTCGCGCATCGTGGCGCCGAGCGTCCACTTCGTGCCCGGTGCGTTGAGTGCCGTGGCTTCGGCGTACACCGCCGGGACATTGAGGTTGGAGAGCTTCACCGTCGACAGCGTGCCGCGCAGCTCGAGCTTGTCGGTCGCGTAGACGTTCGCCCCGATGTCGACGCCAGAGATCGTCGCCGCACCGATGTTGAAGTAGGTGAGCATCACCGGCGTCACTCCGGCCGCGTTCACGATGTTGCCGGCCGCGTTCACCGGGATGCCATTCGGGTTCGCCGTCGGTGATGCAAACGTCGCCGCCGCGCCCGTGAACGGATTCGCGATGACGGCCAGCGGGCTGAGGAAGTTCTCGTAGTTCGAGTGGTAGTACGTGCCGTCGAGATAGACGCGGCGCGCGAGGACGCCCTTGTACCCGAACTCCCACGTCTTGTTGGTCTCCGGCACGAGCGGCTTGAACGTCGCCGTCGTCGCGCCCGCGGCGTTCTTCACCGTGAAGCCATCGGTGTTGCCGTAGATCGAGATGATCGACGTCCAATCCGGGATGAAGAAGTTCGTCTGGAGAATCGTCGGCGACTTGTACGCACGGTTGTACGTGACGCGGAACGCCTGGTCGGCCATCGGCTTCACGACGACGCCCGCCTTCGGGCTGAACTGCTTGTCATACGTCGTCGGATAGTCGAGACGACCCGCGAGCACGACGTCGAGGTACTGGCTGAACGGCGTCGTCGTCTGCGCGTAGTAGCCCTTCTGCGTGTTGCTGATGTCCTTCTTCGTCACGCGGTCAGTGAGCCACTGGCGGTCGCTGCTCACGACGTCATCACGATACTGCGCGCCGAACACGAGCGCGGTGTTGAGCGCCGGTGCGATGATGTAGTTCGCCTGCGCTTCCGCCGCCATGAGACGCCCGTCGCTCGGCCAATCGGCGAGCAGGCGCAGCGAATCCGGCGTCAGCGACGCGTTCGCCGCCGTGAGCTGTTGTCCGGCGAAGCGGTTCAGCGCGAACGATTTCCCCGACGTCGACTGCTCCCGATACGCATTGAAGTAGAGATGCGGCGTGGTGTAGCGCGCCTGGAGATAGTTGTAGCCCCAGTCCGTGAGCTGGTTGCGCCCGACACTCGTCTGCGCGACACCATTGGTTTTGCTCATGCCCGCGTCGAACGAGAGGCGGTTGTCGTTCATGTAGTAGACGAGCGCACCAGTGCCGCGTGCGACGCTCGACTTCCAGTCGATGGGAATCTTGAGATCCGTTTCCTTCACCGAGCCCGCCGTGCCCGCCGCGACGATCGTCCCACCCGAGTTGTACGACAGGTTGTTGTTCCAGTCGTTCGCATCCTGATATTCGCCCGTCACCTTGTAGCCGAGATTGTTGGTGACGCCTGCGTAGCGACCCTGGACGTCCTTGTAGCCGCGATTGCCGCCGGCGACTTCGAGTGTGAGGCCCGGATACTGGCGCGGATCCTTCGTACGCGTCGAGATGACGCCGTTCGCCGCATCCGGACCGTAAAGCGCCGAGCCCGGCCCGACGAGCACTTCAACGCCCGCCAAGTCGACCTTGGAGATCGGCGTCAGTGAACCGGTTGGCAAGCCGCTCTCGGGAATCACGGAGATGCGTCCGTCTTCCACGAACAGCACCCGGCTGTTGAACGACGAGTTGAATCCGCGCGCATTCACCGCGACAGCCGTCATCCCGACCTGGATGAAGTCGAGTCCCTTCACTTCCTTGAACGCGCTGGCGATGCTGTTGCCGACCGAGTTGTCGAGTTGCTCGGTACTGATGCTCGTGATCGTCGCCGGTGCGTCCGTCACCTTCTCCACTCGGCGCGAGGCCGAAACGACGACTGCGCTGAGCGACGTCGGTGCCGCGATCACCGAGATGTCGACCTTCGTCTCCGCGCCGGCGCGCACGTCGACGTTCGACACCGACTGCGGCCTCTGTCCGATGCGCTGAATCCGAAGCTCCTGCGTGCCGACGGGAACACCGTTCACGCGATACCGTCCTTCGAGATCGCTGACGCCAGCGAGTCGTGTGCCGACGACGTTCACCTGTGCTCCGGCAACGGCGACGTGCGCCGCATCCGTAATGACGCCGGCGATGCTGCCGGTTCCTCCCTGAGCCATGAGGTCCGAAGGAGCAGCGACGGCGGACACGAGAAGTGCCGCGACCACACCGAGCCGGCGCACGATGCGCGCACCGGCATTGGAACGCGAAGGATTGTACATGCGGGTAATCTCCACTGGATCGGGGACGATCGGAACGCACCCGTGCGTCCGTCGACTTCGTGGAGACTGTGCGTGCGATGCGCTCCGGGGGTGTTACAGCCGCGTTACAGACAATCCGGCGCGCTACACTCAACTCGTTGCAGGATAATGTGTTGGCCGCCGCGGCAGTGATTTGCACCGAGGGCCGACAAACTGTTTGTGTCGCTCTCCAAACTTCCATTGCCCGTCCGAGGTCTTCCGCCTCTACCCGATGCTCTCCCCTCCGTCACGCTGAGAGATCTTCTCGAGCAACGACATCGTCCGGCTCCCCGGCGCCACACCGAGTGCCTCCTTCAGCCGCTTGCGACACCGGTTGAACGTACGCACGGCCAGCGCACGATTGCCCTGCCGCCAGAACGCCTCCATCAACAGCGTGTACGCCGGCTCCCAGAGTGGATCGTGCTGCAGCATCGTCTCCGCCCAACGCACAGCGCGCTCGAATTCACCTGAGCGAATCAGCAGGCCGGCCAGGCGTTCCGCGGACACGATGAACTCCCGTCGCCGCTCCTGCCGCTCCGACTCCGCCCACTCCGCATAGCGATTGTCGCCGAGGAATTCACCGCGATACAGCGCGAGCGCCGACTCGTATCGAGCGATCGACTCGTCCGTGTTCAACGTCTCCTGCGCGCGCGCCGCCTTCAACAGCCGGCTGAACTCATCCGCATCCACACGCACGCCGAACTCGAGACCCAGGCGAATCGTGTCGCCATCGCGCTTCACGAATGGCGAATCGACTCCCGCCTCTCGCTCTGGTTCCAAGGCATTCCTGAGCGCACTCAGCGCGACACGCAGCCCGGTCGTCGCCGTCGACGTCACGCTGTCCTTCCACAGCGCCTCGAGAATCTCCTCGCGATGCAACGGACGCTCGCGCCGACACACGAGCAGCTGCAACAGGTGCAGCGCCTTCTCACGTCCCCACGCCGATCGCTCGATCTCCTGTCCCTTTCGCCACACGCGAAATGGGCCAAGCGTCTGGATGTAGAGCGCCGCGGTCGCCAACGGCTCAGCGGCGGACGCACTGCTCGCACTCACCGCCGGATCGAGCAACGACGACAACGAGCGCGCATACTCCCCTTCCTCGGGATGCTCCTGCGCCCGCCGCAACAGACCGCGCGTCACCGCCAGGTTCTTCGGCGCCAACAGCGCCGTTCCCTCGAACACGAATCCATAGTCGTTCACGTGCGCCTGCTCGAGCGCGCGGGCAAAGCTCTGCCGAGCCAGCGTCGCCTGCCCGGTCTTCGCGTAGTGGATCGCCAGCCACAACGACGCCACGCAGGGCACGAACCGGTCGCCACACTCGGTCGCCTGGCGAATCGCCTCGCGCAACCACTCTTCCGCCGACGACCGTCCCGCATTGGTGAGCGCTGCTCCCAGCGCGACGCACACCACCCCTCGCACATACCGATCGCCCGTCTCCTTCAGGATCGCCAGCGCCTCGCGACCGGCCGCCTCCGCCTGCTCCACCGACCCCTCGATGCCGTGCACGATGGTCATGCCCAACAGCGGCTCCACCTTGAACCGCGCCACATCGATTCGCTCCGCCATCCGCAGCGCGTCGGTGAAATACGTCATCGCACGCGCGAGGTCGTAATCGTGACCGGTGAGCCACGACTGCCCCAGCCTCCCGAGCGAGATGCACTCCACCACCGGTGAGCCGAGCAGCTGTCCAATCTCCAGCGAGGCCGCGGCGTGCTGTCGCGCGTCGTCCGACGCACCGATCATGATGCTCGTCCACGCGAGCAGCGCCGCCGCCTCGCGATGCGAACGCGGAGGCCGCGCCCGCGCGTCGGCGTCCGACTCGCTGCGAAGACTCGCCTCGATCGTCTCTCGCGCTTCGCGGAAGCGACCACGACGCACATGGACGCGCGGATTCAACACGGGATTCTCTTCGTGCGTCGTCGCCCACTGCACCGCCCGAAACAACCGCTCTGCACGCCGAATGTCGCCCGCGTTCAACCGATTCTCGGCGAGCAGGAGAAACAGTCCCTGTCGGGCTGCCACGTCCCCCCGCGTCATCCGCAGCGCTTCGCGCAACAGCGGTTCGGCGCGCGCCGGCTGCACCGTGTCGAGGAAGCAGAGCGCGTGGCCGCGCAGGGCCTTGCGCTCACCAGCGCGATCGTCACGTGCCCGATACTGCTCCCGCGCATTCACATAGGCGGCAATCGCCTCCGCGTAACGACAGCTGATGCGCGACGTCTCGGCGAACGCGAAC
The DNA here is from genome assembly GCA_039915865.1 of Gemmatimonadaceae bacterium. Lineage (GTDB taxonomy): Bacteria > Gemmatimonadota > Gemmatimonadetes > Gemmatimonadales > Gemmatimonadaceae > AG11. Next base: position 20,741 of record JBDSML010000033.1, on the reverse strand, counting down.
AGCAGGTCCGGCGACTCCGCGAGCACCGCCTGCGGCAGTTGATCCAGCCAACCGCGAATCGTCTGGTGACGTCCACTCGCCGCCATCGGACCCGCGATGCGCGCCACCACCGTCGCCGCACCCTCGTGATCGCGCGCCGCGAGCAGGTGATGCACCGCCTCCTCGTTATCCTGCCGCCCAAGGTAGTACGCCGCTGCGTTGCGATGCAGCTCCGCTCGTCGCGCCTCGGACACACCGGAGCGACGCACCAGGAAGTCGCGGAAGAGATTGTGATAGCGGAAACTTCCGTGCGTGCTCACGAACAGCGAGCTGTCCTCGAGAAAGCGCAGCGTCTCCGCCGAATCCGTTGCGCCGAGCACGCGATCGCATGTCTCTGCATCGAGTCGTCGCAGCAGCGCAGTCTCGCCGAGAAAGCGGCGAATCTCCGCGCTCTGCCGCAAGAACACTTCTTCGGCGAGGTAGTCGAACAACAGCTCCGACGGACCCGGGATGCGCTGCAGCAGGCTGTCGAGCGCATCGGCGTGCGATGCGCCGAGACTGTCGCTGAGCATCTGCAGCGCGATGGGCCATCCTTCCGTCTCGGCAGCGACAGCTCTCGCCACATCGGCCGAGGGGGCCTGGACGAGGCGGCGCTCGAGCAGCAGGGCGACTTCGTCGATCGTGAAGGCGAGGTCGCTGCGTGACACCTCGAGCATCTCGCCCGATGCGCGCCATCGCGCACGTCCGCGAAAGCTCGGCATGCGCCGCGCGGTGATGACGAGGTGCAGCAACGGCGGCATGCTCTCGACGAGACGCCCGATGATGGCGTTCACCTCCGAGCTGTTGACGCGATCGTAGTCGTCGAGCACGAGTATCGTCTTGCGCGTCAGGCCGTCGAGGAGGTCATTGCTCAGCGCATCGACCGTCGAATCCCAGAGTCGCGGCGCGCGGTCACCCTGCTCGAGCAACTCGAGCGCGCGTGTGCCGATCGTCGGACCCACCGAGCGCAGTGCCTGCACGAGGTGCAGCAGGAAGACGTGCGGATCCGCCTCGGTGTCGCCGACGTTGTACCACACCTGCGCGTGCTCGACGCCGGCGAGCCACGAGGCGACGGCGGTCGTCTTTCCGTAGCCCGGCTCCGCCTTCACGACGGTGAGCGGGTATTCCACCGCGCGAGCGATGATCGCCTCCACACGAGGGCGCGCGATGATGTGCCGCCGAAGAGTCGGCGGCACGAATCGCGTGCGGACGACCAGATCCTCGCGTTGCCTCAGCGGCGGAGCGGTCGTGGTCGTGGGAGTCGTGATCGGGTTGGACATGTCCTGCGGAAGGAACGGCCTGACGGTCTGCGTGCAAGACCCGCCGGACCGTCCTCCCGTCAACTACTAGCGCAACCTGGCAGTGAAGTCGTAGTGACCGTAGCCGCGCTCCGGATCGGTGATGCGGATGATGCTCGTATACCGGTTCTGCGCGGACGGCTGCTGCACCACCTCGATGCGGCCGCGTCCCTCACGGGTGTTCACCGAGAGCTGACCGTCACGGGCGGCCTGCATCGGCTTGCCAAGTACGTTGCTGCTCGCCCGACGGACCGGCGCGCCGTTCACAATGCGCTGGGCGACGTCGTTGCCACGCCACGTAATCAGCACTTCGCCGTCGACGTCACCGCTCCAGCGGAGCGCCGCTGCATCGACATCGTTGCGTCCGCGTCCGCGATCATTCCGATCGTCGCGCCCATCGTCGCGCCGATCGTCGCGGCGATCGTCGCGCCGATCGTTGCCATACTGCCCGTTGTTGCCCTGGCCCCGGCCGCGATTGCCCTTGCGCCCATAGCCGCTGTTCGACGGCACGTAGTAGGCGCTGATGCGATAGTTGTCGGCGCCGCCCTCGTTGTCCGTGATCTGGATGATCGCGGTGTATCCATTCTGCGATGACGGCTCCTGGATCACCTGCACGTCGCCACGACCGGCCTCACGCACGATACGCAACGAGCCGTCCTGCGCCGGCAGCGCCGCGTTGACGCGGAACCGAGCGCGCGACTGGATGCTGGTCTCCTGGGTGTTGGAGGCCTGTGAGCCGCGAATCGTCAGCCGAACCTCGCGGTCCACGCGACCGCTCCACGAGAACAGCTGCGATTCCTGCGCGTGGGCCGCGACCGGCGAAAGCATGACGGCGACGAGGGGCACGAATGCGCGACGCATTGACGAAACAGACAACATTGCTACTCCTGCGTTGAGGTACCGGACAGGGCGCTGTGCGCCCGGATTCACGGTGGGTGGTACCCCAAAGCAGGAACTATGTCCGCTTCGTGCGAGTGCTCACAAAGAAAAAAAGCCAGCCCTCGCGAGAGTGCCGGCCTTTGTCATCTTCCGTTCAGCTCAATGCGGCAACCGAAGGACGAGCGCCGTTGCTGCAGCCGAGGCGGCCATCAAGGCAACGACGGCGACGATTGCGCTCGACGGCGTCACTACGAACTCGCGCTTCCACCACGGCGTGATGACCTGCGGCGCATGCTGCGGAATCGCGTTCATGATCTGCGACGTCAGGTGCGCAGGGGTGCGCATGCGGCGCCGCATCGCGAGATCGTCATCGAGACGCTTCCAGAATTCGACGTCGCGCGACCAGTCCCCGCGACGCGCATCGCGCTCCGGCGTCTCGCCGTCCAGCCACGCATGTACCGCGGTCGCGATGGTGGTGCTCGGCGGGCCAAGCGGCACCTCACGATCGGCGAGCGGTCGCTCGGGATGTCCCGTGCGTTCCCGCTTCCGGCCTTCGCCCAGGCCTTCGGAGTGAATGTCGTCGAACATGTTAGGAATATTTTTCCTCGAGTAAGGCCTGCAGCGCTTCACGCGCACGATGGACACGCATCTTCAACGCGCCGACCGTCGTCCCCAGGAGGTCGGCCATCTCTTCATACGAGCGTCCTTCGACGTGCTTCATCACGAACGCCTCGCGCAGCGATGGCGGCAGCGACGACAGTGCGACATCGAGATCGGAACGCAGCTCCGTCCGGTCCAGCTCTTCTTCCGGCGTCGCGTAGCCCGAGGGCTGATCGTCCTCGTCGTAGCTGAGATGCGAGCGGCGAATGTTCTTCAGCCAGTCCTTGCAACCATTCGCGACGATGCGAAATACCCACGCATCGAACCGGCCGCGAACTTCCGCGAGATGCTGATACGCCTTGATGAATGACAGCTGCAGGATGTCCTCCGCGACATCCGGGCTTCCCGTCATGCATAGCGCGTGTCGATACAGCGGATCACTGTACCGAGTGATCAGTACCGTGAATTCGTCGCGGTCTCCCGCGAGCACACGCTGGATGATGCGCTGATCAGAGTCGTCCTGATCAACGAGCAGTTCTGGCTCGGTCGTCCTCACGACGATAGAGTAACGCAGTATTCGCGCTCGGGACAGGGTAGCAGTCCCATCGTTTGACGCTATTCGAGTCGCCACGTTCTCTGGACGAGCCGTCGGCTGGGCTCGTAACAGACGCGCAACGAGTCGTTGACAGGCCCAAAATCACCACTACAGGGCGGCGTGCCCGGACGCTGCAAAGGCGCCCCACCCGGCCTCGCGAACCAGCGCCGTGTGCTCTCCCAACGTCGGTGGCCGAAGACGCAAAGTGCCCGGGACAGCCATCGGCATCCCCGTCAGCGCGGATCCACCAGAGTCCTCCAGCACCTCGAGCACCGAGCGCACGACGCCACATGGCACCCCAGCCGCATCGAGCCGCTCACGCCACTCCGCCGCCGAACGCTCACGCACACGGGCGCCCATCGCGTCGACCACGCGACCGCGATGCGCGAGACGACCCGCATTGGTCCTGAGCTCCGTGTCCGCCGCGAGCTCGAGAAGCTCGAGCGCACGCGCACATGCCGACCACTGCGCATCACTCCCGACGGCAATCACCATCGGCCGGTCCGCCGCGTCGAACAGCTGGTACGGTACCAGGTTCGCATGCGCATTTCCCCACCGCTTCGGTGCCGCGCCAGAGACAAGCGCATTCTGCGCGACATTCACCAGCGCCGCCTCCGCGCTCTCCTCGAGCGTGATGACCACGGTCACTCCTTCACCGGTCGCCGCCCGCGAAACGAGCGCGCCAAGCACGGCGATCGTCGCGTCCTTGCCGGCGAGCACGTCGGCCAGGGCAATCCCATGCTTCATCGGAGCGCCCCCCACCTCGCCAGTCACGGACATCCAGCCGCTCTCGGCCTGCACCACATAGTCATAGCCCGGCCGGTCAGGCTCATTCGCGAACCCGGCAATCGTGCACCACACGATCCTCGGATGTCGCGCCCGCACCCGGCCGGCGTCCAACCCGCGCTTCGCCAGCACACCCGGCCGGAAGTTCTCGACGACCACATCCGCCTCGATGAGCAACGCCTCGAGCAGCTGACGATCCGCCGGGGAATCGAGGTCGAGGGCGGCGCCGAGCTTGTTGCGGTTGATGCTCAGATAGTAGGCGCTTTCTCCATTTGGGTCGAAAGGGGGCCCCCAGCCGCGCGTCTCGTCGCCGCCATCCGGGCGTTCTACCTTCAGTACATCAGCCCCCATATCCCCCAACATCATCGTACAGAGCGGCCCCGCAAGCACTCGGCTCAAATCAAGCACTTTTATGTTATTGAGCATATGGTGATTTTGTGGTGTCGCTTTAAGAGTAGAGTTGGTCGGCGTCCGAAGGCGGCGTTGCACTGCTAAAACAGGCGAAAAATGGGCGAATCTGGTTCGCGCGACGTGTCAGGAAACCTTGCGTAGCTGTCGAAAAATCATATACTTGCCGCGTTAACTCGGGCCCCGCCGCTTCGCGCGCAAGCTAGTGCGCAGATGCGCGGCCTTCAATGAAACGGGGAGCAATTCCCCCGAGCGCGGAAACGGTCCGGGCAATGGTCGATAAGGAGATTGAGGAGGAGAAGGCCCCCGCCGTCCCACCGGTAGCTCCGCGTCGTGGCCCCGGACATCGTGGCGCCGACATGCGCGACACCGTGGCCGAAATGGCCGAACGGGCGCAGCTGATCAGCCAGGAGGCTGGCAGCAAGGTCTCCGCCGCCATGAAAGACGTCATCAGCGCCGCCGCTGGCCTCGCCGGCTTCGCCATCGAAAGCGCTCGCGACCTCGTGCAGTACATGGTCCGCCGCGGTCAGATGACACAGGAAGAGGCCGACAAGCTCATTCGCGAAGCCGAAGACGCGCACGCCAAGAAGCCGGCGAGTGAGAAGGTCCGGCCCACCGCATCGAAGATCGCCGCGGACAAGGCCGCCGTCGACAAGGCGGCCCGCGATGCCGCCAACGCCGCCGCGATGCTCAACGCGCCGCCGCAGCGTCCCGGTGCATTCTCGCTCCGCACCGGTGGCCCGCGCCCAGTCGTGAAGCCCGCCGACGCAGCTCCCGCTCCCACGACTGCACCCGCACCGGCGCCGGTTGCGCCCGCAAAAGCGGCCGCAGCGCCGGCCGGCGCCAAGCCCGCAGCCAAGGCTCCGGCCAAGCCCGCGCCCAAGACGGTCGCGAAGACTGCCGCCAAGGCGCCTGCAAAGCCCGCGGCCAAGCCGAGCAAGACGCCGATGAAGGGTTCCGCCTCGAAGCCGACGGCAAAGGCCGGCAAGTCCGCCAAGGCAGGTTCGAAAGCGGCAGCCAAGCCGGCCGGCAAGAGCGCAAAGGCGCCGGCCAAGAAGAAGCGATAGCGCGTGTCGCGCGCTCTCGTCGCGCGCGCACCCACTCGACTCGACTTCGGCGGGGGCTGGACCGACGTCCCGCCGTACACCGAGCGCGAAGGTGGCGCCGTGTGCAACGTCGCCATCACCCGCTACGCCACGGCCACCGTCGCAACAGGCGGGCATGTCGCCATCCGCGACCAACCGACCACTGCGCCGGACGACACCCTCATTCGCGCCGCGCTCCGCCGTTCGCGCATCCCCGGCGTCGAAGCCCATCTCGAAAGCGACTACCCACTCGGTGCAGGACTCGGCGGATCGTCCGCCGCGGGCGTGGCGCTCGCCGGTGCGCTGGCTGTCCTCGCCAGTGAACCGCGCGATCCGCAGACGCTCGCCGAGCGCAGTCGTGCGACGGAAGTCGAAGAGCTCGGGATGGCCGGCGGATTTCAGGATCACTTCGCGGCCGCATTTGGCGGCGCCCTGCTTCTCTCGTTCGGCGACACCATTGGCGTCGAGCGAATCGACCTCGCCGCCGAGACGCAGACCGAGCTCGCCCGCCGCGGTATCCTCGTCTACACCGGCGAGTCGCGCATCTCGGGCGACACCATCCTCGCCGTTCGCAATACCTATCTTGCCGGGGAGCGTCGCGTCGTCGACGCGCTGGCCCGCATGAAGTCGCTCGCCCTCGAGATGGCCACCGCACTCCGCGCCGCCGACCTCGATGCGCTCGGCACACTGGTCGGCGAACATTGGGTGCATCAGCGCGAACTGCATCCGTCCATCGCCACCCCGCGCATCGACACCATCATCGAAACGGCAGCACGCGCCGGCGCCCTCGGCTGCAAGGCCCTGGGCGCCTCGGGCGGTGGGTGCGTCCTCGCCATTGCCGCAAAAGGGTGCGAAGATGAGGTGGCGCACGCGCTCGCTCCACTTGGCGAACGGCTAACATACGCCATCGATACGACTGGCTTCGACGTAGTCGCACTGCTCGAAGGCCAGGGTTCACCCGACGCACACCAACACCGATGACGCCGATTGCTCCAGGCGACGCTCGCGCCCTCACGCGTGCGCTCGTGAAGATTGATTCGCGCAATCCGACGCTCACCAGCGGCGCTCCGGGCGAGCGCGAGTGCGCGGTCTTCCTGCGCGACGTGCTTCACGACTGGGGCTTTCGTACCGAGCTGCAGGACGCGGCGGTCGGACGTCCCAACCTCATCGCGCGCATCGGAACGCCACGCGGCGGACGTTCGCTCATGTTCAACGGCCATCTCGACGTCGTCGGCACGGATGGCATGACGCACGCGCCCTTCGCTGCAGAGGAGCGCGATGGCAAGCTGTATGGCCGCGGCTCCGCCGACATGAAGGGCGGCATCGCGGCGATGTGTGCCGGCGCGTGGCGCGCGGCGCAGACGGCGATCCGCGGTGAGATCATCCTCGCCGCCGTTGCCGACGAGGAGTACGACAGCGCGGGAACGCGCGCGCTCGTCCGCAGCGGCATTCGCGCCGACGGCGCCATCATCGGCGAGCCGACCAGCCTGGCCATCATGCCGGCGCATCGCGGCTTCGTGTGGCTCGAGGTGACGATCGCCGGCCGCGCCGCGCACGGCAGTCGCTGGGAAATCGGTGTCGACGCGATTCGGCACGCGGGTCTCCTGCTCGCCGAGCTCGATCGCATCGACGCCGAAGACCTGCCGCTGTTCACGCACCCGCTGCTCGGCCGCGGCTCGCTGCACGCGTCGTTCGTCTCGGGCGGCATCGGCATGTCGACGTACCCCGACCGCTGCGTGCTCACGCTCGAGCGGCGCACGATTCCGGGAAAGTCACGCGCTTCGGATTTCGTCGAGGAGGTCGAGGCTGCCTGCGAACGCATCCGCGCACGGCGCGATACTTTCGTCGCGGACATTCGTGTGGTCCTCATGCAGGGGCCGAGCGATGTGGATGTGAACGCGCCGATCGTCCACGAGCTCAGGCACGCGATGGAAGAGCATGGCGAAGCGGGAGGCATCGAGGGAATGTCGGCGTGGACCGACGCCGCACTGCTGAACGAGGCGGGCATTCCCACCGTGCTGTTCGGACCTGGGGACATCTCCCTCGCACATGCGGCCGAGGAGTACATTGCGCTGGACGAGATCGATCGTGCGTCCGATGTCTTTGGCTCGCTCGCCAGCCGCTGGTGCTTCTGACTCCGCCGTTTTCGCTCCATGCCACGACGTCACAAGATCACGCAACTGAATGCCGCGCAGTACGACGCGCTCGAGCGCGCCATCATGGATCGTCGCCGGCTCTCGGTGTGGCGTCGCGGCACCGAGTTCATGGTGATCGTCGATCGGCTGCGCGTCACCGGCGGACGCGAGGCGCTCGAGGCACACCATCCCACGACGGGCGACAAGCTCGTGCTCTACATCGACGAGCTCGAAGGCATCGAGGTCGTCGGATGACCGACGCGACGTCCACCGAGCTTCCCCTCGTCGCCATCTACGCCGACGAATCGTGTCTCGGCAACGGACGCGAGGGCGACAACCCTGGCGGTGCGGCTGGCGTGATCGAGTACATGAATGTCGCCACGGAACGTCTTGGGCGGTGGGATTACTGGATCTCCGAGCCGTCCACGACGAACAACAGGATGGCGCTGCGCAGTGCGATCGAGGCATTTCGCGTCATCGGTCGCAAGGGCGGCATCTTTCGCGTTGTCTTCACGAGCGACTCCCAGTATCTCGTGAAGGGAATGACGGAGTGGGTGTATGGCTGGGCGGCGCGCGGCTGGACGCGCAAAGTGGGCCCGATCGAGAATCTCTGGCTGTGGCAGGACCTCGTCGATGCGGCGACGCCGCATCGCGCGCAGTGGCAGTGGGTGCGTGGCCATGCGGGCCATCCACAGAACGAATATGCGAACGACCTCGCCGTCGCCGCGGCCAAGGAGCAGACGAGTTCCGACGGTGCGCGCACGTCGGAGTTCGACGCGTGGCTCGGCGCACAGCGGGAGAAGAAGCGCGTGAAGGTCGATCCCGCCCCGTTCCCGCTCGACCGTCCATTCGTGGCGGCCCGGCCATTGCCTCGCACGACCTCGCGGGCCTGAGCCATGAGCACGGGCGCGACACACATCGGAGGAGGAGTCATGGACGACGTCGAGCGGATGTATCGCCATCTGGTGCGTACCATCCGCGCCAGCTTTGCGCCGTACCTCACGCAGCCGTTCGAGGTCGGCGAGCTCTATCAGACGATCCTTCCGTATCGGCTGCACCGCCGCGAATTGGGTCTCGAGACCAATCAGGATTACGAGCTCGCGCTGATGGAATTGCTCACCGGCGCGCATGGCTATCTCGTGGTCGACCAGAAGATGCGCGACGTGCTCAAGGCCGAGCAGACGACGTCGAATCCGAACACGGCGCGCATTCGCGATTTTGCGTCGACGCATGTCGCGCTGGCACCGGAGGCGCTTCAGGCGCTCGACAGCGGTGCGCACAGTCGGATGTCAGGCGGTGCCACCACGATCACACGCGAGGCCGCGGCGCCACTTCGCGCGTCGACCGGCGGAGGAACTCCCCGCGCTTCGACCAGCGTGTCGGAACCGAGCACGAGTCCCAATGCCGCCGAGGCGGCGCGGCGCGCGGCAAAGCCGATCACGGTGCCCGAAGTGGGCGAGCACTGCGCGTTCTGCAAGGGCGACCTGCCGCCCGGCCGGCAGATCAGCTTCTGCCCGCATTGCGGCCAGGATCTCACCATCGTGCACTGCCCCGCGTGCGGGAGCGAGCTGGAGCGAGGCTGGAAGTTCTGCGTCACCTGCGGCCGGAACGCCACATAGCGTCGACCCAGGAATGGCACCAGCAGAAACCACAGGCTCCATTCGTTGATCGGAACGAGTCTCGCCGGTGTTTCGGCGCATGGATTGCGACTGTGTGGAGGCAACGCCTGTAGTCGGCCCTTTCGCCATTCGAGTCATGCGCACTTCTTTTCGTCCTGAATTCCTCGTTCCGCGCGGTCGTCGCGCTCGCACGAGTTTCGTCGCGCTCGTGGCGTTCGCGTCCGCCTGCGCTGGCGCGACACCGAACCCCGTCCCCACGCCGCGCCCCGCCACTGGATTGCCGTCGCAACCACCGGTCACGCCACCGATGGTGGAGACGACGTGGCCAATCCGGACGAAGGAGCACGTCGATCTCTGGCTGCACAGCTACGCGCTGCTCAATGCGGACACCACGTTCGTGCCGTATTTCCGTCGTGGCTACCGGGAGCGCATGAACACGGTGCGTCGTCAGCGTGGCGTGACGACGTTGATCGACAGCAATCGCGGCAAGTTGCTGGACCGCATCCTGAACCAGCCGTCACTCGCGACGAACGGGCAGTTCCTTCCGCTCTATTTCTCGTCGTGGGAGCAGATGAAGCAGGTCATCGACCTGTTCGTTCGCAACAATGGCAATCCCGGCAACTCGACCGACCCCAACGTGCGGTCGTACTTCGGGCTCCTCGGCGCATCCTTCCAGAATGTCGGCGATCGCGAGTGGCTGCGACTGCTCACCGAATCCATCGACGACGAGAGCCGGCGCTTCTATCACGACTATTGGACGGGCGAATCGCGGTCGCATGCGGCTGTCGTCGGGCGTGCGGATTCGCTCTGGCAGCGCCAGTGGCGCCCGTCGCTGCAGCGCTTCCTCAACAACACGCAGCAGCAGAATGGCGAGCTGTATCTCTCGCTTCCGCTCGGTGGCGAGGGACGCACGGTGCATTTCGGCAAGGCGGACAATGCCGTGGCCGGTCCCATGCCCGACAGCAATGGCGAGGCGGAGATGGTGTTGTACGTGATGGCGCACGAGATCACGGGCGCGGTGGCCAGTGCTGCCATCGACGACAACACCACGCCAGCGGACCAGCGTGCCGGGGTGACGTCGCGCTATGAGCAGGTTGCCGCGGTGCGCGCCGGAGCGATGTTGCTCGAGCGGACGATTCCGAGTGCCGTGCCGGGCTACATGCGCTTCTACCTGCAGACCACCGGGAGGACACCGCCAACGGATCCGAAGGCGATGTTCGCGAGTACGTTCGCGTTGCCCGATTCCATCCGCGATGCGCTGGTGCGACAGTTCGACGTCATCCTCGGCGGCATCTAGGGCCGGACGAGGATCTCGCCCAGCCGAGCCAAATCCACATTCCCGCCGCTCACCAGCGCGACGACCTTGTCCGTTGCCTTCACCGGAATTCGTCCGGCGAGCAGCGCAGCCGTCGCCGCCGCGCCGGCGCCTTCCGCTAGCAGCTTGCAGCGCGACAGCAACATCTGCATCGCGTACATGATCTCCTCATCGGTGACGAGCACGATGTCGTCGACATAGCGCTGCACGATCTCGAAGTTCCGCTCGCCGGCCATCGGCGCACTGAGCCCATCGGCGATCGTCAGCTCCGGCATCACTCGCAACGCCTTTCCCGCATCGACGCTCTGCCGCATTACCGTCGCCGCCGTCGGCTCGACACCGATGACGCGCGTCGCCGGACTCGACTCCTTGATCGCTACGGCGACACCGGCAATCAGCCCACCACCCCCGACAGGGACGACGACGATGTCGGGTACCTCGGTCTGCTCGAGCAGCTCGACCCCGACCGTCCCAGTTCCCTGGATGATGTGATCATCGTCGAACGGATGCACGAACACGAAGCCTTCCGAGCTCGCGAGGTCGTGCGCCTTCTGAAAGGCATCCATGCTCGTGCCGTGCAGGACGACCTCCGCGCCGTAGCCGCGGCTCGCGTCCACCTTCGACTGAACGGCCGCCGCTGGCATGCACACCGTGCAGCGAACGCCCCTCTGTTGCGCCGCCCACGCGAGCGCCTGCGCGTGATTCCCCGCCGACACCGTCACCACGCCGCGCGCGTGTTCCCCCGCCGAGAGTTGGCTCAGCTTGTTCAGCGCGCCGCGTGCCTTGAACGAGCCGGTCTTTTGCAGGCTCTCGCACTTGAGATCCAGTCGCGTCACGCCAGCCAGCGACGCGAGCGAGCGAGAGCCGAACACGGGGGTGCGATGCACCGTCCCGGAGATGCGCGCGTGCGCGCCACGAATGTCTTGCAGGGTCACCATGGGGCATGAGGCTATCGCCCGGCTCGCGACGACACAATGGCGATGGCGCACGAAGACTCCGTCGCGCATCGTTGCAGCTCCATTGCCCAAGCGGAGTGTCACGTCACCATGCGTTCCAGAGCGATAATCGTCTCGCCGACCGGTCGCGTGCTCGTCGCGCTGGTCGTCGGACTCGCCATCGGCGTGGGCGTCGCTGCATCGCACGACCCGCGCGCACTCGCGATGGCCACGTCCATCGAGCCACTCGGCGTGCTCTGGGTCAACGCGATCCGGATGACCGTCATTCCGCTCGTCGTCGCGCTGCTCATCTCGAGCGTTGCCGACCGCAGCACCGCCGCCGTCGGGCGGCTGGGCAGGCAATCGCTGCTCACCTTCCTCGGATTGTTGATCGTCACGTGCGTCTACTCGGCCGTCACCGTCACGTGGTCGATGCACTGGCTGAGGATCGATCCCGCGACGAGCGCGACGCTGCGCGCGAGTGTCGCGGCGATGGCCAGCGAGACGACGGCCGCTATTCACTCCGTGCCGGGACTGCGCGAGTGGTTCGTCGGCCTCGTTCCGTCGAATCCCGTTCAGGCCGCGACGAGTGGCGCGCTCCTGCAACTCATCGTCTTCACGCTGCTGTTCGCGGTGGCGCTGTCGAGGATGAAGGCCGAAGCGGCCGAGCCGGTGCTGACCTTCTTTCGCGCGCTCGCCGAGGCGATGCTCACGCTCGTGCGCTGGGTGATCGCGCTCGCGCCGATCGGCGTCTTCGCGCTGATCGTCCCGACCACGGCACGGCTGGGCGCGGCGGCGGCTGGCGCATTCGGCTATTACACGGCAGCGACGCTCGTGCTGACGACTGGAATGATTCTCCTGCTCTATCCTGTCGTGCGACTCGTGACCGGCATTCCCATGCGACAGTTCGCGCGCGCTGCGCTGCCCGGCCAGGTCGTCGCCTTCGGCACGGCGTCGTCGCTTGCGGCTCTGCCCGCGCTCATCGACGGGGCCGAGCGGGTGTTGCGTCTTCCACCGGCCGTCAGCGGGTTCGTGTTGCCGCTCGCGGCGTCGACGTTCAAGATTGCGTCGCCGGTGTCCAAGGTCACCGGCGCGCTGTTTCTCGCGCGACTCTACGGCGTGGACATCGGCGCGACGCAGATGCTCACGCTGCTCGTCGCGAGCATTCTCCTGAGCGTCAGCACGCCGGGCGTGCCGCATTCGTGGCTCGTCATCCTCGCGCCGATGCTCGCGGCGGTTGGCGTGCCGCCGGAAGGGGTCGGTCTTCTCATGGCGGTGGACGTCGTGCCCGACATGATCTTCACGACGCTGAACGCGACGGGCTATCTGGCGGCGGCGGCCATCGTCGGTGGTCGCTCACCAGGTCGGTCCTCGGGCGACGCCGGCCTTCCCTCGCGATGAATTATCTTTGAACCGTGTCTGAATCGCCGCGTCCACCCGTTCCCACCTCGATCGACCGCGCATCCGTCGATCGCATTCTCGCGCGCGCCCTCGAACTGCAGGCCGCGAGCGCGAACGACCCCGAGGGCCGACTCACCGAAGCGCAGCTCGAGGCGTTGGCGAAGGAAGTCGGGCTCGACCCCGTCAATCTCCGCCAGGCGCTGGCCGAGGAGCGGACGAGAAGCGTCGTACCCGTGTCTGACGTTGGCTTGATGGCCAGTCTCTACGGAGGCGCCGGTGCTGCGGCGGAGCGCACGGTGCGCGGGACGCCGGAGCAAGTGCTCAAGGCGCTCGACGACTGGATGCAGCGCGAAGAGTCGCTCATTCCGCAGCGCTACTTCGGCGAGCGCATCGTGTGGGAGGCGCGTCGGGACTTCGTCGGCATGATGCGGCGTGGCATCAGTGGTCGCGGCCATTCACTCGTTCGCGCCACGAGCGTCGGCGCCACGGCCATCGCGCTGGATGCCAACCGCGTCCTCGTGCGGCTCGACGCGCAGCTCGACGGTTATCGCTCCGTCATGGCGAAGCAGAACATCGCGCTCACCGGAGGGTCGGTCGTCGCGGGGGGCATACTGGCAGTGTTGAGTTTTCCCGTTCTCGCGGTCATGGCTCCCGCGGCGGTCGTCGTTCCGATCGCCTTCGCTGCCGCTCGCGCGTCGCACGGGAACTCCGTCGCGCGAGCACAGCTCGCCCTCGAACAGGTGCTCGACCGCCTCGAGCGTGGTGAGGCAGGTCGTCCGCCATCGCTCATCAGCATGCTCGCGGCAGCCGTTGGCGGACGTCGGCCCGATCGCTGACGCCGCTGACTAGCGAACTCCCGCGACGACGAACGGTCGCCGCATCGCGCGGTCCGCGAGCCAGCCAAGGCCGCGATTGCTCATGATGACGAGGAACCCGATCAGCGTGAGCGACTTCACTTCGCGCCGCGAGATCTTCACCACTTCGCGCCGAGCGAGCGCATGCGGCGTTCGCGTGAGGTCGCGCAGCGTGGCGTATGCGAACAAGAGTGGCAACACGCAGAAGAGACGGATCGGCACGGCGCGGCGCGGAATCAACAGGAGATAGCTGCGCGCCCCCTCGAGATCGTGCCAGGCGAGCTGCACGAGCGTCGCCAGCGCCTGGCGAGTGCCGAGCAGCCGGTCTGCCTCGAGGATGGTCGCGTGGCTGCTGCCATGCAGACGCAGGAGATCCTCGGGGATGTAGATCGAGTTCTCGTGCTCGGCGTCCGTCGCGACGTCCTTGAGGATGTTCACCGTCTGGAGCGCTTCGGCGAAGGCGCGACACTTCTCCCGCAGCACCGCGTACTGCCGATCGCCGATGCTGGGCGCATGCTCGTGCCAGAGATCGGTGAGCAGGTAGCCCACCGTGCCGGCGACGTAATAGCAGTACTCCTTGTACTCCTCGAGATTCTGGATCCGGATGCCGTGCGGATACAGCAGCACGAACTTCCGCATTCCCGCGATCATCTCGCCCACCCAGCGACGAACGTGGACCTGCGTTCCCGCCGGGAGATTCCGGTAGAGGACGAACACGAGATCGGTGTGCTTCGCGAGACGCACGTGCGCGGCGTCGCCGGTGAGCTCCGCGACGCGCGACGGAAAGGCGTCCGCGGCCACCGAGTCCTCGAAGCAGAGCGCGAGCTCGTCGAGCAGCACCGCCTTCTCTTCGGCGGGGAGCGTCGGCTCATCCTCCAGCGTGTCGGCGATGCGACAGAGCAGATAGGCGGCGAGTACCGCACGCCCGAGTGCGCCTGGCAGCACACGAATGCTCAGCGCGAACGTGCGCGACACGGCGGGCAACACGTCGCGCCCGAACCGTTCCGCACTCGCGAGTCGCGCCGCGTCGCGCGCGGCGCGGGACTCCATTGGCTCGCCGGTGTCCGGCATTAGACTTGTCGTCACGGTAGAGAACTTACTCCGAGACAAAGCACCTGTCGTCCCGACCCGACGGCAAAGGACCGGCAATCGGCAGTATCGACATGCAAGGGCGGGTCCGTAACAGCACCCTGCTGATGACCATATCCGTACACCCAACAGCCTTCCGCGGCATCTTCCGCGACGACGCCGACGCACGCGCCGTCTACAGCGAGGCGGCCGGTATCGCACAGATCATCCCGCGCGCAGTGGCGGTCCCTGCCGACGCGGACGATGTCGTCTCGCTCGTGCGATGGGCCGCGCGTGAAGCAGTTCCGCTGATTCCGCGCGGCTCGGGAAGCAGCATGGCCGGTGGCGCGATCGGTGACGGCGTGATCGTGGACCTCAGCCGGTTGAACGTGCTGGGTGCTGTCCAGCTGGAGTCGCGATCCATTCGCTGCGAGCCCGGTGTCCTCCGCAACGCGGTCGACGCCGCGGCGCGTCAGGTGGGATTGAGCTTCCCCGTTGATCCCTCGAGCGGCGCGTACTGCACCGTCGGTGGAATGGCGTCCACGAACTCGTCGGGTGCACACACGCTTCGCCATGGCTCGATGCGTCCGTGGGTGAACGCGCTCGACTGCGTCTTCGCCGACGGCTCGCGCGCCGAAGTGCGCCGAGGCGCGCCGCCCCCGGATGTCGAGCCGGTGCGTCGCTTTCTCGCTGACGCCGACACGCTCATCGCTGCCGAGCGCGCCGCGCCGTCGCGACATGCCGGCGTGCGAAAGGAGTCGTCGGGGTACGGCCTCGCCGAGTTCGTCGAGAGCGGCGAGCTAGTGGACCTGCTCGTGGGCAGCGAGGGCACACTCGCGCTCATCGTCGGACTCGAGCTCCGGCTGATGCCTTCCGTGCCCGCAACGGCGAGCATCCTCGGTGCGTTCGACACGCTCGACGCGGCGGTGATCGCCGCCGGAGCCGCACGCGACGCTGCTGCGAGCGCATGTGAGCTACTCGATCGCACCTTCCTCGACGTCGCGCGCCGCGGCGGCGCGCACGTGCCTGCGCCCGCACAGGCGGAGGCCGTGTTGCTCGCCGAGGTCGAGGGCAACTCCGTCGACGAATGCGCTCGGCTCGCCGCGGCGCTCGAGCGGGCGTTCGTCGCCGCCGGAGCGACGACGGTCGCGCTCGCGCTCGACCCTCCGACCGAGGCGGCGATGTGGGAGCTGCGCCATGCGGCGAGTCCGATTCTCAGTCGGCTCGATCCAGCGCTCAAGTCGATGCAGTTCATCGAGGATGGCTGCGTGCCGCCGGCGAATCTCGCCGACTACGTCCGCGGCGTCCGCTCGGCGCTCGATGCGCGCGGCGTCCGCGGTGTGATCTTCGGACATGCGGGTGATGCGCACGTGCATGTGAATCCGCTGATCGATGTGCGTCAGTCGGATTGGCGGGCGCGCGTCGACGGGCTGCTGGGAGATGTGACGTCACTCACATCGAGGCTCGGCGGAACGTTGTCGGGCGAGCATGGAGATGGTCGTCTCCGTGCGCCGTTGCTCGACAAGGTGTGGCCGCACGAGACACTCGAGCGGTTCGCGGCGGTGAAGCGCGCATTCGATCCGGAGATGCTGCTGAATCCAGGAGCGAAGGTCCCGCTGCCGGGCGAGCGCGCGGTGGATCGCGTGAAGTACGACCCCATCCTCCCTCCGCTTCCCGATGCGGCGCGCTCCGCACTGAATGAAGTGGAGCGCGGGCGCGCCTATGGTCGGTTCCGGCTCGAGCTACTCGCTGAAGCTGAGCTATCAGCCTGAGCGCGAGGAAGAGCGTGAGCCTCCAGCACTGAGCTCGTCGGAGGTTGAGCTCGGGCTTGGGCTGCAGCTCGAGCCTCGAGCTCTGGCCTGCTCAATGGTGGAGGCTCACGCTCACGCTCATGCTCATTGCCCTTCCTCGCCGTCAGCAAACGAGCGTCAATTCGAATAACTTTCCCGCTCCGCCAACTCGACGAATGTCATGACTGCTGCCGCTCCCTCCGCTCCTCGCCTCTTTTACGAGCCGAAAGTCACCGTGCTCTCGCGTCCCGCGTTCAGTACGCCCGAGCATTTGCCCGTCCACTGGCAGGGCGAGAGCACCGACGGCGAGCGGCTCGCGGAGTTCGCCGGCCGGCTGTGCTACATGAGCCAGCACAATCCGGCCAACCGGTCGACGCGAGACTACCTCGAGAACATCAAGAAGCAGGGACACGGCAGTGTCCTCGAGCATGCGAACTACTCGCTGCTTCTCGAGGGTGTGAGCCGTTCGCTCACGCACGAACTGGTACGACATCGTGCAGGGTTCGCTTACTCGCAGCTGTCGCAGCGGTACGTTGACGAGAGCGAGGCGCACTTCGTCGTCCCGCCGGCCATTGCCGGCGACGAGCTCCTCGAGGGCGCATGGCGCACGCAGATCGAGAGCGCGCAGAGTGCGTACGTCGCGCTGGTGTCCCAGCTCATGGAGCGCTACGGCTGGGTTGCCGACAAGGTGCACCGCCGGAAGATGGCTCGCGAAGCGGCGCGTGGCGTCCTTCCCAACTCGACCGAGACGAAGATCGTCGTCACCGGCAATGCGCGCGCGTGGCGCACGATGCTCGAGCTCCGCTCCAGCGAAGGCGCCGAGCTGGAGATTCGCCGCCTCGCCGTGGCGGTGCTCCGCGTGCTCACCGAGGAAGCGCCCGCCTTCTTCTCCGACTTCGAGATTTATGAGGCGACCGATCGTCGCGAAGCAGCGAAGATCAGCTACCACAAAGTCTGATCGCATCGACTGATTTTTTTCATTGCGCGAAAAAAACAGTCGACGTATCTTCGGCGCGTTGCACGTGGCGTGCGATTTGCCCCGCGTGCGTAGCACGAGTTCGACGCCTGAGCCAAGGCGCTTCGCGATGATCGACGCCAGATTGTGCGCGGTCCGCGACGAGTAGCACGGCAGCGCAGCACACCACTCCGGGATGGGATGACGCGCATCGGTTTCGCGTACAATCAAAAGCCTGACCCCATCGCCGCGGACAGCGCGGCCGAGCTGGCGCGCGCCGACGAGGAGCCGCCCAGTAGCGGCACCGGCCTCGCCACCCTCGTCGCCCCGTCATGCGCGCCCGACGACGAGTACGCCGAGTGGGACGCACGCGAAACCATCGACGCCGTCGCCAGCGCCCTCGCCCTTTGCGGCGACGTCATCCGCCTCGAGGCCACCGACGACTTCCCGCTGAACCTCCGCGACGCGCGACCCGACATCGTCTTCAACATCGCCGAGGGACTCCGCGGCCCGAATCGCGAAGCACACGTCCCCGCCATCTGCGAGTTCTACGGCGTCCCGTACTCCGGCAGCGACCCGTTCACGCTCGCCCTCTGCCTCGACAAGGCGCGCACCAAGGAAATCCTCCGCGCGCACGACGTCCCCACGGCCGACTGGTGGCTCGTTCGCAACTCCGAGGATCTCCGCGCACTCGCCGCGACGACGCTCCGACTCCCGCTCTTCGCCAAGCCGGTCCACGAAGGCTCATCCAAGGGAATCACGGAGAAGAACTTCATCGCCTCCGCCGATCTCCTCGAGCCGGTCGTGCGCAACCTGTTAGAGCGCTACGACCAGCCCGTGATCGTCGAGACCTTTCTTCCCGGCGCCGAGTTCACCTGCGGCGTGCTCGGCAACGGAGCGCGCGCAGAAGTCCTTCCCATCGTCGGGATGAACTTCGCATCGCTCCCCACCGGCGCGCTGCCGATCTACGGCTTCGAGGCGAAGTGGCTGTGGGACCGCCCTGAAAATCCGCTCGACATCTTCTCCTGCCCGGCGAAGATCGCCGACAGCCTCCGCGCCGAGATCGAAGACGTCGTGCTGCGCGCCTATCACGCGCTCGGCTGTCGCGACTGGTCGCGCGTCGACGTTCGCCTCGACGCAAGCGGTCGCGCCAATGTCATCGAGGTAAACCCGCTGCCTGGAATTCTTCCCGACATCGCCGACAACTCGTGTCTGCCGAAAGCGGCGCGCGCCGCCGGCTTGAGCTACGACGGATTGATCGGGGCATGTCTCCTGGCCGCCGCCGACCGTCAAGGCGTCGCACTCGGCGGGAGCTACTCGTGAAGATCGGCATCCTGTTCGACGGTGCGAGCGCGGCGTCCGCCGATCAGCTGATCATCGGCACCGTCCAGGCCATCGAGGCCTCGCTCGCCAGCGAAGGCAACGAGATCGTCCGCCTGCCCGTTCAGACCGACGCGAAGTGGATCGACAAGCTTCGTCGCGCCCGTGTCGACCTCGTCTTCAATCTCTGCGAGTCGATCGACGGCGTTGCCGCATTGGAGCCGCCGGTCATCTCCGTCCTCGAGCTGCTGTCGCTGCCATACACCGGCAGCTCGAGCTGGACGACGTCCGTGACGCTGCGCAAGCACGTCGTGAACGCCGCGCTCGAGCGCGCGGGTCTCCCCGTGCCGAAGTTCGCCGTCGTCCGTCGCGGCGGCCCGATTCCCGCCGTCGGCTTTCCTGCCATCTGCAAGCCGGCCGCCGAAGACGCGTCCATCGGCATCGAGCAGCGCTCCGTCGTCCGCACGACGCGCGCACTCACCGAGCGCGTCGGCGTCATGCTCGACCGCTGGGACGAAGTGCTCGTCCAGCGCTACGTCGAAGGCCGCGAGGTCAACGTCGGCATCCTCGGCGACGCCGTCCTCCCGATCGCCGAGATCGACTTCGGGAACATGCCCAAGGGGATGTGGCGCATCGTCACGTATCGATCCAAGTGGGAAGAGGGCTCCGACGAAGATCTCGGCTCGGCGCCGCGCTGTCCCGCGCGTCTGCCCGCGAGTGTCGCGTCGCAGCTGCGGAAGGTCGCGGTGGCTGCATGGCGCATCGTCGGCGGCACCGGCTATGGCCGCGTCGACATTCGCATCGACGAGCGCGGCCGCCCGTGGATTCTCGAGGTGAACGCGAACCCCGACATCTCCCCCGACGCCGGACTTGCCCGCATGGCGCGGGTCGCCGGCATCGAATATGGCGCGCTCGTCCGGCGCATCTGCGAGCTCGGCCTCCAGCGCTCCCGCGACGGCGGTACCACTGCCGAGCGGTGGGAGAAGGCGCAGCGGCTCTCCGGTGTCGCAACGACGATCTCGGATCTCGATCTCTTTCCCGCAGGCGGAGCGTAGCGGCTGATGCGACTCGCACTCTTGCGACCCGAAGACCGCGCCCGCGTCAGCGAGCTGCTCATCGCGACGGCGGCCTTCTCGTCCGAAGAAGTCGCCGTTGCGCTCGAGATCTTCGATGAGACGTTCGGCGAGAGTTGTCGTCCCGACAGGAGCGCCGCGACCGAGGGACCTGCTCTTGCTCTTCCCGGTTACGAATTTGTCGGTGCATTCGACGAACGCGAACACCTCCTCGGTTACGCGTGCTTTGGGCCGACGCCGGCAACGGAGGGGACGTACGACCTGTACTGGCTCGCCGTGGATCCTGCGGCGCAGGGTCGCGGAGCGGGACGCGCGCTGGTGCAGTGGGTCGAGCGTGAGCTCGGTGGTCGCGCGGCACGACTGCTCGTCGTCGAGACGTCGTCGCGGGCCGATTACGAACACACGAGAGCGTTCTACGCACGGGGCGGATATGCCGAGGCGGCCCGCGTGCGCGACTTCTATGCGCCGGCGGATGACCGCATCATCCTCACCACACGCCTCACCACACGAGAGGGCGGAGTAGCCACGCGATGAGTGACTGGCAGAAGACGTTGCGCGACGACAGCATCAGCACGCTCGAGCAGCTTCGGGCGTACGTCGCCGAACG